>JBAOIH010000004.1:0-300000 GCA_037045645.1 Nocardioides sp.
TTGAGCTTAGGGGCCCGCTGATCTGTTTGTGCAGGTCAGACGGCCTTTTCTCCCGCCGCAGGTGCCAGACCAACCACCCGCGCAGACCTCTCAGACCGCAACCAGACCGCACGAGACTGTAGCGCCACCTCTCCGAGCCGATCCACGTACGTGTGAGCGTCACCGGGGTACAGGTGGCCGTAGCGGTCCAGGGTGATGCTCACCGAGGCGTGCCCGAGCATCTCGCTCAGCACCTTCGGAGGCGTCCCGTACTTGATGTGCAGCGACGCGCAGGTGTGCCGCAGGTCGTGAGGCCGCACCATGTCGCCAGCCACCTGCCGAGCCACACCGGCCGCCCTCACCGCAGGGTCGAACACCCGGCCCCGCCAGTTGCCCAGCCGCAGCGCACCGCCACCCGGAGCCGTCAGCAGATGATCGGCCGCCCGCTCGCCCCCGAGCGTCGCCGCGAGCTCGTCGACCAGCCACACCGGCACCGGCACCCGCCGCACCGACGCGGCCGTCTTGGGCGTGCCCTCGATCAGGTGCCCGCCGATCTCCGAGAGGTTCGTCTCGACCCGCAGCTCCCGCCGCAGCACGTCGAAGTGACGCACCCGCAGACCCGCGAGCTCACCGAACCGCAGCCCACACCACGCGAGCACGAGCACCGAGAGACGGCTCTCCCCGGCCGCCTCCGCAATCGCCCACACCTGCCCCTCGTCGAGCGCCCGGAACGGCCGCTCGGCCTTGCTCGGCAGGCTCGGCAGCTCGACCCCACGCGCAGGGTTGGACGGGATGCGCCGCGCCTTCACCGCTAGGTCGAGCACCTGCGACAGGACGATGTACGCCTGCCGCGTCCGCGACGCCGACAGGCCCCGCGAGTGCATCCGCTGGACCCACACCGCGACGTCCTCGTGACGCACCCCCGACAGCGGCACCGCCGCCCAGGTCGGGAGGACGTGCTCACGGAGCAGCGACTCGTACGACGTGCGCGTCGAGTGCTTGAGCTTCACCTTCCCGCGCAGCCACTCCGCCGAGTAGTCCCCGACCGTGACGCGGCCGGCCGTCGGGTCGGTCCACTCACCCCGGTCCATCTTCGCGGTCTGCTCACGGAGCCACCGCTCCGCGTCGGTCTTGCGGTCGAAGTCCTTGAGCCTCTCCCGCTTGTCCGGTCCCCGGTAGCGAGCTTCTCCACCTCCCGGTGTCCGCTCGCCTCTTGATGCTTGCCATGTCGTCGGTTCCTCTCTCTCGTCGTGACGCGCTCTCAGGGATGCGAGCGCGTCGCCGTCTCTACTTGCCGCGAGCCGCTCTCTGTCGTGCTCGCCGGTCTTGGTCGGCCATGCGTGCCGGGACGCCGGCCTCTCGGCAGTCCGGGCAGAACGTCCGCGTGCCCGGTGTCTGCTCGAGCCGTGCGCGTTGCTTGGGATTCATCAGGAACGGCCGCCCGCAGCCGTCGCACACGTCGAGCCGCTCCGCCTTCGCGCAACGGCCCGCGAGCTGCGCACACCGAGCGCGCCGAAGATGCCCGCGTCGGGCAGGCCCCCGGAGCCGATGACCAGCCGAGGCCGCGCACCCGTCGACCACTCCATGCCCACCCGAGCGCCGCCCGCCTCGAGCCAGTACGACACCGCCTGAGCGACCAGCGCCCGCCGAGCCCCGATGCCTCGAGGTGTGGTGAGGTTCTCGAACCCAGGCTCGACACCCGCGAACACCTTGACGCCGCCGTAGGCGAACGGCAGGAGCTCAGGCCACAGGCTCGACGGCACGCTCTTGCCGGCAGCGACCGCGCCGGACACCTTGAGGACGACGCCGGCCAACCGGGACCAGCGCCGCCACTCGTCGAGCGGCTCGCGGACCGTCGGCTCACACCAGCTCGCCCCCGGCCGGTCAGGGTCCTCGAGGTGCCGAGGTGAGGCACCGGGCAGACCGTGACGGCAGAACGCCAGGACTCCGCCCCACCGCTCCGCGTAGTCGACGACGGCCTCGTCGGTGGCCTCAGCGAGCGCGAGGAACCCCTCGAGGAACGTCTCGCCGCCCACGCACTCGCCGCCCTTGCGTCGGGTCGCCTCGACGTCCCACACGAGCTCGTCGCCGTCGCGCCGGACCTTCTGAGCGCAGCGCCACCGGAGCCGGGGTAGTGCCTCTGTCGTCGTTGCCATATGGAAACCATACACACCAATCGCTCGATCTGTCAGCCACCCGCAGTATGTGTCCATGCAGCAAGACGCAGCAAGACGCCCGAGCAAGGAAGCCCACATGGACACGACCGCAGCCACACCCGCTAGTGAACTCCTGACCACCGACGCGCTGGCCGCCTACCTCAAGGTGCCGGTGCCCACCGTCCGCTTGTGGCGGCACAACGGCACCGGCCCGAAGGGAGTCCGGCTCGGCCGGCACGTCCGCTACCGCCGCTCCGACGTCGACCGCTGGATCGAGAACAACGAGCGCGCCCAGCGGCCTCGTGCGGTCTGAGTGCGGTCTGAGCGACCCGACCCCATGACCGCCGAGACGGTGACACCGCCTCTGACCTGCGAGGACGTAACCGCCGCGTCGTCGTACGGCTCAGGCGAGCAGAGGACTGCTAGTCCCTTGCCGCCGTCTCGGCACCCCACCGACGACAGCAACGCGGCCCCGGTCGAGAGAACCGGAGCCGCGTACCGAAAGGGACCACACCATGCACCCCGAGACTAGCCGCGAGCGCGGACAGGACCGGCCCAGGCGGACCGACGAGACCACGCCATGACCCAGCGACCCGACCCCCTCGACGTCGACGGCACCCGCCCCGCCGTCGAGCTCGTGGCGGCACTCCCCCGAGAAGCTCACCTCCCAGGGAGAGCGCCTCGTCCTACTCGCCCTCGCGTGCGACTCCTACGACGGGCAGACGACTACGCCGGCCGCGCACAACCTCGCCGCGTGGACCGGGATGCACCTATCGTCGGTGCGCGGCATCCTCCGCGACCTACAGCAGCCCACCGAGCGCCGGCCCGCTCTGCTCGCCGTCGACGTCCGCTCTCGAGGCAAGCGCAGGACGCGCTATCGCCTACTGCTCGACGGCCAACCGTCCGGCCACGCTGGACGGTTGGAGAGTGACCAACCGTCCGGGGACGCTGGACGGTTTGAGCAGCCGCAACCGTCGCCCAACCGTCGCCCAACCGTCGGGATACCGTCCGGCCACGCTGGACGGTCAACCGTCGGGATACCGTCCGGCCACGCCGACCCCTCCCTCTCCCTAACTACTCCCTCCCCCTCCCCCGCGTCCCCGGCCACCGCGACCACCTCACCCGCCGCCCCGGCACCGGAGCAGCAGGAGGAGGAGCAGGAGACAGCCGACAACGGCCAGGAGCAGCGTGCTCCGCACGCGCTCCCCGGCGACGACCCGGAACACGACGACCTCACGGCCGTAGTCCTCGAGCACCTGCCCACCGACCTCCGCCGCGAAGCTCACCGCCGACCCCCGCACCCTCGCCGCTGCCTGCCACAACCTCACCGCCGCCGGCTGGACCCGCGACGACCTCGAGCAGGTCGCCGCCCGCAAGAGGTGGCACAACGCCGGCCCCGGTGCCGTCATCACATGGACCCGCAGCCTCGAGACGACGCCCAGGCCGCAGCCGGCCCGCCTCGCCTACCGCAGCACCGCCAACCGCTGCCCCAGCGGAGCGCCCTACGCCTCCGACGGGACGTGCTGCCCAGCGCACGACAGCAACGCACAGGAGGCCGCCTCGTGAGTCCCTACCGCTACCCCGTTGACTCCGCCGACGCCCGCGAGCTCCGCGAGCTCGAGGAGGAGAACCCCGAGCAGCCGTTCCTTCACGACTCCCGGTGCGAGGACGGGTGGCTCGGAGACGACGAGCTCGACAGGCCGATCCCGTGTCTGCAATGCCGCCCGCACCTCGCACGCCGTGACCAGCGCCCCGCGTGACCCCCACCGACGACAGGACCAGGACCATGCACCGACGACGCTCCGCCTCCCACCTCACGATCCGCTACCCCGACGGGCAGACCGTCCGGCTCGCGGCCGGCCAACCCGGAGTGACGCTCTCCACCGGACAGACCCTCACGCTCACCGGCCACGACCTGCGAGCAGCCGCCTGCCAGCTCGTCGCCCACGGCCTCGCCACCGTCGCCGGCCCCGCCACCCTTGCCGCCACCGTCTCCCGCCCCGAGCTCGTCTCCGCCCTCGCCGCCGACGCGCTCGCCCGTCACCAGCCCACCAGGAGCGACGCCGCATGACCCACGCCCTCGACGAGCAGCTCGACCCCGACGACGTGCCAGACGTCGACGACCTGGACGACGACCTCGACGACCTCGACGACGAGCCGACCCGAGCACCCCGCCGCGTCAGCCGACACGAGCTAGCACGACGCACCACCCGGCACAACCGCTCCGCCACCCGAGACGCACTCTGCGGAGCTCGTCCGCGACGCGCTCGGAGCCAAGATCGGCCACGACGTCGACCGCCTCGACGTCGCCCTCGACCACCTCAACACCCTCGCCGCCAACCTCGACGACCTCCGCACCGCGATAGCAGCCGAGCACACCACGACGACCACCCAGGAGAACCAACCATGACCCCCAACCAGCCAACCGAGGGCACCGAGTCGGCACGTTCCGCCCTCGATCTGGCCCTCGCGTACGCGAGACGCCCCGGCACCAACGACAGGCAGAAGCCGACCCGTCGACAGCAGATGCTCAACGCAGCCGCGTACGCCGCTCTCAAGCTCGAGGAGGCCGCCGAGCACGCACCCGACCCCGACGAGCTTCGCCTCGCCGCCGAAGGGCTCCGAGTCGCCGCCCTCCGCCTCGTCTCCCCGAAGCCTCGCCGGAAGCCAGCGCAGCACCTGCCCCGCCCAGGCCGCGCGACCCGCGTAGCGCGGGACGTCTCCCTCGAGGAGCTCACCGCAGCCGCCGCGCTCGCCCGCGCAGTCACCGACGCGCACGGCATCTCGTGAGCACCGTGGACCCCGACGCGCTCGAGGCACTCGCCCGCGCCGAGCAGCGGACCCCCACCCCCGCGCCGACCCCGGCACCGAGGCCGCCCCGACCGGACGCCGTGCGGGTCTGCCCCAGGTGCCGCGACAGGATCGGCGGAGGCCCCGAAGGTTGGGCACGACACGACGCCGGCCTCGACTCCGCCGACCAGCTCATGCACGACAACATCGAGCACGCCCGCGCCGAGCAACGCGACCGCACGAGCCTCAACTACCTCGGCCGCGTCACCTCCGCCCACTTCTGAGCAGCCATGCCCAACGGCCACAGATCGAGCGACAGCGCGACACGGCCACCGTCCCGCCACGCTCTCGGCATCGTTCCTAGCGTCGTACTCAGCACCACACCCGACCGACGATCAGGGAGGCCGCGCCCATGCGGATAACGACCCTCTACCTCGAGGACTCCGCCGCGAGCATCTCGCGCATGTCCGCCCCGGTCCCCGACCAGGAGGCACCCGCCTACCCGACCGCGCCCGCACCCTCACCCGAGGACAGCAGCGAGGCCGCGTGGGACGCCTTCGAACGTTCGACCTTCCCTGACCTGACCCGATAGGAGCACCACCCCATGACCAGCACCGCACCTCACGACGACGACCGCGACGTGACCGCCGACAGCTCGAGGCACTCGTCGAGCAGCAGCACACCGCACACGCCGCCACCGTCCAGGCCCGCGACGAGCTCGCAGCAGCTCGAGCCGCCCGAGCCTCCGCCGTCGTCGACGGCACCATGACCGCCCAGCACATCGAGCGACTGGCCGACGCCCGCGACGACCTCGAGGTGTGCGAGGACGTCGAGCTCGAGCTCACACGCCGCCGCCGCACCCTCGCAGGTGACGCGCCGGCCACCGCCTCCGAGTCCGGCGACAGCAGGACCGTCCGCGTCCGCGTGCTCGGCAGGACCGGCACCCACTCGTGCAACCAGCCGTCGACCGGCCGCCACCTCATCGGAGGCGACGAGCTCACGATCCCCGCCGACGATGCGCTCTCCCTCGCCCAGGGAGGACACATCAGCGTCCTCGAGCAGTCCCGTCCCCAAGTGGTGGCCGCGCCACATCCCGGCCGTCCTCGACGACTCCGCCCTCCGCGCTCTCGCCGGCCGCTAGTCCGCAGAGCCTCACAGTCCCCCGCTCCGGTGCTCTCGTCGGTCACCAGGTGGAGCGGGTCAGGGAAGCGTCCCCGGTGCCCAACTCATGCGCGGAGCTCCGGGCACCGGGGACGCGCTCATGTTCTGGCGACGTCACCCGGCCAGGGTGCGTCCTCGTCCCACTCGTCGACTCGATCAGCGGCCGTCGGTAGCCCCGCCTCGCTCCGGCCGGCGACGTAGCCGCGCACCCACCAGCGCGTAGCCCACGGCCTCGAGCTCGGCCGGTACGGGCACGCGTCCACCGGGCTCGCCGTCGCGGCCGGCCGCCTTGCCGTTGAACGACGCAGCGCAGCGCCAGACCTCGAGGCCCGTAGGCCCCGACTGGCAGCGCCGGCCGCCGCTCGACGGGGGCACAGGTGCCCGAGCCGCACCCCGTCACCGCCCTCAGCCGCTCTCACGCTCACGACGTTAGGTCTGGCACCTCGCATCCGCGAGCAGACACGCGCCGAAAGCCGCGCCCTGGGCCGGCGCAGACAGGCCCGCTCTCAGACCGCACTCAGACCGCACGAGAGCGAAAAACAGCCCGAAACAGCGAGAAACAACCATCAGACAGAGGAACGGCCCCTGACCCAGGTTTCCGCAGGTCAGGAGCCGTTTTCGCAGGTCACACGCGGGTGGGGAGACGGGGACTTGAACCCTGGACCGAAGGATTAAAAGTCCTCTGCTCTGCCAATTTGAGCTTAGGGGCCCGTGCTCGGTGCGCGAGATCCGGGCACGCAGGAGCCTACTTCGCCCGGGCTCGGAGAGCCGATTCCTGCTGCCATGGGAGTCCACCCCTGCGGTGGGGTTTACGTCACAGCGTGACTTGGTAGTGTTCGTGGCGCAGCAGGTGCAAGTTCCAGCAGGTCAACGCCCGCGGAGTTTGTGATCCAACGGCGTTTCTTCATGGTGTCGGGCAAACCGTCAGCCAAGTCGGAGCGACGTGGCACGGCATCTGGTGTGGGTCGCCGAAGTGGCGTCCCTCGCCCCAATACAAGGAGTAACGAGCGCAATGGCTCAGGGCACCGTGAAGTGGTTCAACGCCGAGAAGGGTTTCGGCTTCATCGCGCAGGAGGACGGCGGCGACGACGTTTTCGTGCACTACTCGGCTATCCAGTCGCAGGGTTACAAGACCCTCGAGGAGAACCAGAAGGTCGAGTTCGACGTCACCCAGGGTCCGAAGGGCCCTCAGGCGGAGAACGTACGTCCGCTCTGATTGCAGAGCACCTGGTCTGACCAGAACTTGCGGGGCCTCTCCCTTCGGGGAGGGGTCTCGCTGTCATTTGTCCGAACCTTTGATCTGGCGATGTTTGGGCGTGTCACGGCCGGGCATATGCGACACACAGCCATGATTGGGACAACTTTCAACCGCAAGGAGCTTCGGGTGCACGACCCCCTCGACGTGTCTCTCGAAGACGGCGACCTGCTCGGTGAAGTTGAGCTCACCACGAACCTGATCGTCGCAGCGAGTGAGTCCGACGAGCACCTCACCGACGACGAGATCGACAAGATCCTGGGGATCTGACGCGCCGCTTTCCAGCGGGCCGTCGAACAGGCTGCGTCTAGCGCAGGCACGTGGACTGTGCGAAGCGCCTTTGGGACGACACGAGGAAGCCTTGGTCAGTTCACAAGTTTGTGATCGACCGGTTTGTGAGCGACCGGCAACTGGTGCACGGCCTGGCGGACCAGATCGTTTTGGGATCGCCCGATGGCTCCCTCGAGCCGCTTCATCGCGGCGTAAGCCTCAGGCGTGATCCGAGCCCGCGACGGCACCCGGAGTGCCGGCGGCGATCCTCGTCGACCAGGACCGTCGAGTCGCTGACCGAACTAGCAGGTCGCGAAGAGCACAGGGCCTGACGTCAGGTCGGACAAGGCGTACGCGCCCGGGACCAGACGTACGTCGAGCACGACCACGCGATCTTGCGTGCTGGCTTCGACCAGGTCGAACCGGTCGGCGTACGAGCCACCCTGGCCCGGCGCCGGACCGACCGCCAGAGCAGCACGCGCCTTGGCCTCGCGTTCGGCACGATCCGACGACGAGGACCCCAACAGGATCCGACCGCGGCGTGCGGTCTGGGCCGCCACCAGATAGCCGTCGAGAGGACCGACGTCTCCGGCCTGGGCGATCAACTCCGCGCCCTCTGCCTGGTCCGCCTCGTCTGCCTGGCCCATGGCCAGGTGCTCGCAGGCGTACGACCCCGCGAGCAGGACCGCGCTGGCCGGGGTGCCGGCGGAAGCGATCAGGTGATCCAGGCCCGACAGATGATCGCGCTCACCGCGCGCCACCTCGGCGACCTGTGCTGCGTACGCGGCCCGGTCGGAGGCCACCACAAGGCGGTCGTCGGGAAGCAGGATCAGGTTCTGGAAGCTCCGGGGTGATACCCAGGGTGCTCGCGACCTCTCCGCCGCCGAGCCAGCTGTCGGCTTCGGGATCCTTGCGGGCGTATCCGCTCTGTGCGAGTTGAGCCTCGAGTTGGTCGAAGTCGAGGTCTCTCGCGGCGTGCAACACCAGCGCCGCCCCGTCGGAGGACTGCGCCAGCATCTCCCAGTCGAGCGTCGCGGGGGAGAGTCCGACCTCGCTCAGCCAGTCCATCGAGGAGAGCAGCGCCGAGGTCGCGGTCAGGTCGGCCTCGAAGCCCTCGTCCAGGAATCGCGCGACATCGTCGCCTTCGGGCACTCGTCCTTCGTTGAGGAGGTCACGCAGTCGTGCCCAGTCGGTCCACGTCACCCGTTGGGTGCCTCCCGGAGCCAGGTGCACGGCCTGGGCGAAACGGGTCGTATTCCCCGTGGCTCGCCACGCGACGAGCGCGCCCACCACCACCAGGATTGCGAGCCCCGCGATCAGGATTCGGCGCGTGCGCACTGGCCCTCCGCTCGTCCTGACCGGGCAAATTTGTCGGCTAGACACCCAGTTTGTCCGCTCAGCCCCCGGCTGGCCGGGGGTTGAGCGGACTCTGGTCCGCTCGACAACCCCCGGTCAGGTGGTGTGAGACTACCTCCCATGGCGACTCCTCCCAGCCGTCCAGCTGCCGTCTCGGCGGGTGCAGTGGTTCTGCGCCGCGAGCAGGTGCTGCTTGTGCATCGCCCCCGGTACGACGACTGGGCGTTCCCGAAAGGCAAGTTGGATCGCGGCGAACATGCGCTGGCGGCTGCCGTACGGGAGGTGCAGGAGGAGACCGGCGTCGACATCCGCCTCGGACCGCGTCTGACCTCGCAACGCTACGACCTCAAGAACGGCCGCCAAAAGCAGGTGCACTACTGGGTCGGTCGCGTCACGGCCAATGGTGATGTGTCCAAGTACGCCGCGAATGACGAGATCGACGCGGTCCAGTGGCTTCCCGTCGCCAAGGCGGCCAAGCGACTCACGTACGACTATGACCGGGAGACTCTCGACGAAGCACTCGACTTCGGCAAGAAGACCCTCCCGCTGATCGTGCTGCGCCACGGGCATGCGCGTCAGCGCAAGAACTGGAAGCGCGACGACCGCCTGCGTCCGCTGCTGGCCTCCGGTGCGGCCCAGGCCGAGCATCTGGTGCCCAAAATCGCGGCGTACGGTGTCGAGCGGCTGGTCTGCTCCACGAGCGTGCGGTGCATGCAGACCATCGCGCCCTTCATCGCGATCGAGGGTCTGGGACTGAAGACAGAAGTGGCGCTGAGCGAGGAGAAGATGCGTCCCAACCGGATCGCCGGCGTCGTCGACTCGCTGCTCACCTCGCCCGTGGGCTCGGTGGTGTGCTCGCACCGTCCCGTGCTGCCGTACATCTTCGACGCGCTCGGGGTCGAGCACGAGAAACTTGAGCCCGGTGGATTCGTGGTGGCCCATCACCGCGATGGTCGCGTCGTGGCGACCGAGCTACACCAGCCATAAGGGCGCGAAGTCGGCCGACTGTTCCCCAGGGCAACTGCGTGCGTCAAGCGAAAATCGGATCGTTCACGTGATGGTCGCCACACCCTCGCCAAGCCGTGGGCAATCTGGTGTGCGGTGTTCACCTCTCGTTCACCAAGGGCCATCGAACCGGACACCTCCGGCTCCTAACTTCCAGGTCGTAAGCATCCTGACCTTGCTAGGAGACAACGAAGTGAAGACCACTTCTTTCCGCCGGGCCATCGTCCCCGGCATCGCCGCGCTCGCGCTGACCCTCACCGCGTGCGGTGCCGGCAACGAAGGCTCCACCGATGGCGACTCGTCCGGAGGCGACAAGCTCTCCGGCCAGCTCGCCGGCGGTGGCGC
Source organism: Nocardioides sp. (assembly GCA_037045645.1). Lineage (NCBI taxonomy): Bacteria > Bacillati > Actinomycetota > Actinomycetes > Propionibacteriales > Nocardioidaceae > Nocardioides > Nocardioides sp. The sequence continues at coordinate 10,318 of JBAOIH010000004.1, forward strand.
CAGCAGCCAGGAGAAGGCTCAGGCAGCCTGGCGCAGCGGGTTCCAGACCGACAACCCCGACGTGACCGTCGACTACGACCCGGTCGGTTCGGGCACCGGTCGTCAGAACTTCATCAGTGAGGCGTTCGCCTTTGCGGGCACAGACTCGGCGCTCGATGACGACGAGGGTGAGTTGAGCGACGCCAAGGCCCGCTGCAACGACGGCAACGTGATCCAGGTCCCCGGTTACGTCAGCCCGATCGCGGTGATCTTCAGCCTCGAGGGTGTCGACTCCCTGAACCTCTCGGCCGAGACGATCTCCAAGATCTTCGCCGGTGAGATCACCAAGTGGAACGACGACGCGATCGCTGCTGACAACGAAGGCGTGGACCTTCCCGACCTGGCGATCACGGCGGTGCACCGCCAAGACGACTCCGGCACCACCGAGAACTTCACGAAGTACCTGGAAGCCGTCGGCGGCTGGAAGTTCGAGCCCGACGGCATCTGGCCGGCCGACATCAAGGGCGGCGAGGCCGCCGACGGCACCTCCGGTGTCGTGGGTGCGGTCAGCGGCGGCAACGGCACGATCGGGTACGCCGACTTCAGCGCCGCCGAGGGTGTCGGTGTCGTGTCGGTAAAGGTGGGCGAGGAGTTCACTGCTCCGAGCGCCGAGGGTGCCGCCAAGGTGCTCGCGATCTCGCCGCGCACCGAGGGTGTCGACGCGACCGACATGGCTGTCGACCTGGCCCGCGACACCACCGAGTCGGGCGCCTACCCGGTCGTCCTGGTGTCGTACCTGATCGCCTGCGAGACCTACGCCGACGCCACCCAGGCCGACCTGGTCAAGGGCTTCCTGACCTACGTGTTGTCGGAGGACGGCCAGAACGCCGCCCACGACGAGGCCGGTTCGGCACCGCTCGACCGCAAGGTCGCCGACGAGGCGCTCGGGCTGGTCGAGAAGATCGCCGCCAAGTAGTCCACAACCTGCGCTGAGGGTCCGTACGACCAGGTGAGACCCACCGGTCGTACGGACCCGAAGCCGTAGCCAGGAGATCCCCCGCCGTGTCTGACACCGCGACACCCACGAAGCCTCCTCGAGGGCTAGGAGACCGCATTTTCGGCGGGCTCGCCCTCAGTGCGGGCATCACCATCCTGCTGGCCCTGGCCGGCGTCTTCCTCTTCCTCTTCGTGGAGGGCTATCCCGGTCTGAGCGTCGACGAGCATTTCTACCGTCCGTTCACGACCTTCTGGGGCTATGTCTGGCCGCTGATCTTCGGTACGACGCTGGCCGCCATCTTGGCGCTGCTGATCTCGGTGCCGTTCGCGATCGGCATCGCTCTCTTCGTGTCGCACTATGCGCCCAAGGCGCTGAGGACTCCGGTCGCCTACGTCATGGACCTGCTTGCCGCCGTGCCCAGCGTGGTCTTCGGCTTGTGGGGTGGAGGCATCCTGGCCAAGCAGATCACCGGGTTCCAGGGCTGGTTGCACGACACCCTCGGCTTCCTGCCGTTCTTCGCGGGCCCCCCGTCTGCCACCGGGCGCACCATGCTCAACGCCGGCATCGTGCTGGCCATCATGATCTTGCCGATCACCGCGGCGTTGTGCCGTGAGGTCTTCGCGCAGACCCCCCGGCTGCATGAGGAGGCGGCACTCGCGCTCGGTGCGACTCGGTGGGAGATGATCCGGCTCGCCGTCTTCCCGTACGCCCGCTCGGGCATGGTCTCCGCGATCATGCTCGGTCTCGGCCGCGCGCTCGGCGAGACGATGGCGGTCGCCATGGTCTTGTCTGCGGCGCCCGTGGTGACGCTGAACCTGATCTCGTCGTCCAACCCCGCGACGATCGCGTCCAACATCGCCACCAACTACAAGGAGGCGACCCCGGACAAGCAGGCGGTGTTGATCGCCACGGGTCTGGTGCTGTTCGCCTTCACATTCGCGGTCAACTTCCTGGCGCGCTGGATCGCCGGGCGCGGTGAGAGGAAGCAGGCGAAATGACCTCCACGATCCAAGCGCCGAAGTCCGACCAGATGACCAGGAGCAGCCTGCCGCGGCAGGCCCCGGCCATCATGGTCGCGGTCTCCCTCGCCTCAGGTGTCCTGATCTGGCTCCTCAGCGACAGCATCGGGCTCGGGGGGCTCACTTCGGCCGCAGTCATGGCCTTCGGCACCTTCGCATGGGCGACAGCCGTCGAGGGACGCCGCTCCGGCGTCGACAAGCTGATCACGACATTGGTGTGGCTGGCGTTCCTCGGCGCGCTGATCCCGCTGCTGTGGCTGCTCTTCACCGTGCTCAAGAACGGCCTGCCGGTCATCAACGCGCAGTTCCTGACGTACTCGATGCGCAACGTGCTCGGAGATGCCCAGGGCGGTCTCTATCACGCACTGATCGGCACGGTGCTGATCACGCTGGGAGCCGCCCTGATCTCGGTGCCCGTAGGTATCTTCGCCGCGATCTACCTGGTCGAGTACGGAGCCAAGAGCCGGCTGGCTCGGTGGGTGACCTTCCTCGTGGACGTGATGACCGGCATCCCCTCGATCGTGGCCGGTCTCTTCGCCCTGTCCCTGTTCGTGCTGATCTTCGGCCCCGCGGTCCGGTTCGGGCTGGGAGGGTCGGTGGCGTTGTCGCTGCTGATGATCCCGACGGTCGTACGCTCGACCGAGGAGATGCTGCGACTGGTGCCCAACGACCTGCGCGAGGCGTCGTACGCCCTGGGCGTGCCCAAGTGGCGCACCATCACCAAGGTGGTGCTGCCCACCGCGCTCGGGGGCATCGTCACCGGTGTCGTGCTGGCCATCTCGCGAGTCATCGGGGAGACCGCTCCGCTGCTGGTGGTCGCGGGCTTCACCGACTCGGTCAACACCAACATGTTCGACGGCCGGATGATGACGCTGCCGGTGTTCATCTACACCCAATACACCGCGTCGACGCCGAAGGGTCTGTCGTACGCCTGGGGTGGCGCGCTCGTCCTGATCGTCATCGTGATGCTGCTCAACTTGATCGCTCGGATCATCGGAAGGATCTTCGCTCCGAAGAAGGCCTGAGCCCGACCCGGATGCGATAAGGAGAAACTAGGCAATGGCTAAGAGCATTGATGTGTCCGACCTGGACATCTACTACGGCGACTTCCTGGCCGTCCAGGGCGTCACCATGACGATCCGCGCCAAGGCGGTGACGGCGTTCATCGGCCCGTCGGGCTGCGGCAAGTCGACGTTCCTGCGGGCGCTCAACCGGATGCACGAGGTGATCCCCGGCGCTCGAGTCGAGGGCACCGTGAACGTCGGCGGCCAGTCGCTGTACGGCCCGGGTGTGGATCCGGTGGCCGTACGCCGCGAGATCGGCATGGTCTTCCAACGGCCGAACCCGTTCCCCACCATGTCGATCTACGAGAACGTGCTCGCCGGCAACCGCCTCAACAGCAAGCGGATGCCCAAGTCGCAGGCTGACGACATCGTCGAGCGCTCGCTGAAGGGCGCGAACCTGTGGAACGAGGTCAAGGATAGGCTCAACAAGCCCGGCCAGGGCCTCTCGGGTGGACAGCAGCAGCGGCTGTGCATCGCACGTGCGATCGCGGTGGAGCCGCAGGTGCTGCTGATGGACGAACCGTGTTCGGCGCTGGACCCGATCTCGACGTCGGCAATCGAGGATCTGATCCACGAACTCAAGACCGACTACACGATCGTGATCGTGACGCACAACATGCAGCAGGCGGCTCGGGTGTCGGATGACACCGGGTTCTTCAACCTCAAGGCGGCCGGCGAGCCTGGGCACCTGGTGGAGTTCAACCCGACCAGCAAGATGTTCGCCAACCCCGACCATGAGTCGACCGAGGCTTACATCTCGGGTCGCTTCGGCTAACCCGTCAGCCCGCACGCCGCAGCCACGCCGTAGCAGGCAGCGGCGACCAGGCCCGCGGCCGGGAAGGTCAGCACCCAGGCGACGGCGATCGAGCGGGCGACCGTCCAGCGTACGGCCGAGCGCCGCTTGGTCGCGCCCGCGCCCATCACGGCGGCGGTGATGGTGTGGGTGGTGGAGACCGGTGCGTGGAAGTAGAGCGCCATCACATAGAGCACGCCGGTGGCCGTGGTCTCGGCCGCAAACCCTCGGGCCGGATCGAGTTTGGCGATCGTGCGACCCAGGGTCCGCATGATCCGCCACCCACCGGAGTAGGTGCCCAGCGAGATCGCCGCGGCCGAACTCAGCACCACCCAGAGTGGCAGCGTGTCACTGCTGTAGTTGTGCGGTGCGTACGTCACCAGGGCGAGCACGATCACGCCCATCGTCTTCTGAGCGTCCTGGAGCCCGTGGCCCAATGCCAGCGCGGCTGCGGAGATCACCTGGAGGCCGCGGAATCTGCGGTTGAGTACGGCAGGGCGCCTGCGACGCAGCAGCCACATCAGCGCGAGCATCAACACGAAGGCGATCACGAAACCGAGCAGTGGTGACGCCACCATCGGCAGCAACACCTTGGATTCGATCGACCCCCAGTTGACCGTGGCGCCGGCGGCGAGTGCTGCGCCCACCAGGCCCCCGATGAGCGCGTGCGACGACGAGGAGGGCAGTCCGAAGAACCACGTCACGAGGTTCCACGCGATGGCACCGAGAAGTCCGCTCAAGACGATCACCAGGCCGTGGGTGCCGGCCGGTGTGCCGACCGTCTCGGCGACTGTCTGCGCCACCTTCTGCCCGACGAGTGCGCCGACGAAGTTCATCACCGCAGCCAGGATCAGCCCGATGCGAGGGGTGAGCGCTCGGGTCGAGATCGAGGTCGCGATGGCGTTGGCGCTGTCATGGAAGCCGTTGGTGAAGGCGAACACCAGGGCGGCGCCGACCACCACGATCACGATGGTGAGTTCCATCGCGTCAGGACTCCTTGACGGCGATCTGCTCCACGATGTTCGCGACCTGCTCGAAGGCGTCGACGGCACCCTCCAGCGCGGCCGAGATGTCCTTGAGCCGGATCACCTCCAACGCTTTGCGGCTGCCGTCGAAGAGTTGCCCCAACACGCGCCGGTGCGTGGTGTCGCCGAGGTTCTCCAGCCGGTGGATCTCGATCCAGTACTCCTCGATCCCACGCAGCGCACGCAGTCGCGGCATTACCTGGGTCGTGACCTCCGCACACCGTTGCAGAACCTCGACCTGACTGGAGAACTCCGAGAGGAGTGTGTTGACCTGGTAGAGCTCGATCAGCGCTCCGGCTTGTTCGATCTGGTCCATGACGTGATCGAGCGCGAGGGTGAGGCGGTAGACGTCCTCGTGGTCGAAGGGGGTGACGAACGTGGCGTTGACCTGCTTGATCAGGCGGTGGGTGACCAGGTCAGCTTCGCGCTTGCACTTGGTGAGCCCCTCGAGCACCCCCGCGCGATCGCAATCGTCGGCCAGCATTTCGGCCAGGAGATCAGCCCCGGTAGCCGCGTGCTCCGCGAGAGCAGAGAACTGCTCGAAGAAGGTCCCCTCGACGGGACGAATGCGGAAAGCCACGGCGAACTCCAGGCGAGGCGGGCGTGAACAGCCGACATGCTAGAGGGCGAAGGTAACGACCCAGAATCGACCCAGAATCGACCGGAGCCAACCTCACCCTCGGAGTCGACGGTCCCGCTCGATGAGCGTGGTCTGCAGGTTCCGGGTGCCGCGGCGCAGCGTCCACACGCCCTCACTGTCGAGTTCCCACGCCGTGGTGTCGGGGTCGAACGCCAGGTCGAGCAGTTGGCGGATCTCGGCGACCGAATCGGCGGTGGGCAGGGGGACGAAGACCTCCACCCGACGGTCGAGGTTGCGGTGCATCAGGTCGGCCGAGCCGATCCAGGCTGTCGGCTCGCCGCCGTTCTCGACCGACACGATCCGGCTGTGCTCCAGATAGCGTCCCAGGATCGAGCGCACGGTGATCGTCTCGGACAAGCCGGGTACGCCAGGGCGCAGCGCGCAGATGCCGCGGATCAACAACTCGACCGGCAGCCCGGCTTGGGAGGCCAGATACAACGCATCGATCAAGGTCTCGTCGACGATGGAGTTGGCCTTGATTCGCACTCGCGCGGGGCGCCCCGCCAGGTGGTGTTCGATCTCGCGGTGAATCGTGTCGACCAACGAGTCGCGCACGGAGTCGGGCGCCACCATCAAGGTGTCGTAGGCCGCATTGAGCGACAACCCCGACAGGTTGTTGAACAGGTGCGCGACATCCTCGGTGATCTCGCCGTCGCAGGTAAGCAGCCCGAGGTCCTCATAGACCCGAGCGGTCTTGGGGTTGTAGTTGCCGGTGCCGATGTGGGCATACCGGCGCAGCCCGTCGGGCTCGTCGCGTACGACCAGGGCGAGTTTGCAGTGGGTCTTGAGGCCGACCTGGCCATAGACCACATGGCAGCCCGCGTGCTCGAGTTTGCGCGCCCACCGGATGTTCGCCTCCTCGTCGAAGCGCGCCTTGATCTCGACGATCACCAGGACCTGTTTGCCCGCTTCGGCCGCATCCACGAGGGCATCGATGATCGGGCTGTCGCCGGAGGTGCGATAGAGCGTCTGCTTGATCGCCAACACGTGCGGGTCGGCGGCGGCCTGCTCGAGGAAGCGCTGCACGCTGGTGGCGAAGGAGTCGTACGGGTGGTGCAGCAGGATGTCGCGTCGGCGGGTGGCGCCGAACACGTCCACGGGCGAGGCCGATTCCACCTCCGCGAGGCTCGGGTGGGTGCTGGGGATGTACGCGCGGAACTTCAGCGCCTCACGGTCCAGATCGCTGATCGCGTGCAGACCGGTGAGGTCCAACGGACCGGGCAGCCGGATCACCTCGGGCAGCTTGACCCCCAACTCCGACACCAGGAGATCCAACACCTCCGGATCGATCGACTCCTCGACCTCCAGGCGTACGGGTGGGCCGAACCGACGCCGCAACAACTCGCGTTCGAGTGCCTGGAGGAGGTTCTCGGTGTCGTCCTCCTCGACCTCCAGATCCTCGTTCCGGGTGACTCGGAAGGTGTGGGCCTTGAGGATCTCCATGCCGGGGAACAGCCGCCCCAGATGTTCGGCGATCAGATCCTCCATCGGGACGAACCGCTGATTGCCCAGCGGCACGAACCGGTCGAAGGTCTGCGGCACCTTCACGCGGGCGAAGTGTTCGGTGCCGGTCTCGGGGTTGCGCGCCAGCACCGCGAGGTTGAGGGAGAGCCCGGAGATGTACGGGAAGGGGTGCGCCGGGTCGACGGCCAAGGGGGTCAGCACCGGGAAGATGCGCTCCTTGAACAGCCGCTTGGCCAGCTTCTGCTCGTCCTTGGTCAGTTCGTGGGAGCGGACCAGTTCGATGCCCTCGTCGGCTAGGGCAGGAACGATCTGGTCGCGGAAGACCTCGGCGTGACGGCGCATCAGCGTCTCGGTCGTCGTCCAGATCTGGTCGAGCACTTCGCGCGGGAGCAGCCCCGACGCCGCGCGCAGGGCCACGCCTGCGGCGATGCGTCGCTTCAGGCCGGCCACCCGCACCATGAAGAACTCGTCGAGGTTGCCCGCGAAGATCGCCAGGAAGCGGGCTCGCTCCAGCAGCGGCAACTGCTCGTCCTCGGCGAGTTCGAGGACCCGCTGGTTGAAGCGCAGCCAGGACAGTTCCCGGTCCAGGAATCGGTCTTCGTACTTCTCCACGGCAGCGAGCGCGCCATGATCGGGCTCGTAGGGCGGCTCGACGTCGAAGGTGTCGGTCGGGTGGGCGAAGGGGTCGGCACCCTCGGGCCCCTCGTCGCGCAGTCGGGTCTCGTGCGGGTGCAGGGTGCTGTCCGACGGCGTACTCATGACCGCATCCTTCCACCACTGTGGGGCGCTAGGTTCGGGTTCATGAACCGGCTTGAGCGGTGGCAGCAGCGAGCCGAACAGCGGTTGGTCCCGAAGTTGTTGGGGCTACCCGTACGCGTGCAGCGCCGGCTGGTCGGGGCGCCGGTCGTGATCGAAGGCCAGAGGCTGGCCACCGAGACGCAGTTGCTGCTCAAACTGATGGCCCTCAACCCCAGTCCGGCGGCCGAGCGGCTGCCGATGGCTCAGGGTCGTCGGCTGATCGATCACCAATCGGCGTTGGTGGGCGGTGACCAGCCGATTGGCGACGTGTGCTCGTGACGCTCGACTGGGCCTTCGCGCATGTGGACGACCTCGGGGCCGACCCGACGCGGATCGCAGTGGGCGGAGCGTCCGTGCTGGTCGCAGAGATCTCGCAAGAACTTGCTCCGGCGTACGTCATCACCGCGGGTTTCGACCCGCTGCGCGACGAGGGGGAGGCGCCGCACCGCGCAGCAGCATCTGCGCGAGGTCGCGGCGGTCGTACGCCAGCGGATGCGGGCCTAATACACCAGTGCCTGCACGCCTTCGCGCAAGATCTCCTCGGCGAACGTGGCGGCGCCGGCGATACGTACGCCCTCGCGCAGGTCGCCTTCGGTGATCCCGCGGCGAGTCGCGCACTGCGTACACACCGTCACGGTGCCGGCCCCGGCAACCGCCGTGAGCAGATCGGCAAGTGCCGCCGCGTGCGGGAGATCGAACTCCTCGGCCCGTCCGGGCAGCGCGAACCAGGCGGCCTCCCCGGTCAGCCACAGGGAGACGTTCGCGCCGGCCGCTGCGGCGGATGCCGCGACCGTGAATGCCTGATTGCACCGCTCCGGATCGTCCGCACCACAGGTCACCTTCACCACGAGATCGCGCATGGCCCTCACACTAGAGTGGCGAGTATGGTTTTCGAGATCCCGGACAACCTGCATCCCGACTGCATGCCGGTCGCGTGGCTGCTCGGCACCTGGGCCGGCAACGGACACGGCGACTACCCGACGATCGACTCCTTCCAGTTCGGCCAGGAGTTGATCTTCACCCACGACGGCCGCCCGTTCTTCCATTACTTCGCCCGATCCTGGATCGTCGACGAGGCGGGGGAGAAGGTGCGTGACGCCGCCCTGGAGACGGGCTTCCTGCGGTGCCGTCCCGAGGGCCGGCTCGAACTCGTGCTCGCGCACACGTCCGGCATCTCGGAGATCTGGTACGGCCAGGCCGACGCCGGGAAGATCGAGTTGCACACCGCCGGTGTCGGCTTCACAGAGTCGGCCAAGGAAGTGACCGAGGGCGCGCGGATGTACGGCAACGTCGAAGGTGACCTGCTCTACGCCTACGACATGGGCGCGGTCGGCCAGGAACTGCAGCCGCACCTGTGGGCCAGGTTGCAGCGGCGATGACCGGCGTACGCAGTCCGTTGCTCGATCTGCCCGGAGCGGTCGAGGCCGAGGGTGTCGACGCCGGTGTGGCGGCGCACTACGGCTCGCTGTTCGGTGAGCAGGTGGCGCTGGAGCGTGGGGAGGGCTTCGTCGATCTGTCGCACCGAGATGTCGTACGCATCGCCGGTCCTGACCGACTCACCTGGCTGCACTCCCTGACGACCCAGTGGTTCGAGACACTCGAGCCCGGCGTGTGGACGACCGCGTTGATCTTGAGCCCGCAAGGACACGTCGAGCATGCGTTCACCGGGGTCGACGACGGCACCACGTTCACGGCACACACCGAGGCCGGCGCGGGTGAAGCGCTGGTCGCATGGCTGGACCGGATGCGCTTCATGACCCGAGTCGAGGTGTCGACGGTGCCCGACCTCGCGGCGACCTGGCGCGCGACCAGCGAGGGATTCACCTATGACTTCGTGCCGCGCGAGCGCCTGGTGGCGTACGCCGAAGCGGCCGGCCCCCCGGCCGGCATGTGGGCCTTCGAGGCCTTGCGGATCGCGCGTGGTGAGCCGCGTTTCGGACTCGACACCGACCACCGCACGATCCCCAACGAGGTGGGCTGGATCGGTCCGGCGGTGCATCTGGAGAAGGGCTGTTATCGCGGCCAGGAGACGGTGGCCCGCGTACACACTCTCGGACGCCCGCCGCGGCGGCTCACGCTGCTGCATCTCGACGGTTCGGAGAACCGGTTGCCCGCCAACGGAGCCGAGGTGCAGCACGGTGACCGGTCGATCGGATTCGTCGGCTCCTCTGCGCGGCACCACGAACTCGGCCCGATCGGGTTGGCGCTGCTCAAGCGCAACGTGCCGATCGACGCGGCCTTGGTGGTGGACGGACTTCCCGCCGCCCAGGAGGTCGTCGTCGATCCGGAGGTCGGGCTGCACGTCCGTCCCCGGCTCGGGTGACCACAACCCGCGGGTCAACTGCGGCGGTGGTACTGCACGTGTGTGTCTCGGCGGTCGACGGTGAAGCCCAGGCGTTGATACACCTTCACGGCCGGGGCGTTGTCGGCTTCGACATAGAGATGGATGTCGCGGGCGCCGCCGTCGCGCAGGTGGTGCAGACCGGCGAGGGTGAGCGTACGGCCTAGGCCGCGACCCTGTGCCTGCGGAGAGACCCCCACGACGTACACCTCGCCGTCGGTCTCCGAGTGCCGTTTGGTCCAGTGGAAGCCCAGCAACCCGCCCGCCTCGTCTCGGGCGAGCAGCAGCCCGGCCGGGTCGAACCAACGCTCCTGGGCACGCTCTTCGAAGTCGGGTCTGGTCAACCGGCCCTGCTCGGGATGCTGGGCGAACGCCGATGCGTTGACCCGCAGCAGGTCGTCGGTGTCATCGGGCGTGAAAGTCGAGATCGTGACGCCGGTAGGCGCTTCGAGGTCGGGCAACAGCGCCGCTGGACCAAGTCGCATGACCAGCAGTTGTCGGGCCACCTGGAAGTCGAAGTGTGCGGCAAGCCGGTACGTACCCGGCAGGTCGCCGTGCGCCCACGCGGTGCTCGGGGCGTCGGCTCCCGCGAGGGCGGCAGCGGCGAGACTTCGCGCCAGTCCCCGTCGGCGAGCAGAGGGCGCGACCACCAGATCGAGGGCGTCACCGCGTACGGTCGCGAATCCGTCTTGTGCCAGGACCACTCGGACCGCCTCGCCACGATGGACCAGGTCGAGCAGTGCGGCCTCGTCGAGGGGCGCGACCCGATCGTAGGACTCGGCCTGGGCGATGACCCGTCGTACATCCTCCAGGTCGTCGGGCCGGAACTGTCGCAAGGACAGCTGAGATGCGGTCACGTCGTGCGGAGCAGTCTGTGCTCGACCATCTTCTCCAGGAAGGGAGTGATGTCCGCGCGACAACGCTCGGGCGAGATCGCGAACTCCTGGGTCAGGATGCCCACCAGGTTGTCGAACGACGTCGGCGTCTCCAGCAATTCGAAGATGTGCTCGGCGATCGGGTCCAGGCCCAGATACTCGAACTTCTCGTTGAGTACGACGCGTTGGGTCGCCGTGCTCGTACCCAGCAGTCCGGATTCCTGCACCAGGATCGTGTCAGGGCTGATCATCGGCCATCTCCAGTTCTTCTTGCGTCCGCGCTTCGGTCCGAGACGGGATCACGAAGCGATATCCGACATTGCGTACGGTGCCGATCAGGTGCTCCTTGTCGGGGCCGAGCTTGGCGCGCAGCCGCCGAACGTGGACATCGACCGTACGCGTACCGCCGAAGTAGTCATAACCCCACACCTCCGACAACAACTGCTGTCGGGAGAAGACGCGACCCGGGTGCTGGGCCAGATGCTTGAGGAGTTCGAACTCTTTGAAAGTCAGGTCGAGCATGCGACCACCGACCTTCGCCGTGTACGCCGCTTCGTCCACCGTCACCTCACCCGAACGGATCACCGGATCGGGGGCCTCTGCTTCGCCGGCGTTGAGGCGCCCTGTGGCTACCCGCAGCCGCGCCTCCACCTCGGCCGGACCCGCCGTGGGCAACACGAAGTCGTCGACTCCCCAATCGGACTGGATCACCGCGAGACCGCCCTCGGTCAGGATGAGCAGCACGGGCAGGGTCGAGCCGGTCGTACGGATCAGCCGACACAAGTCACGCGCATGCGCGAGATCTCGGCGACCGTCGACCAACACGGCGTCGGACGCGGGAGCGTCGACGAGAGCGGAGATCTCGGCGGGCAGGATCTTCACGCTGTGGGGGAGCAGCGCGAGCGCGGGCAGGATCTCGGCCGACGAGCTGAGTTCGCTCGTCAGCAGCAGCAACTGGCTCATGGTGCTCCCCGGCTGGCCGGTCAGGTTCGATAGGCAAGGATATCGACCATGACCCCCGCGACCGCGCAAGACTCCGACCACGAGACCGGTGGCCCGGTGGTCGTACGCCTGTGGGCCGCGGCACGCGCGGCGGCCGGTGCGGGCGAGATCCTGGTCGACCTCGCGGAGCCGACCACGCTCGCGGCCGTGACCGACCATCTCGCGCAGTCGTACGGCGAGCGCCTCGCGGCAGTGCTGGCGGTGTGCTCGGTTCTTGTTGACGAGCACCCTGCATCGGCGCAGGATCCAGCCGAGGTCTCGGTGCTTCCGGGGCAGACACTGGACTTTCTGCCCCCCTTCGCCGGCGGCTGAGGTGCGGCCGCGACGTCTGGCCAGGAATGTCGGCCGTGCCATGAGGGTTGGCTGATCGTGACCATCGGCCAGTGGGTGTTGCTTGTCAGTCTCGTGCTGGCCGTGAGCTTCGGGCTCTGGCGCGCCCGCACCGACGGCCGGTTCCGCCCGCCCAAGACCCCGGTGGTCGGAGACGGTCCCGTAGTGCCGGTGGTTGAGGAGGGTCCCGTGTTGCCGGTGGTTGAGGAGGGTCCCGTGTTGCCGGTGGTGGGGGAGGGTCCCGTGTTGCCGGTGGTTGAGGAGGGCGCCGTGTTGCCGGTGGTTGAGGAGGGCGGAGCCCGTCTCGAAACCACGTTGCGTACGGGTGGTTTCGAGACGCTCGCTGGCGCTCGCTCCTCAACCACCGAGGGTGGTTTCGAGACGCTCGCTGACGCTCGCTCCTCAACCACCGAGGGTGGGATCGAGGAAGGCGGAGCCCTGCCGGTGGTGGGGGAGGGTTCGGTGTTGCCGGTGGTTGAGGAGGGCGGAGCCCGTCTCGAAACCACGTTGCGTACGGGTGGTTTCGAGACGCTCGCTGGCGCTCGCTCCTCAACCACCGAGGCTGGGATCGAGGAAGGCGGAGCCCTGCCGGTGGAGGGGGAGGGCGCCGTGTTGCCGGTGGTGGGGGAGGGCGCCGTGTTGCCGGTGGTTGAGGAGGGCGGAGCCCGTCTCGAAACCACGACCTCGTCTGAGGCCCACGTGACGCTGTTGCAATTCTCGTCCGCGTTCTGCGCTCCCTGCCGCGCGACCCGACGGGTGCTTGAGCAGGTGGCGTCGGAGACCGACGGAGTAGTCCATCGCGAGATCGACGCAGAGGAAAACCTCGACATGGTCCGGCAGTTCGGAGTGTTGCGGACGCCGACGACGGTGATCCTCGACGCCGACGGAGTCGAGCGAAGTCGTGCGACCGGGGCTCCCACGCTGGCTCAAGTGCGCGCGGCGCTCGCTTCCCTGAGCGGGGCGTGACCATAATATGGACAGCGATCTCAACATTCAAGATGTTGTATGTGCGTATCGGTGGCGCGCACCTACAGTTCCCGGTATGTCCTCGACCATGCTGACCAAGCGCCGCGCAGTGGATCACTGCCGCCAGCGCTCGGCGCTGTGTCGAATGTCCTGAGGCGCCGGAAACTCCCGCGGTCGAAACCTCGACCACCCTGTTCGGCGCCGTTCGCTCATGCCCGACAGCGCTGCCTCAGGAGAGAAATGACCACGCTCGACACTGCCGCAACCACGAACGCCGCGACCGTCGCCACGGTGGACCCCCGTGGTCCGCAGTTCGCCGCCGCGCTCACCAGCGTGGTGCTGGCCCTCGTACTGCTCACCGCTCCCGGCTCCGTCGCCCTCGCTCTCCTGGCGACACAGACCGGCCTCTTCGCACTCGGCGCCGCGCTCGGCGTCAGCCGCACTCCGCACGCCTGGTTGTTCAAGCGAGTGGTTCGGCCGCGCTTGGCGCCTCCGGAGCACCTCGAAGACGCGGCGCCACCGCGCTTCGCGCAGGCAGTGGGGCTCGTCTTCGCCGCCGTCGCACTGGCGGCGCTCTCACTGGGCCTGGACGCGATCGGCGTTGTGGCCGTCGGGTTCGCGCTTGCCGCGGCCCTGCTCAACGCGTTCTTCGGTTTCTGCCTGGGCTGCGAGGTCTACCTGCTGGCCAAACGCATCGCCTCCTGATCAAGACAACTCTCAAAACCCCAAGAAGAAGGAAAAGAAATGACCCGCGAGAAGCTCTCTCGTCTCCGCCCAGTGGGTGGAGGACAACCTCGGCGCTGACGGCATCGTCGTTATCGAGGTCGACGAGGACACCTCTGCCTACGACAAGGGCCACATCAAGGGCGCCATCAAGCTCGACTGGACCACCGACCTGCAGGACCAGGTGCGTCGCGACTTCGTCAACAAGGCGGCTTTCGAGGCGCTGCTCTCCGAGCGCGGCGTCAGCAACGACGACACGGTCATCCTCTATGGCGGCAACAACAACTGGTTCGCGGCGTACGCGTACTGGTACTTCAAGCTCTACGGCCACTCGGACGTCAAGCTGCTCGACGGCGGTCGCAAGAAGTGGGAGCTCGACTCGCGCGAGCTGACCGACGAGCCGCCCACGCGCGAGAAGACGACGTACGTCGCGCAGGACCAGGACAACTCGATCCGCGCCTTCCGCGACGAGGTCGTCGACGCGATCGGCGCGCAGAACCTCGTCGACGTGCGCAGCCCTGACGAGTACGCCGGCCGCTTGCTCGCCCCGGCCCACCTGCCGCAGGAGCAGGCGCAGCGTGCGGGTCACATCCCCACCTCGGTCAACGTGCCGTGGAGCAAGAACGCCAACGACGACGGCACCTTCAAGTCCGACGAGGAGCTCGCCGCGCTCTACGACGAGGTGGGCTTCGACGCCGACAAGGACACCATCGCGCTGTGCCGCATCGGTGAGCGTTCGTCGCTGACGTGGTTCGTGCTGCACTGAACTGCTGGGTCGCAAGAACGTGAAGAACTACGACGGTTCGTGGACCGAGTACGGCTCCCTGGTCGGCGTGCCCGTCGTCCTCGGTGACGAGCCCGGATCGGCGGACGCCTGATGTGCGGCGCGACCGAGGGTGGTCTGTCGCTCGACGGCGTCAACACCAAGACGGAGGCGATCGTTCAGGGGCAGGTCACCCGGGATGGTCGGCCGGTGCCGAACGCGTACGTCCGGCTGCTCGACCGCAGCGGTGAGTTCACCGCGGAGGTGCCCACCAACGACAGCGGGCATTTCCGCTTCTTCGCTGGCGACGGTGAGTGGACCCTGCGCACGCTTGCCCCGAAGGCCGACCCGGTCGACCGCGTGGTGACCGCGCAGCGCGGACAGATCGCGGAGGTCGCGGTCACTCTCTGAAGACCGGTGTTCCACGCCACGACGACAGGCCCGACCTCCTAGGAGATCGGGCCTGTCGCGTTGTGTGCAACACTGTGTTACACATCACGTGAGACTTTCGAGTGAAACAAGTGGAATTTCCTGGCTGAGGGCTGGCGTTGCTTTACAAAATCTGCCACGATGTGAAGAGGTGCTCATCCCCACCCCCCTAGAAGGCACCTACCCCCCCACGCAGCAGAGCCGCATCCCCCCCGCCCCCCCAAGGCAATTGCGGCTCTGTTGCCAATTCTGGACCGTTTCGGGCAGGTCGGCCGCTTCTCAGCGTTCCAGCAGCAGCGTGATGGGACCGTCGTTCACGGCGTCGACCGTCATGTCCGCGCCGAAGATGCCGGTCTCCACCTCGGCCCCCAAGGCGCGCAACGCCGTCAGGAAGTTCTCATACAGCGGTTCGCTGACCGCCCCAGGTGCGGCGGCGTCCCAGGTGGGTCGGCGGCCCTTGCGTGCATCGCCGTACAAGGTGAACTGGCTGACCACCAGGATCGGTGCCGCGACGTCGGAGGCGGACAGTTCGTTGCGCAGGATCCGGAGCCCCCACAACTTGCGAGCCATCCACTCGATCTGGGGCAGGCCGTCGGTGTGGGTGAAGCCGACGTACGCCAGCACGGCCGCCCCCGCGACCGAGCCGACCACCTCCCCGTCAACGCGTACGCAGGCTCGAGTGACCCGCTGGGCTACGACTCGCATGCCCCGATGATCGCACTGGTGCGCGAGGCTGCATACCGCAAGTGGTCTGGACATCTCTATACGACTTTAGTCGAAGAGATGAGAAATCTATGTTCAAAGGCTTCGTACGGTTGCGACGATGTTCTTGGTCTGAAAACGCTCGCCAAAGGAAGTTGACCGTGTCGTACACCAGAATGCCAGCGTCGCGGCGCTCTGTCGTTCGCGGAGCCCTGTGGAGTGCCCCGGCGGTCGTCATGGTCACCGCCGCACCCGCCTTCGCCTCTTCTCTTGTGGCTGTCACCGGGACGCTGGATGCACCCGTCACCGATGGGCGCGTGACCTTTTCCCACGGCACGTTCGAGAACACGACCAACAAGCCGATGACCATCACGATGACCTGGACCATGGGCGGGCCAACCCCCTACAAGAACGCATTCACCGCCGCCACGACGCCGACGGGCTGGACCGTCACCGTGACCGCGACGCTGGTCACCTTCACCATCACACTGGCGGCCGGAGCGACTTCCCCGGCAGGGACCTTCAGCGTCACGGCGAAGAACGCCGGCAACCAGACCGTGACATGTGCGTTCAAAGACAGTGTCAGCGGGGATTGGACGACGCTGTTCGCCGATCACCCGCTCTGATTCGTCGGTGCGGGCGACGCGCGCCTCGTGCGACGATCGTGCTCGACCCACCCACTGCCCGGAGGTAGACGCCCGCGATGCCCACGCCCCTTATCGTCGTCGGGGCCGGTGGCTTCGGTCGCGAGACGCTCGACGTCATCGACGCGGTCAACACGGTCGACACGGTCTGGGAGTTGGCCGGCGTCGTAGACGACAACCCCTCACCGCAGAATCTGGACCGACTCGCCCGCAGAGGTGCGGCCTATCTCGGCGCTATCGAGGTCGCGTTGGCATGGCCCGAGCCCACCGCCTACGTCGTGGGCATCGGCAAGCCGAGCGTACGACGGCTGCTGGCCACGCGTTTGGACGCGGCCGGTTTCAGTGCGGCGACCTTGGTGCACCCTGCGGCGACGTTTGGGTTCGACGTGCGTCTGGGGGCAGGCTCGATCGTGTGCGCCGGGGTACGGCTGACGACCTCCGTCACGATCGGCCGCCACGCCCATCTCAATCCCAACGTGACGGTGGGACACGACTCCACGTTGGGCGACTTCGTAAGCCTGAATCCAGGGGCGAATGTCGCGGGCGACAACGTGGTCGGTGACGCGGTGTTGATCGCCGTGGGTGCCCTGGTGGCACCGCAGGTGCGGATTGGTGATGAGGCGACGCTGCTACCGGGCGCGCGCGCCTTGGCAGATGTCGCGCCGGGTGGCGTCGTCTCCTGACGAGTCCCTTCAGCGGCGGATGGCGCGGGCCCGAAACTTGCGGCCGAGGTCCTGGCCTCGTGCCCCGAGCGCCTTCGGCAACGCGCGCCACCACTGGTGATCGGGGACGTGGTGGATCGTGCGCACCGGCATCAACGCCAGCGCGGTGGCTCGGACCACGTCGGCCGGATGGTGACTCGACTGCGTGGTGCGTCGTACGGCTTCGATCCACGGTGGCAGTCGGCTATGACCCGGGACGGGTACGTCGGTGTCCTGAGCCTGGCGCGCGCGGCGCAGCTGCCGAACGCTGGTAGTCCAGGTGTGGTGAGGCAGGCCACCGAGGGCGTCGGCTGTGATCGCCAGCATCTTCTTGTCGATGGGGCGCAGGTGTGCGATCCAGTCGGGGGGAAGATCGGGATGGCGTGCCAGGCGCGCGATGTCGATCAGCGAGCGCAACCACCGGCCATCGTCCTTCGCGGCGTGCCCGCAGGACTGCATCAAGGCGGTCAGGGGATCGAGCGTACGCAGCGCAACCCCCTCCTGCTCCACTGTCACATGGCGGTGCCAGACTTCCTCGAAGCTGGGCAGGGCGTAGACCGCCGGGTCCATCCGCCAGTGCAGGTCGACATCGACCCCATTGCGGCTCAAGCTGGCCTCGTAGTAGACGCGGAGTTGATAGCGGGCAGCCCAGGACTTCCCGTCTCGCGGGTTGTCGGCGCGGATCACAAAACCGTCAGCCTCCAAGATGTCCAAGGCGCGGTGTGCCGAGTCGGGTGCGACGAGGAGGTCGACGTCGCCGAATCCCCGCGAGGTCGCCGAGCCGGTCGTCTGCAAGGCCAGGGCCGGACCCTTGAACACCAGGCTGTCGATGCCGTGGGCCGCCAACTCGTCTTGGACCAGCACGGCGGTGCGCAGCGTACGCAGGCACGCGACCGCCGCGGCGTCGCGCTCCCCGATCAGCCGAGTTCGTACGCCTTCGGGCATTTCCAGCGCGTCGAGATGGGCCCACAGCGCACCGCTGACCAGGTGCCGACGTACGGCGGCGAAGAACTCGTCGTCGGAGACCTCCGGCGCCAGACGCCAGTGCGCGTCTTCGCCGGCTTCCAGGCGCAGCACCGTACGCAAGGCCGCCCGCAACTGCTCCACGGCAGCCGGACTGGATCCCATGACGTGTTCCTGTTCTGGCCACTCGGACCGGTGCGTGACGCGGTGCGTGACGGCGGTGATACGGCGCAGCGAGCCGCCGATTATGCTGTGGACCCTATCGCGGTGGGCGCGACGCAAGATCGTCGGAGGTTGGTTCTGTGAGCGGGTCACGCACGGTGCTGGTGACGGGCGGGACCGGTTCATTCGGTTCCACCATGGTGCAGAGATTGTTGGCTCGCGACGACGTCGATCAAGTACGCGTCCTGAGCCGCGACGAACTCAAGCAGGACAACATGCGCCGTCGGGTCGGGGACTCGCGCGTACGCTTCTATCTGGGGGACATCCGCGACTACGACAGTGTCGATCGCGCCACGCGAGGCGTCGACCAGGTCTTTCACGCGGCCGCGCTCAAGCAGGTCCCCAGTTGCGAGTTCTTCCCCCTCGAAGCGGTGCGGACCAACATCTTGGGCAGCGCCAACGTCATCGAAGCCGCCAACCACAACGGTGTGCAGTCCCTGGTGTGCCTGGGCACCGACAAGGCCGCCTACCCCGTGAACGCGATGGGCATCTCCAAAGCGATGATGGAGAAGGTGGCGCAGGCCTTCGCCCGCAACAACCCCACCGCGGCCACGGTGGTGTCCACCGTGCGCTACGGCAACGTGATGCTGTCGCGCGGTTCCGTGATTCCGCTGTTCGTCGAGCAACTGCGCGCCGGCAAACCGTTGACGATCACGGACCCGCACATGACGCGCTTCTTGATGACATTGGACGAATCGGTCTACCTGGTGGAGCACGCCTTCGAGCAGGCGCGCCCAGGCGACCTCTTCATCCGCAAGGCCCCGGCCTGCACCGTGCGCGACCTGGCGCTCGCCGTTGCCAAGGCGGTCGGGGTCGAGGCCGAGTTGAAGGTCATCGGCACCCGCCATGGCGAGAAGCTCTACGAGACGTTGGCTACTCGCGAAGAACTGGCTCGGTCCGAGGACCAGGGTGAGTTCTTCCGGATCTCGGTGGATGCCCGCGAGTTGAACTACGACCAGTACTTCGAGGAGGGCGACCAGGAAGAGTCGACTCTCGAGGACTACCACTCGCACAACACCGAGAGATTGGACGTCGATCAGGTGGTCGACCTGCTCAACTCGATGCCTGCCTTCCAGGCCCTGCTCCGTGCTGACTAACGCGTTCGTCGGCATCGCCGGCGCCGCGATCACGTGTGCCCTGATGCCACTGGTGATCAGATTCCTGCGGGCACGTCAGTTGATGGACGTGCCGAACGAACGGTCCTCGCATGTGAACGTCGTGCCTCGCGGGGGCGGGCTGGGCGTGCTGCTGGGTGCCCTGCTGGCTACCTGTGGTGCCGTGCTCGTCGAGAAGCCGGAAGTGGGTGCACTTCTGGTCCTGCTCGCCGGTGGAGTGGGCCTGGGGAGCTCTTGGTCTGGTCGATGACCTGGGCCATGTGGCGCCGGTCCTGCGGCTGGCGGTTCAACTGGGCGCCGGGATCGCCCTCGCCCTCGGCATCGCGGCCGTGCTGCCGGGTCGGCCGATGCCGACGCTGGTGATCGTGGCTATCGGTGCGGTGTGGATCGCCGCCTTCGTCAATGCCTTCAACTTCATGGACGGCATCAACGGCATCTCCGGGTCTACGACGTTGCTGGCAGCGCTGTGGTACGGAGCCTGGCTGGCGCACGAGTCTCTCTCCGCCCCAGCGCTCGCCGCCTTCGCGCTGGCTGGCGCGGCGGTCGGGTTCCTGCCCTGGAATGTGCCCAAGGCACGGGTGTTCCTCGGCGACGTCGGCAGTTATGGCCTCGGCGCCGTCCTGGCCTGCCTGGCCCTGATGACGTGGCTGGTCACGGGATCGCCCTTCGTCGCCGCTGCTCCGTTGAGCATCTACCTGGCTGACACGGCCGGGACCATCGCCCTGCGCGCCGTACGCGGAGAGTCTCTGCTCGAGGCGCACCGCACCCACGTGTATCAGCGACTGACCGATGCAGGTCTCACACACCTCGGCAGCACGGGGGTCGTCGTCACTTTCGCACTGCTCGTGTGTGCCGCTGTCGCGTTCTTGCCCCAACCCTGGACCAGCCTCGCGATCGCGGTCGTGCTGTTGGCCTACCTGCTTACGCCCGCGTTCTTCGGTGCGAAGGCGGGAGGGCAGGCAGCATGAAGATCGGCATGATCAGTCAGTGGTACGAGCCGGAAACGGGGTCGGCCGCCCACCCCACCGCGATCGCGGAGGCGTTGGCTGCGCGTGGTCACGAGGTGCGCGTGCTGACCGGCTTTCCCAGTTATCCCCAAGGACGGGTGCATTCGGGATACTCGATGCGTCCTCGCCAGGTCGAGGAACGAGACGGAGTCCTGCTCTGCCGGGTCCCGGACGTGCCCAGCCACGACGACAACGCGATCCGTCGTGCCCTGAGCCTCACCTCCTTCGCGGCCTCAGCGACGACGCAGGTCAGCTGGTTGCGCCACGTCGATGCCAGCCTGGTGTATCTGACCCCCGCGACCGTGGGCGCGGCCGCAATGACGCTGCGCCGCCTGGCCGGAGTGCCGTACGTGCTCTATGTGCAGGACCTCTGGCCCGAGACGGTCACCGCGAGTGGGTTCATCGGGAACGCGAAGGCCACCCGCATGGTCGAGTCGGGCCTCAACCGGTATCTGAGGCGGCTCTATCGCGGAGCCTCCGGGGTGGCGGCGATCAGTCCGACCATGGCCGCGACGCTCGCAGATCGCGGTCCGAGGTCGGTGCCCGTCGCGGTGCCGAACTGGATCGACGAGGGAGTGTTCGCGCCCGCGCCCGCGCCGGTCGAGCCGGCCCTGCCGCCGGGGCGGACCTGGATCATGTACGCCGGTGGGATCGGGGAGGTGCAGGCCCTCCAGCACGCGGTACGTGCGCTGGCATTGCTGCCAGAGGGCAGCGATGTCGGGCTGGCTCTCGTCGGAGACGGCACCGCGCGTCTCGGCCTGCGCCGCCTCGCCGAAGAGCTTCAGGTGACCGACCGGTTCTTCGAGGCGGGGCCGCAGCCGATGGAACGTATGCCCGCACTGATGGCCGAGGCCGCGGCGCAACTGATCAGCCTGCGTGACCTGCCTCTGTTCCGCGGGACCATCCCCAGCAAGGTGCAGGCCTCGATGGCGTGTGCCGCTCCCGTCATCTGTGCTGTCGCCGGTGATGCGGCCGAGTTGGTGGAGCGCACCGAGTCCGGTCTGGTCGTGCCACCCGAAGACCCGGTCGCGCTGGCCAAGGCCTTCCACACCATGGCGACCATGGATCCTGGGCAACGGCGGGCGCTGGGAGAGCGCGGACGCCGGGCCTACGTCAGCGAACTGGGCGCGACGGCCGGGGCGACGCGCCTGGAGGAACTGCTCTCGGCCGCCGTCGCAGGGGCGTCACGATGACCAGGGTCGCGGTGATCGGGGCCAGCGGCTTCGTGGGCCGAGCAGTCTGCGTGTCGTTGCGCGATCGCGGGGCCGAGGTCGTCGCGGTCTCGGCGCCACGGCTCACCACGACGGCGCGTACGGTGGCCGAACTCCTGGACGACCTCGAGACGCGCGCGCAGACAGTGGGGGAGTTGCGCGACCGGTTGCGCGACGTCGACGCGGTCGTGAACGCGGCCGGGCTCGCGACGGCCGGAGGCGCCGGGGACGAGTTGTTCGGGGCGGATGCGTTGCTGCCCGGACTCGTCGCGAGCGCTGCCCCTGGTGGGGCACGGGTCGTACACGTAAGTTCCGCGGCCGTGCAGGGGTCCAGGCCCAGCCTCGACGAGTCCCTCGGGCACGAGGCTTTCAGCCCCTACTCGCGTGCCAAGGCACTCGGCGAGAGCGTGACGTTGCGCGTACGTCCCGACGCGATCTGTTTTCGGCCTACCTCGGTGCAGGGGCCCGGCCGTGACGTGACGCGGACCCTGGTGAAGGTGGCGTCCTCGCCGCTGGCCTCGGTGGCAGGTGCGGGAGCTCGGCCCACGCCCCAGGTCCTGGTGGAGAACGTCGGTGACGCCGTCGCATTCGTGACGTTGACCGAGCAGCAACCACCCTCGGTGGTGCTCCAGCCTGCCGAGGACCTGACCGCAGCCGACCTCGTACGGATCCTGGGAGATCGAGAGCCCAAGCACCTGCCGACGCCGCTGGCACGGTCGGTGGTGCGCGTCACCGGCACGTTGGGCAGGCGCTCGGGTGCCTTCGCCGCACTGTCGCGACGCTTGGAGATGCTGTGGTTCGGCCAGGACCAGTCACCGGGGTGGTTGCAGGGTCGGTGGAGCCCGCCGCTTGGGCGTGAGGGATGGGAGAGGTTGAGATGAAGGTCGCGATCACCGGAGGCTACGGGTTCTTGGGCTGGCACCTGGCGTGCCGGTTGCGAGCCCAGCACGGTCTGGAACCAGTACGGCTGGGCCGCGCGGATTTCGCGGACTCTGAGCGTCTGGCGGCGCGCCTTGCCGACGTCGACGTCGTCTACCACGTCGCGGGGGTCAACCGGGCTGACTCCGATGCCGAGGTCGAGCAGGGCAACGTCGCGCTCGCCACTGCTTTGGGGCAAGCGATCGAGGGCCGCCCCGTCGACGTGGTCTTCGCAAACTCGGTTCAAGCGGAGTTGGACAATGCGTACGGTCGCGGCAAGGCGGCGGCGGCCGGGGTGCTGGCTGACGTCGTGACCGCGTCCGGTGGTCGATTCGCGGACCGGCTGCTGCCGAATCTCTTCGGCGAACACGGGCTACCGCAGTACAACTCCTTCGTCGCGACCTTCGCGCACGAGGTGGCCGCGGGACGTACGCCCACAGTCACCGGCGACAGGGATATCCCCTTGCTCCACGTGCAGGATGCGGCCTCGGCGTTGGTCGAGGCGGTCGGCGGCAGTGACTCGCTCGTCGTGCCCGGTGAACCCCACGGGATCGGGGAGGTGCTGGAGTTCCTGCAACGCACCCACGACTTGTACGCCACCCGCGGGGAGATCCCCGCACTTGAGTCGAAGTTCGCGGTGAATCTCTTCAACACCTACCGGGCCGCAGCCTTCCCCGGGATGTGGCCGCTCTCGCCCGAGGTCTTCGCCGACAACCGGGGTGATCTGTTCGAGACCGTGCGCGCGCATGGCGGGACGGGACAGGCTTTCGTGTCGACAACCCTGCCCGGACAGGGCCGAGGCGAGCACTACCACCTGCACAAGGTGGAGCGGTTCTTCGTAATCAAGGGGACCGCCCAGATCCAATTGCGACGACTCCTGCACGACGACGTCGTGACCTTCACACTGAGCGGTGACCGACCGTCATTCGTCGACATGCCCACCTTGTGGGTGCACAACATCCGCAACGTCGGTGACGACGAACTCGTCACGATGTTCTGGGCCGATCAACTGCTGGATCGTGACAACCCCGATCAGTATCCGGAAATGGTCGCCCAGCCGGACAACGCCCAGCCGGAGAACGCCCAGCCGGAATGAGTGTCCCGGCGCTGCCCAAGCCGATTGAAGCGCAGGGCCGCCGGGCTGAGAGGATGACGCCCATGAAGGTGATGACGATCGTCGGGACGCGTCCCGAGATCATCCGGCTCGCTCGGGTGATGGCGCGACTGGACGCGACCGAGGGAATCGAGCACGTCCTGGTCCACACCGGCCAGAACTATGACCATCAGTTGAATCAAGTGTTCTTCGACGATCTGCAATTGCGCCAGCCCGACCACTACCTCGGAGTGGACACGGCCAGCCTTGGCGCCGTTCTGGGCGGTGTCCTCGCGGAGACCGAGAAGGTGTTGCTCGCAGAGCGACCGGACGCGGTCCTCGTCCTCGGTGACACGAACTCGTGCATCGCCACCCTGATGGCCAAGCGGATGAAGATCGCGACGTATCACATGGAAGCCGGCAACCGCTGCTTTGACGAGAACGTGCCGGAGGAGACCAACCGCCGGCTCGTCGACCACGTCGCGGACTTCAACCTGGCCTACACCGAGCACGCCCGCCGCAATCTGCTCGCCGAGGGCCTGCACCCACGCCGCATCATCGTGACTGGCTCGCCGATGCGAGAAGTGCTGGAGAAGTTCACCGCCGAGATCGAAGGTTCCGACATCTTGTCGCGTCTGGACCTCACCGAGGGGGGCTACTTCCTGGTCAGCGCGCACCGTGAGGAGAACGTCGACTCTCCGGAGCGGCTCGGCATGCTGCTCGACTGCCTGGGCGCGGTCTGGGATCGCTGGCAGCTACCGATCGTGGTGTCGACCCATCCGCGGACCCGCAAGCGCCTCGAGGCGCTCGGGCGCGCGGTCGAGGGCGACGTCAGGTGGCTCGAACCCTTCGGCTTCCACGACTACAACCACCTGCAGCTGAAAGCCGCATGCGTGCTCTCCGACTCCGGCACCATCTCGGAGGAGTCCTCGATCCTGGGATTCCCCGCAATCACGTTGCGGGACTCGATCGAACGCCCGGAGGCACTCGACTCCGGGTCGATCATCATGACCGGACTCAACCGTGACGACGTCGTCGCGGCTGTCGGTCTGGCGATGGCTGACGGTGCGGTCAGCTCCTCGATGCCCGCCGGGTACGAGATCTCGGACACGAGCAACAGGGTGGTGCGGTTCATCGTCTCCACCGCGTCACGAAACCATGTGTGGTCCGGCGTGCGGGTCAACCGCGATTCGGCGACCGCCGACCGAAACGGAGAATCATGAAGCAAGTAGTGCAGTCAACCGGCAAGGGCACCCTGTCCGTGCTGGACGTGCCGGCTCCGGACGCGGGCCCGACCGACGTACTGGTCGAGACCACTCGGTCGTTGGTGTCGTCGGGCACTGAGCGGGCGCTTCGCGAACTCGCCCAGTCCTCCCTCCTCAAGAAGGCGCAGAAGCGGCCCGACCTGGTCAAGCAGGTGCTCAACCGGGTGAAGTCCGACGGGCTGCGCAAGACCTTCACCGCCGTTCGGGACAAACTCGACGCGGTCACACCACTGGGCTACTCCGCCGCCGGAGTCGTCGTCGCGTGCGGTGAGCACGCCCCGTTGCTCGCCCCCGGCACGAGGGTCGCCACCGCCTCGGTAGGACATGCCGAGATGCAGGTCGTACCCGGGTTGCTGGCGGTGCCGGTGCCCGATGCCGTGACCGACGAGGAGGCCGCCTTCGGCGCCGTGGCCGCGATCGCGATGCACGGCCTGCACCAGTCGGGGCTGATGCTGGGCGACACGGTCGTGGTCGCCGGACTGGGTCTGGTCGGGCAACTGACCGCGCGACTGGCCGTCGCCGCCGGTTTGAAGGTCATCGGGATCGACCCCCAGGCCGGAGTAGTGGCTTTGGCCGAGCAGCACGGTGCTCTCGCGATCGTGGAGAGTGGTGACGCGACCACCCAGGCGATCCGTGACCTGACCGGCGGTCGGCTCGCCGACGCCGTCGTGATCACCGCGTCCACTGCGAGCTCGGAGCCGGTCATGCGTGGCGTCGAGCGGGTCCGTGAACGCGGTCGGGTGATCGTCGTCGGGGACGTCGGCCTGGACATCGACCGTACGCCCTTCTACGTCAAGGAGGTGGACCTGCGCTTCGCCCGCTCGTACGGCCCGGGTCGCTACGACCCTCGCTTCGAGGCGCAAGCACTGGACTACCCGGTCGGCTACGTGCCGCGTACGCAACGGACGAACATCGCGGCCTACCTCGACCTGGTCGCGCGCCGGCGCCTCCAGGTCAGCGACCTGGTGTCCAAGACCTTCCCGATCGCCGACGCGGTCGACGCGTACGAGACTCTCAGCACCAACCGCGACATCCTGGCGATCCAGTTCACCTACGACCGGGAGACCGACCGGGCGAAGACCGTCAAGGTGGGTGCCGGCGCTCGTACGCCCGGTGGCGTGGCACTGATCGGCACCGGCGACTTCGTGGGGTCGACCCTGTTGCCGGCCATGCAGTCGACCGGGTGGGGGCAGATCAACGTCGTGGCCTCCTCCGGAGGACTCTCCGCGACGGCGTTGGCCAAGCGCGCGGGCATCCCCGAGGTGAGCTCGGACGCCGACGCGGTGATCGCCCGCGACGACGTGGACACCGTCTTCATCGCCACCCGCCACGACAGCCACGCACGTCTGGCCGTCCAAGGCCTGACAGCCGGCAAGAACGTCTACTGCGAGAAGCCGCTCGCGATCGACGAGGCCGAGTTCGACGAGGTCGTCGAAGCGCTCGGCGAGAACCCGGGACTGCTCTGGCTGGGCTTCAACCGTCGCTACAGCGAGATGGTCACTCGTGCGAAGTCGTTGCTCGGTCAGGGGACCACGCCGATGACGGTGCACTACCGAGTCTCTGCGGGGGCGCTGCCCGACACCCACTGGCTCAAGGATCCCCGCCAGGGCGGGCGGTTGTTGGGCGAGGTGTGCCACTTCGTCGACACCTCGACGTGGCTGATCGGGGCCGAGCCGGTCTCAGTGACCGCCTTGGGCCGCTCGGACGCGAGCACGGTGTTGCAGGAGGACGTGACCTTGATGGTGGGGTACGCGAACGGTGCCACCAGCACGATCGAATACATCACCGACGCGCACTCCAGTACGCCCAAGGAACGCATCGAGATCATGGGGCGGGGCCACACGGTCATCATCGATGACTTCAAGACGATGACCTGTGACGGCGAAGCGGTGACCGGTGTCGGGACCGGCAAGGGCCACGCTGACGGGCTGCGGACGTTCCGTGAGCAACTGCGCGCGACCAACCGCGACCCGCGACACCTCCAAGTCAGCCTGAGTACGGCGCAGACCATGATCGCCGCGATCGCGTCCTTGGCTGATGGCCGGCGTGTCGACGTGGAGCCGGTCAAGCTCGCGTGAGCGAGATCCGTTCCCAGCGGGGCGACGGATCGGACTCCGTGCCGACGGTGGTCGTGCGTACGGCCCGGTGGGCCGCCCTGGGCAGCGTGGTGGCCGCCGTGGCGACGCGGTACCTGCTGGACTCCGCGGTGGCCCGGGGCTCGTCACTGGCGTTCTTCGGTGACTACGCGCTGATGATGACGCTGGGGCTGCTGCTCGGCTCGATCGCGCCGTTGGGTCTTCCCGAGGTCGGCAACCGGTATGTGGCGGATCTGATTCGTGCTGGTGAGGCGCAACAGGTCCGGTGGTATCTCGCCTTGACCTCGGGGCTGGCGGTGCTGTTGGGCTTGGTGCTCGCGGGAGCGGTCGCCTTGCTGCAACCGCTCATCGGGCTGGAGGCGCCGGGGCTCGGACTGTCCTTGGCCCTGGTCGTGCCGAGCGTCGGACTGCTCTTGGCCAGGCGCGGTCAGGCACTGCAACTCGGGGGCGGCAACGCCGTCCTGTTCGCACCCGGACTCAGTACGGGGTTGTCGGTGCTCCTGCTGATCGCGCTGCTCGTGTCCGGTGTGACGGTCACCTTGCCGTGGGCCGGGGCGTGTGTGGCAGTGGGCAACGTGCTCATCGCGTTCGGCGTCTGTCGACCGCGGATCCCGGGTGCGAGCTCGGGCCGCCTGGGTTCGTTGCCGTCGGCCGTACGCGGTTGGATCCGCTCCGGCCTGCAGGCGGTATCCAACGCCGTGGCCTCACTGGTGCTCACGCAAGGCGACATCATCGTGATCGGGCTGCTGGCCCTCGACTCCTCAGCAGGCGCGTACGCCGCGGCCTCCCGGCTCGCCCTCGTGGTGACCTTGGCGCTGGGTGGGCTGATCCCTCGGGAGGCGCCGATCCTGGGTCGCCTCGTGGCCGAGGGTGACCCCGGGGGTGCCTGGAAGCAGTATCGACAGGCCAGCATGCTCTCCGGAGCGATGGGGACCGCCTTGTGCCTTGGCTTGTGGCTCCTGGGTGAGCCGATCCTGGAGGCGTTCGTGCCGGGCTCGGGAGTCGCGGCTGGCTGGCTCGCTGTGTTGGCCGTGGGTCGCCTGGTGTCGTCCTTCGTCGGGCCGGGGGCCGAACTGCTGATCGCCTTCGGGCAGCAACGCCTCGCGGCCCGCTGCTCGTGGCTCGGTGCCGTCGTTGCCGTGGCCCTGATGTTCGCGCTGTTCCCCGTGTGGGGTCCGATGGGAGTCGCGGTCGGAGCGACTTTGGGGATGCTGGTCCGGTCCAGTGGTCACTTCCTGGCCGCAAGGCATGTCACCAATCGTGAGATCCAACTTGTCGAAACGGAGCGGTGATGCGCGCACGGATAGCACACGTGGCCTCCCCGTACGTCCGGCGAATCCGCCGGATCAGGGAGGCGCCCGCCTCGTTCTTGGCGTGGAAGGTGCGTGAGGCCGCCATCAGTCGGCTCTGGTCGCGGCGCTACGCCCGTGCCGCAGATTCGGGTACGAGTCCGTCGTCCCCGTCCCGGGCCTTTCTCCGCGCCTGTGACCCGTTCGCGCGTGCGTACGCGCCGGTGGCCACCAGCCTCGCCGACCGTGCCCATCTCGACTGGGTGCTCGCGCGGGCCCAGGCCGCCAAAGCCGGGCGCGTCCAGGTCCTGGGGTTCGGAGAGCTCGACTTCGGAGCGCCGATCAACTGGAGCCTCGACGCGGCTCATGGTGTGGAGTGGGGCGACGGCCCCGGCCTCCAGTTGCCCCTGGTGCCGGGCGATCTCCACGGGGACATCAAGGTCCCGTGGGAGCTCAACCGCCTGCAGTTCGTGACCAACCTGGCGCAGGCCCACCTGTTGACCGGCGAGCAGGCGTACGTCGACCAGACCCGTGGCGTGCTGAAGCAGTGGCGCGCAGCGAACCCCGTCGGGTTGGGAGTCGCGTGGTCGTGCGCCATGGAAGTGGCGATCCGGGGGATGAACCTGGTGGCCACATTCGCGATGGTGTGGCCGGAGTTGGGTGAAGCCGAAAAGTCCGACGCGGCGACCATGCTGCAGGAGCATCTGGACTTCCTGCGCCGTCACCCCGAGCGCAGCGACATCTCGGGCAACCACTACCTGGTCGATCTGGGTGTGACGCTCCAACTCGCCCTGGTGCTCGGTCAGGGTGACGTCAAAGGCACCACCCGGCGCGACGCCGAGAGATTCTTCGCCGAGGTTCGCGCGCAGTTCGCGCCGGACGGGATGCACTTCGAGTTCGCCACCAACTATCACCGCTACATGACCGAGTTGGTGCTGCTCACCGTCGCCGAGTGTGACCGGTTCGGACTTGGGGTGCCGCCAGACGTCAGGTCGATCGCGTTACGAGCAGCCGACGTCTGCCAGATGCTGGCCGGTGGCGCAACGCTGCCGCTGATCGGGGACTGCGACTCGGGAGAGTTCCTGGTCGTCGCGGACGACCCCTCCAACGATCCCCGCCGCGTGAGGGAGTTGGCTCGCGCGGTCGGATCCCAGGCGGAGACTGCGTGCCTGCCCGCCGTGGCCTGGATGCTCGCGATCCCGTACGCCGATCGCGGGCCTGCTGAGCAGACCGCGCCGGTCGCGACGGAGGTGGCCACGGTCGATGGGTTCGGCGTTCTGCAACGCGGAAGTGCCCACCTGGTCGTCCGAGCCGGAGCTCCGGGGCTCGGCGGGCGCGGAGGCCATGACCACAGTGATCTCACCTCGCCGGTTCTGCGCCTGGGCGGTCGTGACCTTCTGGTCGATCCGGGTACGTGGACCTACACCTACTCACGGTCGGCGAGGCTCCACGAGCTGGCTGCCGCCCAGCACAACATGCTGCTGGTCGAGGGAGATGATCCGTCGCCCGCGATCGAAGGCTCGGTGATGCCTACTGTCTCGATCAACACCAGCGGGTCATTGCGGATCGCGAGCGACGGCTCCGGCTTGGTCGCGGGTCACGACGGCTGGTCGAGAGGCGAGCGTCCGGTGGCGTACGAGCGCACGTTGTCGTGTGACGAGACCGGAACTGTCGCCACCATCGTGGACAGCCTCAAGGGCGAGGGCCGGCGGGGGCTGCACTGGTCGTGGCATCTCGCACCGGGCCTCGACGCGAAGCCCCGGACGGACTCACACTGGGACATCCTGGAGGTGGAGTCGGGACTCGTGTGCGCCTCGATGCTGGTGCAGCACGCGGGGCCGGTGACAATCACCTGCGACGACTATTGGTTCTCTGCTGCCTACGGTTCCCGGGTCCTGGCCCGCGTGCTGCGAGTGAGAGCCGAGGGCGAGTTGCCGAGTCGGTCGCAGACTACTTTCGAATGGAGAGATGAACACCATGGGAAAGCGTGACATCGTCTTCGTTCGCATGCTTGCGCAACCCGTGCCGAGGGTCGCACGGATGATCCACGCCGCCAAGGACAGGGGTTGGCGTACGACCTACGTAGGTGCGCACCGAGAGCCGGGCTTGGCCGCACGGGAGATGTGGGAGGACGACACGACACTGCGACGAGTCGGCCCGCTCCTGCCCAACCTGAACGGCAAAGGCGCAGCCCAGTACGTGTACGGCTTGCTCGCCTTCAATTTCGCCGTGTTCAGGGTCTTGTTGAAGATCCGTCCCAGGGTCGTCCATGCCTCCGATCTGGAGGCCGCCCCCGCGGCGCTGCTGTGGCGGCTGGTCTCGCGCGCCCGGGTGATCTACAACGTCCACGACAACTACGCCGATCGATACAATCTGCCCGGCCCGGTCCGGGCGGTGCTCAATCGCCTGGAGGGTCTGGCCGTTCGCGCCAGCACCGTGGCGCTCGTGCCGGAACCGTTCCGCAGGGATGCCCTTCCGCGGTGGTGTCGAGAGCGCATCGAGGTGGTCCGCAACGCGCCCGAGCCGTTGGACGTGACGCTCCCCAACCCGGATTTCGGCCAGCGTCCCATTCGGATCCTCTATGCGGGATGGATCGATGCCGGTCGCGGCGTCCAGGAACTGATCGATCTCGCCGACGCACACGCGGGCCTGGTCGAGGTCGTGATCGCGGGAAGCGGCGATGAAGAACTCACCCAGAGAGTGCGGGAGAGTCGTGCCACGTATCTGGGCTACGTCAACTATGCAGACTCGCTCGATCAGATGCGGGCGGCGGATTTCATTGCCGCCATCTATGCGCCCACGCGGCCGATCAACCAGATGGCCGCCCCCAACAAGATCGCCGAGGCACTCGCTCTCGGTCGCCCGATCGTCACCAACGCAGAAGTCCTGATGACAGCGGGGCCGGAATTCGACGACTGCGCGATCCGGATTCCATTCGCGCGGGTGACCGAACTGGCTACAGCATTGGCAGACCTCAGGTCTGCGGGACCTGACGAGTACGCCGCGATGTGTGACGCGGCCAGGAAGGCCTACGATTCGCTGTATTCTTGGCAGGAGATGTCCGCTGCGATGGACAACGTTCTCGATTCTGCCGGAGTTGCTCGATGAGTTGGTTGGTTAGCCCCTCCGGTGCCGCGCTGGCGATCTGGCTCGTGGGTGTCATCATCGCGTGGCTCTCGCTCAGTGGGCGGCAGTTCCTGATCACCGCCCCCCTGGCCTTCTTGCTCTATCAATCGTTCAATGTCATCGGGGTCGCGGTCGAGTCGATGCGCACGGTGCCATTTCGAGAAGACTGGCCGATCCTGGTAAGCCTGGCCTTCTTGTCGTTCGTGCTCGGCGGCGTGGTCGCGAATCTCCTCGAGGGCTTCAAGCCCGCACAAGAGATCAAACGATGGCGCGACAGCCCACTTGACACGACCGCCTCGACGTCGATGACCTGGGCACTCGTCTGGTTCTTGGTGTTGCTGTCCCTCGCGGTCGGATTCCTCTACTACCGCTCCGTCGGTTACAACACCCTGTTCAGCCAGTTGGGTGCGATCATCTCCGGCTCACAGGTAGACAGTGCGACGTTCTCGGGTCTGCGGTCGGACGCCAAGTCCACCTACCGCGCGGCCGGCTATGCGGTCCAGTTCATCGCCATCATCTTGCCGACCCTTGTGGTGTACCTGTGGCTGGAGGGCAAGATCCGGCGCTCGGCCGGACTGCGCGTTGCCGCTTGGGGTCTGCTCGCGGCCAGCGTCTACTTCGTGACCGTCCAAGGTGGGCGTACTTACATCCTCGCCCTGCTGCTCCTGCTGGGTCTCATGGTCGGCCACGGCTCCAGTCCGCTACCGCGCAAATTCAGGATGTCGCGTGGCGCGACCATCGGCATCGTCGTGGCGTTGGGGTTGTCCTTCGCGCTGGTAACGGCGCTCCAGGGGCGCAACATGCGCGATGGTCGCGAGATGAGCTTCGCCGAAGCAGCCACAGTGGGTGTGTGGGACCGAGTCGGCGGTGACTACTCGCGCACCCAGATGGTGGCGCTCAAGGCTCTGCAGAGTGAGATCCCGGTCAACGGTGACCAGTGGGTCGAACAGTTGAAGATCGTGCTGCCGGGCTCCCAGGTGGAGGGGATGCCCTTCGACGTGCGCGTCTACTACCTCATCTACGGCAACCCCAACGGCAACAACCCGTTGGACCCGTGGGGTTCCTACTACTACAACTTCGGCACGGTGGGCTTGCTCGGCATCCCCTTCGGCATGGGCTTCCTGGCCCAGATCATCACCATTCGAGGCTTGATCCGATCCAGACGTGATGTCGCGACGGTGGTGATCATGTCGGCCTTGGGTTATCGATGCATGTTCCTGATCGACCCGTACACGATCCTGCTGGCCGGACCGTTCACCTTGTGGCTCCTCAACCGGCTCTATCACGTCTTCGTGAAGAAGCGACCGCCAGAATCGGCCG
This sequence comes from Nocardioides sp., assembly GCA_037045645.1. NCBI lineage: Bacteria > Bacillati > Actinomycetota > Actinomycetes > Propionibacteriales > Nocardioidaceae > Nocardioides > Nocardioides sp. The sequence goes on from JBAOIH010000004.1 coordinate 43,198, forward strand.
ACCCCGACGCAGAACCGGCCGAACTCGACCATCGCGGCGTGCCCCGCAGGGTGCCCGCCGGGGTGCAGAGAGCAGGATCGCTCAGGCGTTGAGCAGGTGTCGCCACTGGCCGCGCGTGTCGATCACGGTGCCGGTGAATGACCGGGGGTCCAATTCGCCGAACTGTCGGTGGTCGACCAGCAGCACAACCGCGTCGGCATCCGCGATCTCCGCGGTGTCCACAAGGCGTACGTTGGCCAGCCCCTCCAAGGACTTGGGCAGCGTGGTGACGTGCGGTTCGACCACCAGGATCGAGGCGTCGGGTAGTGCCTTCGAGATGCGTTCGACGACCTCGATCGCCGGGCTTTCTCGCAGGTCGTCGACGTCGGCCTTGAAGGCCAGACCCAGGCAGGCAACCTGACTCACCGTGTTACCGCCCACGGCGTCGAGCACCTTGCCGACCACCCATTCGGGCTTGGCGTCGTTGATCTCCCGGCTGGTGCGGATCAACCTGGCCTCGTCGGGTGCGGCGTCGACGATGAACCACGGGTCCACCGCGATGCAGTGGCCCCCGACCCCGGGCCCGGGGTTCAAGATGTTGACCCGGGGGTGCCGGTTGGCGGCCTCGATGACGCCCCAGACGTCGATCTCCAACTTGTCGCACAAGACCGACAGTTCATTGGCGTAGGCCAGGTTGACGTCGCGGAACGAGTTCTCTGCGAGTTTGACCATCTCCGCCGTGGTGGCATCGGTAAGGGCGATCTCGCCCTGGCAGAAGATCCGGTAGAGGTCGGCCGCCAATTCGGCGCACTTGGGGGTGAGGCCGCCGACCACCCGGTCATTGGTCACCAACTCGATCATGATTCGGCCGGGCAGCACGCGCTCTGGGCAATGTGCCACGTGGATCCCGTTGGTCTCACCTCCGGTCGCAGGCACCACCAGGTCGGGGCGCAGGTCGCGCAGCCAGGAAGCGATCTGGCGTGAGGTGCCGGGAGGTGAGGTGGACTCCAGGACCACGAACTCTCCCCCGCGCAGGCGCGGCGCGATCGCCTCGACGGCAGAGCGTACGTAGGACAGGTCGGCAGACTTGTCCGCCAGGATGGGTGTCGGCACCGCGATGATGAAGCCATCGGCTTGCGGCACCTCGGTCGTGGCGGTGAGGTTGCCGTTGGCCACGGCGCCGCTGAGGGCGGCGCCCAGGTCGGGCTCCACGAAAGGAACCTTGCCCTGGCTGACGGAGTCCACCACCGACTCGTTGACATCGACACCGATCACGCGGACCCCGTGGGTCGCAAGAATCGCAGCCGTCGGCAAGCCGATGTAACCGAGACCGAGTACGGCAATGCCGCGTTCATAGACAGTCGTCACAGTGATGATCCCTTTGGGTGGTGCCGGAACTATGCTCCACATCGTAGTGGTGTCAACGTGAAGGAATGACCAGTGGGTAAGACAGCGCTGTTGGTGTACGGAACCCGGCCTGAGGCCATCAAGATGGCACCGCTGATCCCCAGCCTTCGGGCAGTGGGAATCGAGCCGATCGTCGCCGTGACGGGCCAGCACCGCGAAATGCTGGATCAGGTGAACGAGTTGTTCGCAATCGTTCCCGCGTACGACCTGGACATCAGCAAGCCGCGCCAAACCCTGGCGCACATCACCGCCACGGTCGTCGACCGGCTGAGCGCGATCTTGGAGTCCGCACGACCCGACGTAATCATCGTGCAGGGTGACACGTCGAGCACGTTCGCGGGCGGACTGGCGGCCTTCTATCAACAGATTCCGGTGGTCCATGTCGAGGCCGGACTGCGCACCGGAAAGCGCTACTCACCCTTCCCCGAGGAGATCAATCGCCGGCTGACGACCCAGGTGGCATCGCTGCATCTGGCGCCCACGCGGATGAATGCCGAGAATCTGTTGGCGGAGCAGATCCCCGTCGAGGACATCGCGGTCACCGGAAACACCGTGATCGACTCACTCCTGGAGATCTCGGCACGCGAGGTCAACCAAGAAGACGAGCGGGTCGCACAGGCCATCGCGAGTGGTCGACGCATCGTCTTGATGACCACTCATCGCCGCGAGTCTCTCGGCGCGCGGATGCAGGAGTCGATGAGCGCGCTGCGAAAGTTGGCCGACCAGTGGGCCGACGACCTCTTCGTGCTGCCGCTGCATCGCAACCCTGCGGTGCGCGAAGTCGTGGAGCCGGCCTTCGCCGGGGCGGACAACGTGATCCTTACCGAGCCGCTGGAATATTCACAGTTCGCCTCGCTGCTTCGTGCTTCGCATCTGGTGATCACGGATTCAGGCGGTGTGCAGGAGGAGGCGCCTGGACTGGGCAAGCCGGTCCTGGTGATGCGAGACGACACCGAACGCCCTGAGGCCGTCCATGCCGGAACCGTGAAGCTCGTGGGCACCGATGGCGCCAGGATCTTCGAAGAAGCCTCGCGGTTGCTTTGCGATGAGTCCGCCTACGCGGAGATGTCGAACGCGGTGAACCCGTATGGCGACGGCGCGGCAGGGGCTAGGTCGGCCGCAGCGATCGCCCAGATGCTGGGTGTGGGCACTCGCCTGCCCGACTTCGACCCGACAATGCCGTGATCTCGCGTCCAGGTGCGACGCAAGCGGGGCCGCAGTCGTCGGCCCCGCCGCGCCTGAGCTGACGCAGTCGCTCGGCAGTCAGCTGCCGCTGTTGATCATGCCGGCACCGACGGTGACGCCGGTGGCTTCGTCGATCAGGATGAACGAACCGGTCGTACGGTTCTTGGCGTACGGGTCGCACAGCAGCGGGACCGTGGTGCGCAATTGCACCCGACCGATCTCGTTGAGGCCCAACTCGTTGCTCTCCTGGTCGCGGTGCAAGGTGTTGATGTCCAGGCGATATTGGATGTCCTTGACCATCGCGCGCCCCATGCGGGTCGTGTGCTTGATCGCCAGTTTCTGACGCGGCTTCAGCGGCGTGTTGGTCATCCAGCAGATCATCGCGTCGATGTCCTGGCTGGGGGTCGGTGCGTTCTTGACGCGCGCGATCATGTCACCGCGCGAGACGTCGACGTCGTCGGCCAGACGGACGGTGACCGACATCGGCGGGAACGCCTCCGTGATCTCCTTGTCGAACAGGTCGATGCCCTCGATCGTCGAGGTCATGCCGCTCGGCAGCACGACGACCTCGTCGCCCGGCTTGAGCACACCGCCCGCGACCTGACCGGCGTACCCACGGTAGTCGTGGTAGGCGTCGGACTTGGGGCGTACGACGTACTGCACCGGGAAGCGGGTGTCGACGAGTTCTCGGTCGGAGGCCACGTGCACGTGCTCGAGGTGATGCATGAGTGTCGGGCCGTGGTACCAGGGCATGTTGGTGCTGCGCTCGACGACGTTGTCGCCCTGGAGAGCGGAGATCGGGATGACCTCCAGGTCCGGGATCGACAACTTCGTGGCGAATTGCGTGAACTCGTTGTGGATCCGCTCGTACGTCGACTCGTCGTAGTCGACCAGATCCATCTTGTTGATCGCCAACACCAGGTGCGGCACGCGCAGCAGCGACAGCAGCACCGCGTGGCGACGCGACTGCTCGGTGAGGCCGTGGCGGGCGTCCACCAGAACCAGGCCCAGGTCGGCGGTCGACGCCCCGGTCACCATGTTGCGGGTGTACTGGATGTGGCCCGGGGTGTCGGCGATGATGAACTTGCGAGTCGGCGTCGCGAAGTAGCGGTAGGCCACGTCGATGGTGATGCCCTGCTCGCGCTCGGAGCGCAGACCGTCGGTCAGCAGCGCGAGATCGGTGTAGTCGTATCCCTTGGACTGCGAGGACGCCTCGACGGCTTCCAACTGGTCCTCGAAGATCGACTTGGAGTCGAGCAGCAGGCGACCGATCAGGGTCGACTTGCCGTCATCCACCGAACCTGCCGTGGCGAAACGGAGCAGATCCATGGGGGCGCGGCCCTCGTGCTCGTGGGTGTGCTGAGCCATCTCGCCCATCAGAAGTAGCCTTCCTTCTTGCGGTCTTCCATCGCCGCTTCGGAGAAGCGGTCGTCGCCTCGGGTGGCGCCTCGCTCGGTCACTCGGGCGATCGCGATCTCGTCGATGATCTTCTCGATCGTGTCGGCCTCGGACTCGACCGAGCCGGTCTGGGACTTGTCGCCCACCGTGCGGAAGCGGACGCGGCGACGCTCGATCTTCTCGTTGCCCTTGGGCTGCACCACCTCGGAGGCGGACAACAGCATGCCGTCACGCGCGATCACGTCGCGTTCGTGCGAGTAGTAGATCGACGGGATCTCGATGCCTTCGCGGCCGATGTAGTGCCACACGTCGAGCTCGGTCCAGTTGCTGATCGGGAAGATCCGCATGTGCTCGCCCTCGTGCAGGCGGCCGTTGTACAGGCTCCACAACTCGGGGCGTTGGTTCTTGGGGTCCCACTGACCGAACTCGTCACGGTGGGAGTAGACCCGCTCCTTGGCGCGCGCCTTCTCCTCGTCGCGGCGACCGCCACCGAAGGCGGCGGTGAAGCCGTTCTCCTCGATCGCGTTGAGCAGGGTGCCGATCTGGAGTCGGTTGCGGCTGGTCTTGCCGTCGTCGGTGACGATGCCGTCGGCGATCGCCTGGTCGACGCTGGCCACGATCAGGCGTACGCCGAGTCGCTCGACCCAACGGTCGCGCGTCTGCAGCACCTCGTCGAAGTCGAGTCCGGTGTCGACCTGCAGGACCGGGAACGGGATCTTCGCCGGGTGGAAGGCCTTCTCGGCCAGTCGCAGCATGACGATGGAGTCCTTGCCGCCGGAGAACATCAGGACCGGCTTCTCGAACTCGGCCGCGACCTCGCGGAAGATGTGGATCGACTCGGCTTCGAGTTGGTCCAGTTGGCTGAGCTGATAATCGGCGTGGGTTGCTGGCGCTGCACTCATCTGTGGTGGATGCCTCTCCTTTTGCTCCGACCTGCATGCTATCGGTGTGCCCTGGTTCTGCGAGAATCGCACGAACGTCTCGGGGGGAGTGGGTTAACGAGTCGCCATGAGTCGAAGTAGTCGCCGCGCAGCCGCGCCGAGCCGTCGCCGTTCTCGCATTCTTCGGTGGGTGCTGGCGGGCTTGGTGATGGTCGGCGTCGCGCTGGTCTTGTTGGCCCTTCCGCTGCGCGGGCTGGCCAGTGATTCACGCAACGCAGAGTCTGAGCTCAGACGTTCGGTCGAGGCGCTGAAGTCAGGCAATCTGCGTGTGGCGCGCCGCCACCAGGTCGCCGCGCAGAGGTACGCCGACGAGGCCTCCGAGACCAGTGAGGGGCTCGGCGCGCGGGTCTGGTCGTGGGTGCCCGTGGTGGGCGGTGGCGTACGAGATGCCCGCCATCTGGTCGCCGCGATGGCGGCCAGCACGAGTGCGGTCGGCGGGGCAGTGGAGGTCTATCCCCAGGTCATGTCGGACGACGGAGGACTCGTCGAGGACCGCAACATCGACCTCGGGCTCCTCGACTCGGTCCTGAAGGAAGCCGACCGGGTGGGCGGCGAACTCGTCAGCGCTCGTGACGAACTGGCGCAGGTCGAGGGTGACGCTCCCTTCCTCGGTGCCCAGATCCGCGACGCCCGAGACCGGGCCCAGCGCCAGATCGATCCTGCGGCAGCGAAGTTCGAGCGCTTCCAGCCGATGATGGACGGATTGCCCGATGTGCTGGGCGCCTCTGGGCCCCGCTCCTACATGGTGATGATCAGCAACCCCGCCGAGTTGCGCTACTCCGGGGGAGCCGTGCTCACAGGGACTCGGGTAACCGCGCGTGACGGACGCATTCGAGTCGAGGAGGCCGGCAGTCTGACCGAGTTGCCAGAGACGCGTGGTCTGAGCTGGCCGAAGGTCGAAGGCAACGTGTTCCACCGCAATGGTGAGGCGCTGCCGCTGCAGAACGCCACCTTGAATCCGAACTGGTCGATCTCGGGAGAGGAGTTCCTCCGAGGCCTGCAGGTGGCATCGGGTGCAGACCACGACGGGCTGATCGTGGTGGATGCGCAGGCACTGGCCCGGCTGCTGGCTGTCACCAATCCGATCGAGCACGCGGTCTACGGAACCCTGACGGCGGACAACTTCGTCAAGACGGTGTCGGGAAGCTACGACACCTATCCCGACGTCGAGCAGCGCAGGGCGAACAACCAACTCCTCGCGAGCGCTTTCACCGACCGACTGCTCGACGGCGGCGACTTCGTCGACAAGTTCCTGGCGTTGGGGCAGGCGGCGGGAGCGCGTGAGTTCGCGATGTACCTGCGCCCCGAGGGCGAGCAGAGGATGATCGAGGAACTCGGGGTCTCCGGCGATCTTCACCAGGGTGGGAGTGGGGACTACTTCTCCGCGCAGAGCCAGAACACCAACATCTCCAAGGTCGACTACTACCAACGGCGCGATGTCACCTCGAACGTGCGCCTGCGTGCCGACGGGTCGGCCGAGGTCGACCTCCAGATCGTCGTCCACAACGACACGCCGCCCTACGTTGGTCCCGAACCGGATCCGCGGATCCGCAGTTATCAGACGCGGTGGGCCGGGTTGTCTCTTGCGGCCTTCCTGCCCGAGCGGATGCACCTGGAGTCGATGAGCCTGGACGGCAAGCAGGTGCCGACCCCGCATGTGGGCAGGACTGGGACCCAATCCTTCGTGCGCCAGTCCTTCACCCTCGCGCCAGGAGCCAGCGCGACCATGCGCATGCGCTACACGGTGCCTGACGCCGCGCGAGTCTCGGGCGACGAGTTGGTGTACTCGCTCTCGGTCGATCCGCAGGGGCTGGTTACTCCGGCCGCACTGGACGTGTCCGTCCGGGTGCCGAAGGGGTACGCCGCCCAGCACCTGCCCGAGGGTTGGCGCGCCCGCGGGAACACGCTGCGCTACGTCTCGCAGCGTTGGGAGCAGTCCGCTTCCTGGTCGCTGCCCCTGCAGCGTTAGCCGGCTTCGGTACGAGCACGCCGGCCGCGGCTGCGGGAACGGTCCTCGTCGTACCTGTAGTAGTACTGCTGCTTGTAGTAGTCCGAGGTGGTGCGCCGGCGGGTCACCCGGTTGAGGACGACGCCTAGGACCCGTCCCTGCACGTTGGTCAGGTTGTCGAGCGCCGCCTCGAGGTGCGTGTCGAGGGTCCGGCCGGCGGAGACGACGACCAGTGCCCCGTCACTGGCTCGGGTGAGCACCGCAGCGTCGGTGACGGGCAGCAGTGGCGGAGCGTCCACGATCACCATGCTGGTCCGAGACAACGCTCTCAGGAGTTTGCGCATCGCTTTGGAGCCCAACAACTCGCTGGGGTTGGGAGGCCGATTGCCCGCGGGAAGTACGCGAAGTGTGGTCAGGGTCGGGTGTTGCTGAAGCGCGTCATCGAGGGAAACCCGGGCTGCGAGCACGTCGGTAAGGCCCACCTCGCCGGGAAGGTCCAGCGCCTTCGCAACTCTGGGACGGCGCAGATCGCCGTCGATCAGCGTGACTGGTTGGCCACTGACGGCGATCACCGCCGAGAGATTCGCGGCCACCGAGGACTTGCCGTCGCCTTGGCTGGGGCTGGTCACCACGATGATCCGGGGTGGGTTGTCCACGTCGAGGTAGGAGATGTTGGTGCGGAGCTTGCGGAATCCTTCGGCGGCCTGAGTCGACTTCTCCTGGGCACGGCCGGTGGCCACGATGCCCAGATTCCTGCCGACACCGGCGATCTCGGGGATGCTCGCCACGGTGCTGGTGCCGAGTCGGGTGATCTGCTCCGACGACCGGATGCGACGGTCGAGTTGGTTGCGGCCCGTCGCGTACGCGGTGCCGAGGATGGCGCCGAGCAAAGCACCGATCAGGGCATTGCGCAGCGGCTGCGGCGAGATCGGCGCGGTGGGGAGTTCGGCGGAGGCGCTCGGCTCGATGCTGATGGTGGATTCCTGCTTGGAGCCGCCCCGGTTCTCGACCTGATGTACGCGGTCGGCCAAGGCCTGCACCCACGTGTCAGCCAGGGCTTGGGCTTCCTGAGGGGTGGGGCCTGTCGCGGTGATCTGCAGATTCACCGTGTCGGGGGGTTGCTCGATATCGATCCTGCCAGCGAGTTGAGAAGGGGAATCTGTCAGGCCGAGCCGGCTGGCCACCATCTGAGATGTGGTGCGGTCTGTCGCGAGCACGACGTAGGACTTCACCCGGGACTTGGCCAGGCTGTCACCCAGGCTCTCCAGGCCGGCGTCGCCGACGGTGCCGGTGGTGACGAAGCCGGTGGAGACGGCCGCGTAGACCTTCGGCTGGGCAAGGCTCCACGACAAGGCCAGCAGGGCTGTCGCGATCACGCAGCACAGCGCGCCCAGCCAGTGATTTCGCAGGATCCGCCAGTAGTCCTTGAATTCCATCGTCGGCCACTCAACTCTGGCGCTTCATGCCGTAGATCCCGGGACGGTAGGAGGGGTCCTCAAGCTCGGCAACCGTGGGGGAGCCGAACATCGGCAGGCCCTGAGTCCTTCGGATTGCTCCCCAGATCAGCGGGACGAGCACGACCATGGCCAAACCGATGCCGGCGATCAGCATCGGGTGGGTTTGATCTTCACCCGCCCCCAACGGCGCCCAGCCGGCCTTGTCGAGCAGTGCCACACCCGACATCGTCAACACGATGACGATCGCGCGGCGGATCACCGACTGGGGCACCCGCGGTGCGATGCGCGCACCGAGCAGAGTGCCGGGGACCGACCCGAGGACGAGGGGGATCAAGAGGGCCCAGTCGAGACCGTGCAGCGCGATGTTGGAGACCGCTGCGGCGAAGACCAACGGGACGGCCTGCACGAGATCGGTTCCCACGAGTCTGACTGCGGCGAGCCCCGGATAGAGCATGAGCAGCGCGATCATGATCACCGAGCCCGAGCCCACGCTGGTGATTCCGACCAGGAGGCCCCCCAGGGCACCCACCAGTAGCGTGGGGAGCGGACGGATCGTCGGATTGGCGTCGGTGGGACCGTCGCCGCGGCGGACCCGCACCAGGTTGATCAGCAGGCGCAGCGCATAGGTGACCGCCGCGAGCAAGAGCGCGAAACCGATGCAGAGCTTGAGTGTCGCGTCCAGGTCCCCATGGTTGCCGACAAGTGCGTTGAGCACCCATGGCCCGGCCAGCGCAGTCGGCACGGAACCCAGGATCAACCACTTGGCCATGGTCAGGTCTGGCGACCCCTGCCGCCCGTGCTGGATGGCGCCACCGGTCTTGTAGATCGCGGCGGCGGTGAGGTCGGCGGTCACCACGGTCGCCGCGTCACCCACCCCGAGGAAGATCAGCGCGGGCGTCATCAACGCCCCACCGCCCATGCCGGTGAGGCCGACGACGATGCCGACGAAAAAACCGGCAAGCAGGATCGAGATGAAGGCGCCGGTGATCAGATCAGCCACGGCAGGAGCCTAGACCCAGCGTGGCCCAAATTCCGCCTCCGGGCTAGCGAGCCGCCCGCCGGCCGACCTTGCCGCTCTCAGGCGTGTCGGAACTCTTGCGGCTGCGCTTCTTGTCTCGCGACTCGTAGTCGTAATAGCCGTACTCGTGGTAGGTGCCTGGAGTCGTGGTGCGCTTGGAGACGCGGCCCATGATGATGCCGAGGACCCGGCCGCTGACGCGCTCGAGGACGCCCAGCGCAGCGGTGAGTTCGGTGTCCACGGTCTTGCCGGTAGACACCACCACGAGTGCTCCATCGGCGATCCGGGCCAGCACGGCCCCATCGGTGACGGGCAGAAGCGGTGGGGCGTCGACGATGACCATGCCGGTTTGTGAAAGTTCGGCGAGCAACTCACGCATCGCGTTGGAGCCCAGCAACTCGCTGGGGTTGGGCACTCGGGTGCCGGAGGTCAGCACGCGCAACTGACCCTCTTGGGCGTCGACGTTCAGGGCCTCGCTCAGCGGGACCCGCCCGGCCAGGACGTCGCTGACACCGACGGAGTTGTCGAGCTTGAGCATCTTGGCGACGCGGGGACGGCGCAGGTCGCCTTCCAGGAGGAACACCGGCTGGCCCGCGTGCGCGATGGCAAGTGCGAGCGACGCGGCGATCGTGGACTTTCCGTCACCCTTGCTGGGGCTGGTGACCACGATGACGCGCGGCGGGTGGTCGACGTCCATGAAGGACAGGTTCGTACGCAACTTGCGAAACGATTCGGCGGCGAGGCGCTCGGTGGTGGTCTGAGGATCCGTCACGAGTTGACGGGGCTCGGTCGTGTCCCCGCTGCCAAGCGCCGGAACGGAGGCGACCACCGCGAACCCGGTGTCCTTCTCCACCTGGGAGGCGGTACGCAGTCGACGGTCGAGACGGTGGCGGGTAATGCTGTACGCCAGTCCGAGAGCCAACCCGACCAGCGACCCCAGGATCACATTGAGGGGGATCTTGGGGGAGGTCGGCGCGGTGGGCAGCGCGGCGGTCTGGTTGGGGAGCAACCGCATGGCGGCCTTGCCGGTGCCAGAGGGGTCCTCGAACTCCCTGACGCTCTTGCTCAGGGCCTTGACCCAGGCGTTGGCCAGTTCCTGGGCGCTCTCGGGGGTCCTGGCGTTCACCGTAATGCCCAGCAGGACCGTGTCGGGCCGCTGCTCGACGGTCACGTTGCTGATCAGCTCTTCGGGGCTTTCGGTCAGGTTGAGGTCGTCGATCACGAACTCCGCCGTCTGACGGTCGGTGGCCAGGCCCACGTAGGACTTCACGCGTGACTTGGACAACACGTCGTTGACGTTGGCCATGCTCGGGTCGGCTGCAGTGGTGCCCGAGGTGACGAATCCGGTCGCGGTCGAGGCATAGACCTTGGGTTGCGCCAGGCTCCACGCGAGTGCCAGCAGCGCGCCGAGGATCACGAACGCCACGATGGATCGCCAATACGCTCTCACGATGACGAGGTAGTCGTGCAGTTCCATCCGTGTCTCCCCATGGGCCTAGACTTCGCTGCCATGTCAGGCAGTTCGGTCCATCCCGCTGCGTGCGTCGATCTGGTGGCGATCGAGGTGCCGGTCCGGCTCGAGTTCACCGAGCGCACCCGGTGGTTGGTCGACGGCATCCTAACCGGCTGGGCGGATTGCGCCGCACTCGCGGTGGAGCCCACCACTCCGGCGCCTGAGACGGTCATCACGTTGATCGACCCCGACGAACTCCAAGACCTGCCGGACGTCGCCTCGGCGCTCGTGGTTCGCGACGAGCGTGCGGCACTGACCGACCTCGCCTCGCGCATCACGATTGCGGCCATCGGAGTGCGCGGCGGTGAGCTCGTCTTGCTGCACGGCTGTGCTGTCGCCGACCCCCGGACAGGAGCGGTCGCCGCCTTCGTCGCGCCCTCGGGCACGGGGAAGACGACCTTCTCGCGTACCCTCGCCGGCAAGTGGAGTTATGTCACCGACGAGACCGTCGCAGTCGAGTTCGACGGCGTCGTACGCCCGTACCCGAAGCCGCTGTCCATCATCGAAGAGGGCTATTCGGCAGGCACCAAGACCCAAACCCCGGTGGGCTCGCTCGGGATCGAGGTGGCTGAACATCCCGCACTGCGCCTGTGCGCGCTGTCCCTGCTCGACCGCCAACCCGATCACGAAGGGGTTACCGTGACAAAGATCGACACGGTCGACGCTCTTGCGATGCTGGCCCCGGAGTCTTCCTACCTGACCAGGATCCCCAAGCCGATGCATACGCTCGCGGCACTGATCGACGGTGCGGGTGGGTTGCAGCGGCTCACCTATGCCGAGGTTGCCGACCTGGAGCCCGTGGTCGCCGCGCAACTTGCGAGGCTCTCGTGAGCGACCAGACGTACCTTCGGCAGCCCGTGTTGGACGAGTACGTCGCCGGGGGAAGGCGTGCGGTCTTCGTCGACTCGAAGGTCGTCGTGCTGTCGGAGATCGGGCACGTCGTGCTGGAAGCGATCGATTCGGGTCGCACCGACTTCGAGTCGATTCGCGCCCACTTGATCGACGAGTTCGGTCAGCCGGAGGGACTCGACGTCGATGATCGAGTAAGGCAGGTGCTCACCGAACTCGCAGACTCGGGCATCGTCCAGCGGCCGACTCAGGTGGCCGAGCTTGACGACTCCCGCCAGGCCTAGACGCCGAGCCGGGCGTGGGCCGTTGCCAACCGGCCCAGACGTTCACGACGACGCGCTCAGGCGCTGCACGACCGACGTCACGAGTCGGTCGATCTCGTCGCGCGCAGTGGCCGCAGCCGCCGAACCCTTGCGATAGGGATCAGCCACATCCAGGGACTTGTCGACGGCGGTGCGGTGCTCCGCGGCGTACGCCAAGAGATCCCAGCCTCGCTCCGGCCGGCCGGCCGTGTCTCGCACGAACTGTCCGATCGTGAAGACCTTGCGGAAAGCCCCGGGGAACTCCTCGATGATGTATTTCCGGTGGGCTGCCTCGGCGGTGAGGATCAGGTCGGCCGAGTCGATGATCGGTCGTTCGATCCGACGGCTTCGGAAGCCACTCGCATCCTCGCCCACCGCCGCCGCCATCGTGGCGTCCATCTCGTGGTCCACGAACCCGTGGGTGCCCGCACTGGCGAATGCGAGGTCGGTGCCGTCGCCGACCAGGGCCCGCGCCATGAGTTCCATGCTGGGGGAGCGGCAGATATTGGCCGTGCAGACGAACAGGACGCGCAGCGGATGATCGGGAGAATGGACGGCCGCTCCTTGCGGAGCAGAACTCGGCTCGTCGGTCGGCGCCGGGGATGGTGCCTCATCGCCGAGCAGGTCGATGTACCCCTCGTCTCGCAGTGCCACCAGCACGTCGCCCAGTGCCTCGGTGACCGAACGGCGCGTCGTGTCCACGCGGACATCGGCGTCCTGGGGCTCTTCGTACGGCGAGGAGATCCCGGTGAACTCCGGGATCTCGCCGCGGCGCGCCTTGACGTACAGCCCCTTGCGGTCGCGGCGCTCGCACTCGGCCAATGGTGTGGCGACGTGGATCAGGAAGAAGGCCCCCCCGGCTGCCTCCACCATCGCGCGGACCTGCTGGCGGGTCTGGTCGAAAGGCGCGATCGGGCTGCACACGGCGATCCCTCGGTGCCGGGCGATCTCCGCGGCTACCCAGCCGATCCGACGGATATTGGTCTCGCGGTCCTCCTTGGAGAAGGTCAGCCCCGCCGACAGGCTGCGGCGCACGACGTCCCCGTCGAGGCTCGTCACCGTCCGGCCCCCTTGTTCCAGGAGCCGATCCATCAACGCTTGGGCGAGGGTGGACTTGCCGCTCCCGGAGAGGCCGGTGAAGAACAACACCAGACCCTGCTCGTCGGCGGGTGGCTGGTCCTCGTCGATGATGCGCGCGATCTCGTCGGGGTAGTCGTCGTCGCCCTCGGGTAGGGCATGGATCGGGTCACCTTGGGCGAGGTTCTCCAAGATCTGAGTGCCCAGGTCGTGATCGACGGCCGCGTCACCGTGCGCGGCCAGGGGCACCGCCACGACATCGGCGACGGGCAGCATCGCCGCGGCCTGCTTGGTGGCGCGAAGCAGCGCGACCGGTGACAGGGAGGCCGTGCCCTCGCCAGCCAACGCGACCAGGACGATCGCGCCGAAGCCACGAAGGGCAGCCAGGTGGTGCTGGGTCAAAGGGTCCGCCACCGCGACGAACGTACGACCCGCGTAGCGTGCGCGCACCTGCTCGACCGAGAGGTAGAGGTCGCGGAAGGGGCCGTGCTGGGCGTGGGTCAGCGGTTCGACCGTGCCGTCGGCCGCCACGACCGCGAGGGGCAGGCCCTCCGCATCGACGATCTCCACCTCACGACCGGTCAGATCGGCGGGCAGGGACAGCGTGACGGGGCTGCCGGGGTGATTGACCTTGCGCAGTGGGCTCAACATCCCCGTGGTCAGGAGTTCTAGATCCTGGAGTTCGCGGAATGTGGGGTGGTGCTGCGGGCGACTGGTCGTGAGGTCGTGGGCCACGCGCCAATCCTGCCAGCCGTCTCCGGTGAGCGGGCTAGGGTGCCCGTGTGTCTGGTCAGGAAGCCGAATCTGCCCCCGTCGTGGTCGCCGAGATCGTGCGCTCCGGATTCGTCGAGGGCGATCATCGCGGCTCGGTCGTCGCGCTCGATCCCGACGGCCGCGTGACGCGGTCCCTGGGCGTGATCGACAAGCCGATCCTGGCCCGCTCGTGCAACAAACCCCTCCAGGCGCTCGGCATGGTGCGCTTGGGGCTCGACCTGCCGCCCGATCTGCTCGCCTTGGCATGTGCCTCACACTCGGGCGAGACGTTCCACCTTGAGGGCGTGCGGCGGATCCTGGCCTCCGCGCGGTTGGACGAGACACACCTTCGTACGCCTGCCGACTATCCGCTGGACGATCAGGCGCGCGAGGACTGGATCCGCGCCGGGGGCGGCAAGGCGCCGATCTGCATGAACTGCTCGGGCAAGCACGCGGCGATGCTGGCGACCTGCGTACGCAACGGGTGGGATCTGGAGTCCTACCGAGCTTCCCGACCACCCACTGCAGGTGGCGCTCGGTGCGACCTTCGCCGAGATGACGGGGGAAACCCACCCTCAGCGACCGGTCGACGGGTGCGGGGCACCGATCTTCGCCACGAGCCTGACCGGGCTCGCACTGGCGTTCTCGCGCCTCGTGCGCGGTCTCGATGGCCAAGACGTCGCGGATCCGGATGCCGCGCGAGTGCGCGACGCGATCGTGGCCCACCCGGAGATGGTCTCGGGCACCACCCGCGACGAACTGGCACTGCTGCGCGCACTTCCGGGTGCGATCGGCAAGGCGGGCGCCGAGGCGTGTTATGCCGTCGCGCTGCCCGACGGACGGGCGTTCGCCCTCAAGATCGACGACGGTTCGCCGCGCGCGCGACCAGTGGTGATGGCGGCGGTGCTGGCCCAAGCCGGACTGGACAGTGACGCGGTCGCCGCGACGGGGAGTTGGCCACTGCTGGGCGGCGGTCGGCCGGTCGGCGAGGTCCGTGCCACCCTGTGACTCGACTCACGCTTGCTGAGTTTGCGTATTGCTAACTTTTGTTAGCACAATGGAGGCATGGGCAGGAGCAAAGTCGGGCTGACGGTCGAGTCGCTCGGTGACTATCTCAAGGCGCAGCGCCTTGAGTCGCGGCTGTCCTTGCGTCAGCTCGCGGAGCAGGCGGGGGTGAGCAACCCGTACCTGAGCCAGATCGAACGCGGGCTGCGCAAACCGTCGGCCGCAGTGCTCCAGGAGATCGCCAAGGCGTTGCGCATCTCGGCCGAACAACTCTATGTCCGGGCGGGGCTGCTCAACCCAGACGAGGAGACGGTGGACCCCGCGCGCAGTGTGGAGTTGGCCGTACTCGCGGACTCAGGGCTGACCGAAAGGCAGAAGCAGTCCTTGCTGGACGTGTACGCCTCGTTCCTGGCGCTGAACGCCAAGGGCGATGACACGGAGACCGAAAGCCCCCCCACGAAGCCTGCTCGCCAGGCGAAGACCAAAAAGACATCCACCAGCAACACCAAGAAATGAAGGAGAGGGTCATGGCGACCAAGAGCCGTGCAAAGTTCGACCTCAAGACCGAGGCCACCCGTCCGCTCTACGCCTACGTCGGTGCGACCGACCTGGCCGTCGAGACCGTCCGTGACTACGTTGCCGACCTCGGCAAGCGCGCCGCTGACGTGCAGAAGAGCGTCACCTCGTTCGACGCCAAGTCGCTGCGCGAGCAGGCCGTGAAGGCCGTGAGCGTGCGCGTCGAGGAACTGCAGAAGGACGCCAAGGCCCGCCGCGCCGACATCGAGAAGCGCGTCGCCGACCTGCGCAAGGACGCCGAGGAGCTTCCGACCCGGATGCAGTCCAGCGTTGACGAGAACGTCAAGGTCGTGGGCGACGCGTACGGCGACCTGGTCAAGCGCGGCGAGTCCCTCGTGAGCCGCATCCGCAACCAGGCCAGCACCCAGGAAGCTGTCAAGGGCGCCAAGACCACCGTCGCCAAGGCCAAGACCACCGCGACGCAGGCCAAGAAGGCCGTCGACGCCGAGGTCACGGCGACCAAGAAGGTTGTCACCGCCGAGGTCGCCGAGGCCAAGAAGGCTGTTGCCGACGTGCAGGCCACCGTCAAGAAGGCCGCCAAGAAGGCGCCGGCTCGCAAGGCCCCCGCCAAGAAGACCACCGCGGCCGAGCGCAGCGCCAAAGCGACCGTGACGTCTGCTCGCAAGACCGCGGCTGCTGCCGCGAAGGCAGTCGTGGACGCCGCCGAGAAGATCGGCGACTGACCCTGGCGGATGCCGCTGTGGTCTGCCACACACTCTCGGCCCACGGCCGGGCACTCGTTGCCTGACCGTGGGCCGAGTCCAATTCTGCGGCTCCTCTGCGGGGTGCAATTGCACCTAGAGTTAAAAGGTGGGGGTTTGGCTGAACCCCCCAATGAGCCAGTCCTATACTCGCTAAGCCGTTCGTCAGCAGGAAAGTGGTGGGATGAGCCGGATCATCGACCAGGTGCGTCGTTACTACGGACCGTTGATCGTCGGGTTCGACGCCACAATGTGGCTTGTCGCCTCCGCCGCCGCCGCGCTGTTGCGCTATTCCCGACCGGGTGACATTCCCTGGATGTGGGCGCTGGGCCTGGGTGTGGCCTGTGCCGTGGTGTACCTCGTCATCGGAGTGCCGTTGCGGCTGCACCAAGGCCGCGCTCGGACCGCGAGCTTCGATGAGTTCAGGTTGATCGGCGCGGTCGCCGGGGTGACCGGCGTACTGGTCTTCCTCGGCAACGTGGTGCTCAATCTCGGTGACGGCTCCCGAGCGGTCCCGCTCATCGCGGCACTCGCCTTCATGTCGCTCTCCATGGGGGGCAGGACGTTGTGGCGACAGGTCAGGACGAGGGAACGACTGCGCGCGAAGGGCGGTACGCCCGCACTGGTCGTCGGTGCCGGGGATGCCACCATCGACCTGATCAAGTCGATGCAGCGCGATCCGCTGCACCAGTGGGACCCGGTCGGCGTCATCGACGACGACCCCCGCAATCGACATCTGGTCCTCGAGGGCAGGAAGGTCGTCGGCACCGTCGACCAGATCCCCGAGAAGGTACGCCTGCTGCAGGCCGAGGCGGTGATCTTGGCCAATCCCGCGGCGGATCGCGAACTGGTCCGACGGGTCAACCTGGCCACCGACGAGGCGCAGGTGCCGCTGAAGACGGTGCCGTCCACGGCCGAGATGCTGACCGACCGGGTGGGGATCCGCGATCTGCGCGACATCAACCTCACCGATGTTCTCGGGCGCAATCAGCTCGACACCGACGTCGGCGCGATCGCCGGCTATCTGCGTGGCAAGCGCGTCCTGGTGACCGGTGCCGGTGGGTCCATCGGCTCGGAATTGTGCCGGCAGATCAATCGTTTCGAGCCGGCCGAGTTGATGATGCTCGATCGAGACGAGTCGGCCCTACACGCGGTGTCGCTGTCGATCCACGGGCGGGCGCTCCTTGACGGCACCGACGTGGTGCTGGCAGACATCCGTGACGTCCGCTCGCTCTATCGGATCTTCACCGACCGCCAACCCGAGGTCGTCTTCCACGCCGCTGCTCTCAAGCACCTGCCGATGCTGGAGCAATACCCCGCCGAGGCGATCAAGACCAACATCATCGGCACCCGCAACGTGCTCGACGCCGCACTCGCCGTCGGGGTGCAACGATTCGTCAACATCTCCACGGACAAGGCCGCCAATCCGTCCTCGGTCCTGGGTTACAGCAAGCGTATCGCGGAGCGGCTCACGGCCTCGTACGCCGACCTGAATACGGGGGCGAGCCTTCTCTCGGTCCGCTTCGGCAATGTGCTGGGGAGTCGCGGGTCGGTGTTGACCGCCTTCGCGGACCAGATCGCCAAGGGGGGTCCGGTCACCGTGACAGATCCCGGGGTCACCCGCTTCTTCATGACGATCGAGGAGGCATGTCAGTTGGTCATCCAGGCCGGCGCGATCGGCACGCCCGGTGAAGCCCTGGTGTTGGACATGGGTGAGCCGATCAGCATCCTCGCAGTCGCCGAGCAGTTGATCGAGCAGTCCGGCCGTCGGATCGAGATCGAGTTCACCGGGCTCCGACCCGGCGAGAAGATGCACGAGGAACTCTTCGCCGACTCCGAGCCACAAGACGTACGCCCCACCCACCCGCTTATCTCGCACGTGCCCGTGCCGCGCATCGCCGACGACATCATCGACTCGCTACCTCGCCTCGGGGGTGCTCAGGAGGTCACCGAGCTGCTCGCGCGACTGTGTGATGAGGAGCAGGCGCCGAGTCCGGCGCCGACCGCAGGCCCGGCGAGGACACCGTCAGTGACAGCAACTGGCTGACCGGCGACGTGGTGGAGCGACCACGCGGCTACACTCACAGCCGCATTGCCCGTCTGCTTTCCACCACTCTGGAGTCTCGTTGTCGCTCGAATCAGCAGATCGCCCCTGGGGCTCGTGGCACGTGCTCCACGAGGCCGAGGGTTTCAAGGTCAAGCGGATCGACGTGCTGCCCGGTCAGCGGCTCAGTTATCAGACGCACGCCCACCGGTCGGAGCACTGGGTGGTCGTGGCAGGAACCGCCACGTGTGTCATCGACGGCGAGACGGTCGTGGCCGAGACCGAGCACTCGATCGATGTGCCGCTAGGGGCTGCCCACCGCATCTGCAACGAGCACGACGAATTGCTGGTGATCGTCGAGGTCCAGCATGGGCACTATCTCGGTGAGGACGACATCGTCCGGCTCGAGGACGACTACGGCCGTCACGACTAGTTCACCGGCGTTCTCGGGCAGGTAAGGTCCGCACCGGTGCCGGCTGAGCCGTTCGGCAGGGCCCCGGAACGCAGGTAGCGCCCGACGGCGTCCTGGAGGCAGTTGCCGCCAGCCTTCGTCGCTCGTGTCGTCACGGTGCCTCGGGTCACCACCAGGGCGGAATCCGGCAGTTTCGCCCGTACGCTCAGCGCTCCCGGGAGTGGATTCTCGGGATCCAACTGCGACTGCACCAGCAGCGCGCCCGACTCGATCTGCGTCAGATCGATCGGTGCCGCGGAACCGGCCGGGACCGGCCAGTCGCGACACGGCAGTCCCCGCCACGTCTCACGCCACGAGAATGCCGGCACCCGTGGTGCGGCGGTAGGAGTCCCGGTCCAGCCTTCGAGTTCGGCGGGCCACGCGGGGATCGCGTCGGAGGCGGTAGCGGTCTGCCAGGTGCCGCCTCGGAACTGCGCGGCCAGGACGCGTCCGGAGCGCGAGAAGACCCGGCGGAAGCCCTCGCCGCGCACGCCCGCCGGGCCGTCGGCACGCAAGGTGATCTTCGCGGTGTTGCCATCGGTCGCGACCACGTAGGGGACGTGTCCCGCCTCGGCGATGAAGGCGATGTGAGCCAGACCCGTCACGTCGTCGTAGGTGCCGTCGTAGGCGAAACCGTACGCGTTGGTCTGGGACGCCCCCTCCGCCATCCAGAGAGTCTCCACCCGCGCGGGCGCATCCCTACGCGAGATGGCGAGTCCATCCGGCACCCCGTCGCTTCCGAAGATCATCCCTCGGGGAGTAGCCAGGGCGAACGTCGGATTCCTGTTGTCCGATGCGGTGACCCAGGAGCGGCCGAGATCGTCGCTGAATGCCACTCGGGCCGCGTTGTCCACGCCGGGGGCATGCCACGCGATCCAGATCCGATCCCCCGCCCACGGATCGAAGGTCGCGAAATGCAGATGGGTCGTGTCGTTCGTCTGGCCGACCTCGGCTGCCTTCTGCTCCAGGTCGTAGATCACCGACCAGGTCAGGCCGCCATCGGTCGAAAGCCAGACGAATCGACTCCCGGTGAAGGGTGGAGCGCCGACATACGAGGTGGCCACCACCTTCGAACCGTCCGTGTTGGTGTTGACGCCCCACGAATAGAACGTGGAACGACCGTCCAGTCGCAGCGTCGTACTGAGCCTCGCGGTTGCGGGGGACGCCGACCAACCTGTCGAACGCAGCACGCGGTAGGCGCGTACGAGCAGGATCTCGCCGCCCGGGGCGTCCAGGATCTTCACGACTGCGCCGCCGTCGACGCCCAGATCGCGTACGGGCTGCCAGGTGGCGCCCATGTCCGAACTCGACATCAGCATGTTGGCAGACGTGCCGTAGAGCCGGCCGTCCTTGAGCAGGCCGATCGGCGCCGTGGGCGAGGATGTCAAGGGGCCGAATCCGCCGGTCGGCAGAGTCTGTGGGTTGTCGGTGCAGGTCGTCGCCATCCGCACGGCGTACCCGTTCTCACCCCCGCTCGCACGCAGCGTCCGGCGATAGAGCCGGACGGCCTGGCGTGGTCTGCCCTGCTTGAGTTCGGCGAGTGCGGCGCTGGTCGGGGCCCAGGCTGCGGCATCGGCGAGCGCGGGCGCAACGATGTCCGCGACATCGGCCGACCCCAGGCGCGCGGTGCCCGGCATCGCGATCAGGCGTTGGATGATCCGCGCCGACGCGGTGGGCGTACGGCCGAGGTGATAACGCTTCGCGCGACGAGACACCCAACGTGTCAACCGGTTCCAGGCGGGGGTGAGCGCACCTGTCTGGGCGCGCAACTGGTCGTAGGCCGCGATCTCCGGATCGCGGGCACCGTCGAGGATCAGGCGGCGTACCCGATCGGGAAACTGTGCGGCGTAGAGCTCGCCGAGGTGCGTTCCGTAGCCCACGCCGTAGAAGTTCACCTGGTCGACGCCCAGCGCCTGCCGGATCGACTCGAAGTCGCGCACCGTGTCCAGCGATCGCAGGTGACCCAGCAGATCTCGAGCCGTGGCGGAACTGCAACGCTGGGCGTACGCGGCACTGCGCGCAACCCAGGGCGAAGCGGCGGCTGCCTGGGCGGGTGGGTAGGCCGGCCGGCCCCGCTTGAGATAGCCCGCGTCGCAGGCCAGACGCGGGCGGCTGGCGCCGACGCCTCGGGTGTCGATGCCGATCCAGTCGTACGACCGGGCGATCTTGCCCGCGATCTGCTCTCCCTCCAACGCCATCGTGAGCCCCGGCAGCCCCGGTCCGCCCGGGTTGGTCAACACCACGCCTCGAAAGCGCTTGGCCGTGTGCGCCACTCGAGACAGGGCCAGCACCAAGGTCGCGCCGGACGGGTTGTCGTAGTCGAGCGGGACGCGCAGCGTCGCGCACCTGGCCTTGGCTTTGCGCAGGGCCGGGCGCGCACACCGGCGCCAGGTCACGGCGCGCGGCGTCGTCGTGCTGCCCACGGTGGACACCTGCGAGGCGACCGCCTGCCCTTGCGGGGAGATCACGGCACACACGCCCAGGACGAAGAGCAGAGTCAGGACCTTCCGCAGGCCCACCGGTACGCACCACACGAACGGGACACTCTCACAGGCCACCGACATGCGTTAACCCGGTCAGGCCAGATAGCGATCCAGTGCCGTGTGGGCGTCCTGCGAGACGAAGCCGGTCGCTTCGAGCTTGGCCAACGACATCCGCGAGCCCAGGGGGCGCGGTGCGAACGGCTTGCCTTGGGCGAGCACGCCGGCTGCGTACGAGGCGGTGTCGGTCGCGCTGACGTCGTCGACGTGGCGACCGCAGCGCGCGAACACCGCCTTGGCCCAGCCCGCCCACGACAGGTTCTCGCCGCCGTTGGTGACGTTGTAGATGCCGTGTTCGGCACCTACGTCGAGCAGGTGCCGGGTGGCGCGCGAGAGCTCGGAGGTGAACGTCAGGCGTCCGATCTGGTCGTCGACGACGCTGGGGGAGACCCCGTTGGCAGCGAGCGTCGCCATGGTGCGGACGAAGTTGTGGCCCTCGCCGATGACCCAGGTCGTACGCAGGATGTAGTGGCGCGGCGCCGTGGCGACGGCCAGATCACCCGGCTGCCTTGCTCTGTGCCGTAGACACCGAGCGGGGACAGGGGCTCGTCCTCGGTGTGTTCCTGCGCGGTCCCGTCGAAGACGTAGTCGGAGGAGTAGTGCACCAGCGTCAGGTTGTGCGCGGCCGCGACCCGCGCCAGCGTCGCGGGTGCAGTGGCGTTGGCGGCCCAGGCCGCGACTCGGCCCTCGTCGGTCTCGGCCGCGTCGACGGCCGTGTAGGCGGCGGCGTTGAGGATGGTGGCGTACTCGTGCCACGGCCAGGCGGCGACCGCGGCCGGCATCGGAGACGTCGAGCGCCTCCACGCCGTCCTCGGCGACCAGGTCGACCAGCGTCGAGCCCGGGAAGTCGCGCCTGCAGCGCGCGGCCGAGCTGGCCGTTCGCCGCCGATGATCAGTGTCTTCTTGGCTGCCATCGGCGTGACGTCGGCCAAGCGCGGAGTGGCGAGGTCCTTGTCGGAGATCTCGACCTCGGCGGAGTCCAGGGGGATCGGCCAGGCGATCGCCACGGTCTCGTCGGCGAGGTTGAGCGCGGGGTAGGTGACGCCGGCTCGCCAGTGTTCGTTGACCAGGTAGGTGTACGCGGTGCTCGTCCTCCAGGGTCTGGTAGGAGTTGCCGACACCGCGCGGGACGAAGACCGCCACGCTCGGGTCGACTTCGAGCGTGAACGACCGTGCCGAACGTGTCGCCCGTCGCGCAGGTCCACCCAGGCGCCGAAGATCCGCCCGGTCGTCAGCGAGATGAACTTGTCCCACGGCTCGGCGTGGATGCCCGCGGGTCGCGCCGCGGCGCGGCGTTGAAGGAGACGTTGTTCTGCACCGGTCCGAAGTCGGGCAGGCCGAGCGCGACCATCTTCTCGCGCTGCCAGTTCTCCTTGAACCAGCCGCGGGCGTCGCCGTGCACAGGCAGGTCGTACGACCAGCAGGCCCGGGATCGGCGGTGGTCTCGACGGTCAGCTCGGTCCATCACTGGCCCTGTCTTGCGCGTACGCTGGCCTCGGTCGCCGTCCTTGGCCGGGCGCCACCACGCCTCGTGCTCGCGATACCACTCGATGGTGTCGGCCAGGCCGGACTCGGAAGTCGCTGGAACCGCGGCTCCCACCCGAGTTCGTGTGCGCAGCTTGGTCGACGTCGATCGCGTAGCGCAGGTCGTGGCCCGGCGCGGTCGGTGACGTGGTCGAACGCGTCCGCGGGCTCGACCCATCAGCGTCGAGGATCAGCTCGATCACCGTCGAGGTTGTTCTTCTCGCCGTCGGCACCGATCAGGTAGGTCTCGCCGATGCGGCCCTTCTCGAGGATGCGTCAGCACCGCCGACGTAGTGGTCGTCGGCGTGGATCCAGTCGCGCACGTTCTCGCCGGCGCCGTAGAGCTTGGGGCGGATCCCGTCGATCACGTTGGTGATCTGACGCGGGATGAACTTCTCGACGTGCTGGTACGGGCCGTAGTTGTTCGAGCAGTTGGAGATCGTCGCCTGCACGCCGAACGAGCGCACCCACGCGCGCACGAGCAGGTCCGAGCCGGCCTTCGTGGACGAGTACGGGCTGACGACGGGTTGTAGGGCGTGTCCTCGGTGAAGCGCTCGCCGGATCGTCGAGTTCGAGGTCGCCGTACACCTCGTCGGTGGAGATGTGGTGGTAGCGCTTGTCGTGCTTGCGGACCGCCTCCAGCAAGCGTGAAGGTGCCGATCAGGTTGGTCTGCACGAACGGCGACGGGTCGTCGAGGCGAGTTGTCGTTGTGCGACTCCGCGGCGAAATGCACGATCGCGTCGCGCCTGGGCCACCAGCGCGTCGACCAGCGTCGGCGTCGGCGACATCGCCGACCACCAGGCGTACGCGATCCGCCGGGCAGACCCGCCAGGAGGCCTCGCGCGACGCGGCGTAGGTCAGCTTGTCGAGCACGGTCACGCTGCGCGTCGGTGTGGTCCATGCAGGTGGTGGACGAAGTTGGCAGCCGATGAAGCCGGCGCCGCCGGTCACGAGAAGCGTCTGACATGGCGCCGGAGTCCTACGGCTCGCGGTACGACGTGGCTCGGCCCTAGGGATGGCGTCATGCGCGGCATCATCCTGGCAGGCGGCACGGGCATCGCGACTGCACCCGATCACGCAAGGCATCAGCAAGCAGTTGATGCCCGTCTACGACAAGCCGATGATCTACTACCCGCTGTCGACGCTGATGCTCGCAGGCATCCGCGACGTCCTGGTGATCACCACCCCGCACGACGCGGAGAGTTTCGAGCGGCTGCTCGGCGACGGGTCCCAGTTCGGGATCTCGATCACCTACGCCGCAGCAGCCCGCGCCCGATGGTCTGGCGCAGGCCTTCACTGATCGGCGCGGAACACATCGGCGACGGTTCGGTCGGCCTCGTCCTCGGCGACAACATCTTCTACGGCACCGGCCTGGGCACTCAGCCTGCGTTCGCTTCGAGTCGACATCGACGGGGGCGGCCGTCTTCGCCTACCACGTGGCGGATCCCACGGCGTACGGCGTCGTGGAGTTCGACGCCGCCGGCCAGGCCCTGAGCCTGGAGGAGAAGCCGAGCGAACCACGCAGTCGAGCTACGCCGTGCCCGGCCTCTACTTCTACGACAACGAGCGTCGTCGAGCATCGCGGCAGGGCTGAAGCCGTCGGCGCGTGGTGAGTACGAGATCACCGACCTCAACCGGATCTACCTCGAGGCGGGCACGCTGCAGGTGGAGGTGCTCGCCGCGAGGCACTGCGTGGCTGGACACCGGGACTTTCGATTCGCTCAACGACGCCTCCAACTTCGTGCGTACGATCGAAGGTCGCCAAGGCATGAAGATCGGCTGTCCCGAGGAGATCGCCTGGCGGCTGGGCTTCCTCAGCGACGACGACCTGGCGCGGGTCGCCGAGCCGTTGCGCAAGAGCGGCTATGGCGAATATTTGCTGGGACTGCTGCGCCACCGCCGCTGATCGGGGCCCGTACGCGCACTCTCCTCGTGCGGTCATCCACAGGCCGAAGCGCCCTCGGTTTGCGCCGCCCTCGTGCGGACACGACTTTCGCAATCAGGCCCGGCGGGTGGTCCACCATCCGTTCGGCAGGCGAGCGGGAGGCAGATCATGACGGGATGGATCGAGGGGCGTGTCCAGTTGGACACCGACGCATTGCGACAAGACGCCGCAGGCTGGTCGCTGCTGGACGACCTGCTGAGCGAGTCCGGCCGCCGGGTGGGTGCCGCGTCGGTGGACGAACTGGCGCCCCGCGTGGTGCCTGCGGCGCGTCGGTTCCTGGAGACCTGGAGCAGGCTCGCGCAGGAGAGTGCGCAGGAGGCCGGTGCGGTAGGTGCCGGGCTCGTGCGGGCCCAGCATGACTTCGGGCGGGTTGATCAGGCGCGCGCCGATGCCTTCGTGGGCGGCTCCGACCTGGCTGAGCGGCTCGGGAGCCCGCGATGATCGACCTGCCCGACTCGCGACCCGAGCAGATCGTGCAGCCGGAGGGTGACGCCGACGCTGCGGATCGGCTCGCACAGACGCTCTTCACGACCGCGCAACGCTTCGACGAGTTCGGCGAGGAGGCGATCCGATTGCTGCGCAGGAGTGAGGGTGCGGGCGAAGCCGTGGCCGCGTACGCCCGGCGCGCCCAGCGCGTAGCTCGCGAACAGCCGCCGATGGCTGGTGCCGTCCGCCGAGTTGCGCGCACCGTGGTCGCGTACGCCGACAATCTGCGCGCCCACCTGGCGACCAGTGACGAACTGCGCGAACGGCAGCGCCTCCTCGACTCCCGGCGGGCGGAACTCTCACGCGAGGTGACGGCGCTCGAACGCGACCCGTTGGTCTCGGTCGCGGCCGTGCGGGCGCTGGAGGAGCGGTCGCTGAGACTGCGCGCCGAGTACGCCGAGTTGGTGCACGACGAAGCCAGGCTCCGGCGCCACGTGTCGGACAACGAACGCCTGATGCGCGAGTCGTTCGAGTCGGCCGACACCCGCGAGGAGGCTTTGACGCGGGCAGCGGGGCGTACGGATCTCGCGCGCCACGCGGTGGCAGGCCGGGGTTCGGTGCTGGATGACAACGCCACCGCCGACGAGCAGAAGAGGTGGTGGGCAGGGCTCAGCCACGCCGAGCGGGAGGCCGTGATCGCGGGCTATCCCGGCGCCGTCGGCAACGCCGAGGGCCTGCCATGGTCGGCCCGCGATCAGGCCAACCGGATCAGGCTCGACGATCAGATCGCGCGGCTCGGGGCCAAGGAGACAGATGGCACGTTGAGTCCGCGTGAGGTCGAGATGCTGGTGAAGTCACGCGAGACGCTCGCGAGGCTGGAGGGCTCGGGCGGGCAGTTGATCGAATTCCGGCCCGGTGACGGCGCCGTGCGCATCGCCCCTCCCGCATAGTCCAGTGCGAAATGGTCGTCAGCCTGCCCCCACAGCGACCAAAACGCACTGGAGTACGAGCAGTCAGCTGGGGTCGAGATCCGCAGCGACCATCCGGGCCACGATCTCGTCGAACCCCACGGTCGGTCGCCAGCCCAGGTGCGTACGCGCCTTGGTCGCATCACCTTGTTGGGCCGCCGCGTCAGCGGGGCGCGCCAGGGCCGCATCCACGCGTACGAGCCGCTCCCAGTCGGCGATTCCCACGTGCGCGAAGGCCGCCGCGACGAAGTCGCGGATCGTGTGGGTGACCCCGGTGGCGATCACATAGTCGCCGGGTTGGTCCGCCGCAGCGGCGCGAGTCAACGCGTCGACATAGTCAGGTGCCCAGCCCCAGTCGCGGCGTACGTCGAGGTTGCCGAGCACGAGTTCGTCGGCGGTGCCGTTGGCGATCGCGGCGACGGTGGAGGTGATCTTGCGGGTGACGAACTGCGGTGGCCGCCGCGGTGACTCGTGGTTGTAGAGGATCAGGCTCGACGCGTGCAGGCCGCGGGTGCGATAGACGCCGGTCATCAGGTGGGCGTACGCCTTCGCCACGCCGTAGGGATTGACCGGCGCGATCGCGGTGTCCTCATGCTGCGGACTGATCGACGGCTCGCCGAAGATCTCGGCGCTGGAGGCCTGGAGGAAGCGCACGTCGGTGCCGCGCTCGCGCACCAGGAAGGCCGTCTCCAACATCGCGACCGCCGCCGCGCCGTTGACCTGCGAGACCAGTTCGGGCTCGTGCCACGACCGGGCGACCGAGCTCACCGCGGCCAGGTTGACGATCAGGTCGGGCTTGAGTGCGAGCGTGAGGGCCCGGGTGTGCTCCACGTCGGTGATGTCGCCAGCGTGCATCTCGACATCGGCGGGGACGTGCTCCGACGCCTCGTCGTGCAGCGAGATGGCGTGCACCTCGACACCCTCGTCGAGCAGACGCTCGGCGAGGTAGCTCCCGTCCTGGCCGCTGACCCCCGTGATCAGCGCACGGCGAGCGGTCACCAGCCCGCCTTGAGGGCGGCGAGGTCGGCGTCGACCATCATCCGGATCAGGTCCTCGAAGCTGACCGTCGGCGCCCAGCCCAGCTTCTCCTTGGCCTTGCTCGCGTCCCCGATGAGCAGGTCGACCTCGGCCGGTCGCATGAAGCGCGGGTCTTGGCGCACGTACGGACGCCAGTCGTCGATGCCCACGTGTTGGAAGGCGACGTCGAGCAGTTCCTCGATCGAGTGGGTCTCGCCCGTGGAGATCACGTAGTCGTCGGCCTCGGGCTGCTGGAGCATCCGCCACATCGCCTCGACGTAGTCGCCCGCGAAGCCCCAGTCTCGACGAGCGTCGAGGTTGCCCATCACGATCTCGTCCTGGAGGCCGAGCTTGATCGCGGCGACGGCCTTGCTGACCTTGCGCGTCACGAACTCCTCGCCGCGACGAGGCGACTCGTGGTTGAACAGGATCCCCGAACTCGCGTGCATCCCATAGGACTCGCGATAGTTGATGGTCATGTAGTGGCCGTAGACCTTGCTGACGCCATAGGGCGAGCGCGGCCAGAGCAGGGTGTTCTCCCGCTGCGGGGTCTCCTGAACCTTGCCGAACATCTCGCTGCTGGAGGCTTGATAGAAGCGGACGCTCGCCGGGTCGGACCCGGCGTGCAGGCGTACGGCCTCCAAGATGTTGAGCACGCCCATGCCGGTGACGTCGCTGGTCACGAATGCGTTCTCCCAGGAGTACGCCACGAAACTCACCGCGCCGAGGTTGTAGACCTCGTCGGGCTCGGAGTCGCGCAGGGCGCGCATCAGGCTGGAAAGATCGGTCAGGTCGCCGTTGTGCAGGCGAACGTCAGGCACGACGTTCTCGACCAGCGCGCGACGGGGGTTGTTCTGACCACGGATCAGGCCGTGGACCTCGTACCCCTTCGCGAGCAGGTTCTCGGCCAGATAAAGCCCGTCCTGGCCGGTGATGCCGGTGATGAGTGCGGATGGCATGGAGGTCATTGTGCCTTTCGGAGAGGTTCGCGCGGCGAGCCGGGCTCGTACGAATCGTGCTCGCGGCGCAGCCGGTGCGAGTCCCAGAGCCAGCGGCCGGCGAGGAAGAGCAGGCCGCCGACCAGGGCGCCCGCGGTGTTGGCAGCGATATCGCTGTAGCTGGCGTCGCGCGTCGTCATCGGGACCTGCAGCACCTCGATGGTCAGCGACGTCAGGAAGGCGCACGCGGTCCAGTCGCGCCAGTTGGTGCGCGGCAACAGCCACATCCCGAGCATCGGCAGCGGCATGAGCATCGCCACGTTGAGCAACACGCCCATCCGGTATTCGTTCGCGATCGTCGGCG
Source organism: Nocardioides sp. (assembly GCA_037045645.1). Taxonomy (NCBI): domain Bacteria; kingdom Bacillati; phylum Actinomycetota; class Actinomycetes; order Propionibacteriales; family Nocardioidaceae; genus Nocardioides; species Nocardioides sp. Next base: position 71,525 of record JBAOIH010000004.1, read on the forward strand.
GGAACTGAAGACGTGACAGCAGGTCCACGGCCCGGACCACGGCCCAGTTGGCGGTGGCGCCACCCGGCTGAAAGGTGAGCAGACCCAGGCAGGCCAGATAGACGACCATGGCAGCCGACGCCAGTGGTCGACGCCGCGCGTCAGCCAGGATCCGCGCGGTGCTCACGCACCCACCTTCCCAGACGTGCAGGTGTTCGCGGGCATCGACGGCCGTATGGTGTCCGCCATGTTGGTACTCGTCTCCGGCGGCGCTGGCTATATCGGGTCGCACACGGTCGTACGCCTGCTTGAAGCCGGCCACGACGTCGTCATCGTCGACAATTTCAGCAACGCCCATCCTGCCGTCGTCGGGCGGTTGGAGTCGATCGTCGGCCGGCACCTGCCGGTGCATGCCTTCGACCTGCGCGACTACGACAAGACCGCGGCACTCTTCGCGCAGGAGTCCTTCGACGCGGTCATCCATTTCGCCGGGCTCAAGGCCGTCGGGGAAAGCGTGCAGAAGCCGCTGGAGTACTACGAGAACAACCTCGGCTCGACCTTCTCGCTGGTACGTGCGATGCAGCGCCACGGCGTGGACAAGCTCGTCTTCTCCTCCAGCGCCACCGTCTACGGCACCGATCAGGCTGGCGCCACCGAGGACCGGCCGACGTTCGCGACCAATCCGTACGGCTGGACGAAGGTGATGCAGGAGCAGATCCTCTCCGACGTCGCGCGCGCCGAGCCGGACTTCAGGTTCGCCCTGCTGCGGTACTTCAACCCGGTGGGGGCGCACGAATCGGGCACCATCGGGGAGGACCCGTCGGGCATCCCCAACAACCTGATGCCGTACATCGCCCAGGTGGCGGTGGGGCGCCGCGAGAAGCTGTCCGTCTTCGGCGACGACTACGACACCGTCGACGGAACCGGCGTACGCGACTACATCCATGTCGAGGACCTCGCGGCCGGGCACGTGGCGGCGCTGGAGAAGCTCGCGGTGTCCGCGGAGCCGGTCTCGGTGTGGAACCTCGGATCCGGTCGGGGCACCTCGGTGCTCGAACTGCTGCACGCGTTCGAGAGGGCGGTCGGGCGTTCGCTTCCCTACGAAATCGTCGACCGCCGCCCGGGTGATGTCGCGACGTCGTACGCCGATCCCGCCAAGGCCAACCGGGAGTTGGGCTGGGCCACCGAGAAGTCGGTCGACGACATGTGCGTCGACACCTGGCGGTGGCAGTCGGGAAACCCGAACGGATACTCGGCGTGAACGGTCTTCGCGCGTGAGAATCGTCGCCCTCGTGATGGTCGTGGCGCTGGGGTTGTTCGGCTGTGGTCCCGCCGAGGGGTCACAAACTTCCGCCGAGGGGTCACCAACAACCGCCGAGGGGTCACCAACTTCCGCCGAGGGGTCACCAACTCGCGCCGAGGGGTCACGATCGCCGCTGGCCGGCAAGGTCGTCGTACTCGACCCGGGCCACCAACTGGGCAACTACCGCTTCCCCGCCGAGATCAACCGACTGGTCCCGGCAGGTGGCTTCAGCAAGCCGTGCAACACGACGGGCACGTCAACCAACGGGGGCTACCCGGAGGCGTCGTTCGCCTTCGATGTCGCGCTCCGCCTGCGTGCGCGGTTGAGGGCGTTGGGCGCACGTGTGCTGATGACGCGCGTCACCAACCGACTGGATCGCTGGGGTCCGTGTGTGGACGTACGCGGACGAGCCGGCAACCGGGTCGGCGCGGATCTGAAGATCTCGATCCATGCCGACGGGTCGTACGCCGCCGGTGCGCGCGGTTTCCACGTGATCGCGCCGACCAACCGGGCTCCGTGGACAAACGACATCTACCGCCCGTCGCGGCGGGCGGCGTACGCCATGAAGACGGCACTGGTCGCGGCCGGGATCCCGGTCGCCAACTACATCGCCGGCGGCGACGGCCTGGATTTCCGGGGTGACCTGGGCACGCTGAATCTGTCGAATGTGCCGACCGTGATGGTCGAGTTGGGCAACATGCGGTCGGCGCTGGACGCCGGGCGGATGACGACGCCGGCGGGTCGGCAGCGTTATGCGGGTGCGTTGACCCAGGCGGCGACGCGGTTCTTGGGTTGACGGGCGTGGGTGGTTTCGAGACGCGAGCTGTGCTCGCTCCTCAACCACCGGGATGGCTGGTGGTGGTTTCGAGACGCGAGCTGTGCTCGCTCCTCAACCACCGGGATGGCTGGTGGTGGTTTCGAGACGCGAGCTGTGCTCGCTCCTCAACCACCGGGATGTCCCTGGATGCTGACAGCGGCACTGTCACGGTCCCGCTAGGCTGCGAATCATGACCGAGGCCGACGCCCGCACGCTGTCCGACTACACGATCGCCGTACTCGGCGGGACGGGGCCCCAGGGTCGCGGACTCGCCCGAAGGTGGGCCGCTGCGGGCCTGCGTGTGGTGATCGGATCTCGTACGACCGAACGCGCTGCGGAGACGGCCGCGACTTTGGCCGACGCCACGGGTGGCGAGGTGAGCGGGGCGGCGAATGCCGACGCGGCTGCCCAAGGCGACCTCATCCTGGTCGCGGTGCCGTGGGACGGCCACGCCGAACTCCTGCGCGAACTCGCCCCGGCGCTCGCCGGCAAGATCGTGATCGATTGCGTCAACCCGCTCGGTTTCGACAAGCAGGGTGCGTACGCGCTCCCGGTCGAGGAGGGCAGCGCCGCCCAGCAGGCGGCGGCGATCTGCACCGAGTCGACCGTGGTGGGCGCCTTCCATAACGTCAGCGCTGTGCTGCTGGAGGACCCCGAGGTCGCCACGGTCGAGACCGACGTGCTGGTCCTGGGTGACGACCGCGCGGCGACGGACCTCGTACAGCAACTCGCCGACGCGATCCCGGGCGTACGCGGCATCTTCGGCGGACGACTGCGCAACGCCCACCAGGTCGAGGCGCTGACGGCCAACCTGATCAGCATCAACCGCCGCTACAAGGCGCACGCGGGCGTCCGCGTGACCGACGTCTGAGGAGTCCCGATGTATCCCGCTTATCCCGCACCGTCCGCCAAAGCCGTCGAGCTCGAGGCCAAACTCAAGGCATTCCTCAACGAGCACGTCTTCCCTGCCGAGGCGGCCTACGACGCCTATCGCGAGGAGAAGGGCCACCTCGACGGCACCCGTCCGCCTGTGGTCGACGATCTGATCGCGATCGCGAAGGAGCAGGGGCTGTGGAACATGTTCTTGCCGCATGTCAGTGGGCTGACGCAGTTGGAGTACGCCCCGCTCGCCGAACTCACGGGCTGGTCGACCCACCTGGCCGCCGTTGCAACCAACTGTGCGGCCCCCGACACCGGCAACATGGAACTGCTGCACCTCGTCGGTACGAAGGAGCAGCAGACACAGTGGCTTGAACCGCTGCTCAACGGAGCGATCCGCTCCGGCTTCGCGATGACCGAGCCGGCGGTCGCGTCGAGCGACGCCACCAACATCGAGTGCCGCATCGAGCGTGATGGCGACGAATACGTCATCAACGGGCGCAAGTGGTTCACCTCCGGCGCGCAGGATCCCGAGTGCAAACTGCTGATCGTGATGGGCAAGACCGATCCGACCGCAGCGATCCACCGCCAGCAGTCGATGGTGCTGGTGCCGACCGACACCCCGGGCGTGACGATCGGGCGCAACGTGCCGGTGTTCGGGCAGTGGGACCACCAGGGCCACCCGGTTACCGACTTCGTCGACGTACGCGTGCCTGTCGCCAACCTCCTCGGCGAGGAGGGCGGCGGCTTCGCCAACGCGCAGGCACGGCTGGGCCCGGGCCGGATCCACCACGTGATGCGCGCGTTGGGTGCGGGTGAGCGCGCGCTGGCGCTGATGGCGGCGCGTACGAAGGAACGTCGGGCTTTCGGCAAGTTGTTGGCCGAGCAGTCGTCGGTGCGTGAGCGGATCGGCGAGTCGCGGATCGAACTCGACATGGCGCGCGACCTGTGCCACCACGCGGCGTACGTCATCGACGCCGAAGGCAACAAGGCAGCGCGTCACCTGGTCGCCGAGGCCAAGGTCGCGGTGCCGCGTGCTGTGCTCAGCGTGATCGACCGGGCTATCCAGGTCTTCGGGGGCATGGGGGTGACCAACGACGTGGTGCTCGCGCAGTTGTGGGCGTGGCATCGGGCGATGCGGCTTTTCGACGGGCCGGATGAGGTGCATCTGGTGACCTTGGCGCGAGCGGAACTGATGCGGGAGCCGGAGTTCTCGAACCTGCCGCTGTGGCCGGTGGTGGAACCGTGAGCGAGCGACTGAGCGAACGTGCAGGTCAGGGTGCTGAAGCGGCGGTCCTGACCGACGTACGCGGCCACGTCCTGGTCGTCACGATCAACCGGCCCGAGGCCAAGAACGCGGTATCGGGCGCAGTGGCGCAGGGAATCGCCGCCGCGATGGACCGGCTCGACTCGGCTGACGAGTTGCGGGTCGGGGTGCTGACGGGGGCAGGCGGGACGTTCTGCGCCGGCATGGACCTCAAGGGCTTCCTGACGGGCGATTCGCCGATGGTGGAGGGTCGCGGGTTCGGCGGTCTGGTCGAGGCGCCACCACGCAAGCCGCTGATCGCTGCTGTCGAAGGCTTCGCCCTCGCGGGTGGGTTCGAGCTGACTCTGGCCTGCGACCTGGTGGTGGCGGCCGAGGATGCGACGTTCGGAGTGCCCGAGGTCAAGCGTGCCCTCGTAGCGGGGGCAGGCGCCGCGATGTTGTTGCCGCAGCGGATCCCGTTGGCGCAAGCCATGGAACTGCTCTTGGTAGGAGACCCGATCACCTCTGGACGGGCCGCAGAACTCGGCCTGGTCAACCGGGTGGTTGCGAGCGGTGCGGCTCTGGATGCGGCGGTGGAGTTGGCCGAGAAGATCGCCGCCAACGGCCCGCTCGCGGTGGCAGCGACCAAGCAGGTCGCCCGGGAGGGCTCCGGGTGGTCGGCCGACGAGGCGTGGGCCAAACAGATGGAGATCCTGATGCCGGTCTTCGTCTCCGAAGATGCCCAGGAAGGTCCTCGGGCATTCGCCGAGAAGCGTGCGCCCCAGTGGAAGGGCCGCTGAATAGCGTCTCGGGGCTCGACTAAGCACCCAGTTTGGCCGCTCAACGGCCAGCGCGCCGGCGGGCGCCGGCGCGCGCTCAGTCGACGGCCAGCGCCGCGAGCGAGTCCAGCACGGCCTTGACCCGCGACACCTCGTGCGTACGCAACACGTGCGTGGAGCCCAGTGCCGCCCAGATGGCGAAGAACCCTTCGGCGGTGCGGAACTCGTCCTCGAAGAGGTCGAACGCGTGCGGCATGGCGTTGCAGATCGGCGCGCCCAGGGAACGCAGTCGGAACCCTTGCGTCAACACCTTGGCCTGGTGGCGGGCACGGGGGATCGGATCGACGAGGTTGCCGTAATAGAAGCCCATCCCCGGATCGATGATCAGCCGGGTCGCCCCCAACGAGCGCGCGCGCTCCAACCGGGCCCCGAAATGGTCCACGAGCAGCGGCATCGGATCGCCGGACAGGTCGAGGTCGCTGATCTCGCGGATGTTGTCGGCCTCGCCGAAGCACAACACGACCGCGGCGTCGTACTTTGCCGCGAGCGTGAGCATCTCGTCCTCGTGCTCGCGGCCGGTCATGTTGAGGATCGTCGCGCCGGCGTCGAGGCAGGCTTCGACGACCGGGGGTTCGTACGTCTCGACACTCACCACTGTCTCGTCGGCCAACTCCTCGATCACCGGCACCAAGGACGCGATCTGGTCGCGTGACGACACGCGTACGGTCCCGACGTTGCTCGACTCGGCCCCGAGGTCGACGATGCCCGCACCCTGTGCGATCTGGATGCGTGCTTTTCGCAGCGCAGAGGACGTGCCCGTGGCCACGGATTCTCGATAACTGGAATCGCGCGAGAGATTCACCGTGCCCATCAGCACCGGCGCGTCGTCACCGATGCTCAGATCGCCGACCGCTACGGGGGAGATGTCGTGGGACCACGAGTCGCCGTACGCCGCCTGAACGCGCGCCAGCGCCGCGAGAGTGATCACCCCCGCGAGTCTAGGGTGCGGTCATGGACATGCTGGCGCTTGCCGATCTCGACGACGACGCGTTGCGGGAGGCGTACACCGCCCCCAAAGCCCCCTGGTGGCGGCTGAACTTCGTCGCCACCGTCGACGGGGCGATCCGCGGATCCGACGGACTGAGCGGGTCTATCAACAACGACGCGGACGAGCGGGTCTTCACCACGTTGCGAGAGATCTCCGATGTCGTCGTGGTCGGCGCCGGGACGGCGCGCGCGGAGGATTATCAGGTCAACGAACGGCCCGTCGTGGTCGTGAGCAGGTCCGGAGCGGTCCCCGAAACCTTGGGCACGTCTCCGCGCGGCACGGTGTTGCTCGCGACCGTACGCAACGCGCCGCTGCTGAGTCAGGCACTCGACGTCCTGGGCAAGGAGAACGTGCTCCTGCTCGGCGACGACGAGGTCGACCTGGACGGGCTGCGTGACGAGATCCATGCGCGCGGCTGGCAGCAGGTGTTGTGCGAGGGTGGGCCACACCTGGCTGCGGACCTCGTGGCGGCCGGGCAGATCGACGAGTTGTGTCTGACGGTCGTACCCCTGCTGCTTGGCGGTGAGTCCCTGCGACTTCTCGCCGGCGCGCGCAGCACGAGCGCCGTGGCGCTCCACCAACTGATCGAACACCACGGCACTCTGCTTCAGCGGTGGTGGATCAACCCCGCTTGACCTTGCAGGACTTGGTGACGTCATTCTTGCCAACGTTGCGGCACACGTCGTTGCCGGTGCCCCCCTTCAAGACATCGGCACCGGGACCGCCGACGAGCACGTCGTTGCCCGAGCCGCCGCGCAGCGTGTCGGCGCCCCTGCCGCCCTTCAACACGTCGTTGCCAGCCTTGCCGCAGATCGTGTCGCCGCCCCGGCGGCCCTTGAGTACGTCGCCCTGGGCAGTGCCCAGCATGACGTCGCCGGCCTTCGTCGCGGGCTCGCCGGCCGGCACGGTCACGTCCTGACCGGAGCACTTCCTCGCAGGGGTGGCTGGAGCAGAGGTCGAGGGGGAACCGGTCGGGATCGGCAGGCTCGGCAGGATCGTGGGCAAGGGCGGCAAGGGCGGCAAGGGCGGCAGCGTCGTCGGGATCTCGGTGGGGATCGGCAGGCTGGGCAACTCCGTGGGGAGCACCTCAGCGGCTGCCGTCGCGTCCTCGGCGGCGTTCGCGGAACTCACCAGCACCCCCGTCGTACCTCCCAACGCGAGCAGAGCGGAACTAACGAGTGCGGCTGCCATGCGGCGTGAACGGGTCATCAGGGGGCCTTTCGTCGAGGTCTGTTGAGTGGCTATGCCTGGCTCAACGCGACAGCGGCCGGGGGGTTACGCCTGCTCGATGCGCCCCTGGTTGTCCTTTGCCAGTCCGCGCGAGATCACCATCCGTTGGATCTGGTTGGTGCCCTCGAAGATCTGCATCACCTTGGCCTCACGCATGAAGCGTTCGACGGGGAAGTCCTTGGTGTAGCCATAGCCCCCGAAGACCTGCACCGCGTCGGTCGTCACCTTCATCGCGTTGTCGGTGCAGACCATCTTCGCCACTGATGCCTCCCGGCCAAACGGCAAGCCGAGATCGCGCAGGCGAGCGGCGTGCAGGTACGTCGAGCGTGCCGACGACACGGCCGCCTCCATGTCGGCGAGCAGGAAGGCAAGTCCCTGGTGGTCGATGATCGGTACCCCGAAGGTTTCGCGCTCCTTGGCGTACGCCACCGCGTGGTCCAACGCGCCTTGGGCGAGTCCGGTCGCGACCGCCGCGATCCCGAGCCGACCGCTGTCCAGGCCGGCGAGCGCGATCTTGAGGCCGTCGCCCTCGGCGCCGAGACGGCGTTCGACGGGGATGCGTACGTCCTCCAGGCGCATGGTCGTGGTGTGGCTGGCGGTGAGCCCCATCTTGCGCTCGGGCGGGTCTGAGACGAGACCGGGGGTGTCGGCCGGGATCAGGAAGCACGAGATCCCGTTGCGGTCATCGCTCGTGCGAGCCATCAGTTTGTAGAAGTCGGCCTGTCCGCCGTGCGTCGTCCAGGCCTTGGCCCCGTTGAGCACGTATTCGTCGCCGTCGCGACGGGCGGTCGTACGCATGGCAGCCGGGTCGGAGCCTGCATGCGCCTCGGAGAGGCAGTACGCCCCCAGCAACTCACCGCCGAGCATGTCGGGCAACCAGTCTGCGCGTTGCTGCGACGTGCCCGCCGTCGCCAGGCCGAAGCAGGACAGTGCGTGGACGCTCACGCCCACGCCGACGCTGGCCCAGACGGCGCCGATCTCCTCCAGCACCTGGAGATAGACCGCGTACGGCAGACCGCCCCCGCCGTACTCCTCGCCATAGGGCAACCCCAGCAGCCCGGTGCGCCCCAGCAACGTGAAGATCTCGCGCGGGAAGGTCTCGGTCGCCTCAGCCTCCGCGGCCTTCGGCAACAACTCGGTCGTGCAGAGCTCGCGCACCAAACGGAGCAGGTCGGTGGCTTCCTCGGACGGCATCACGCGGCGGGCTGGCATGACCGCCACCCTAAATGCGTGGGCCGTGAACTGCGGACAGTGCGCGTTGAAGCGCCGACCCGCACAAAAAAAATGATCGAGCTCATGATTTCTGCCTCCGCAAGGCCAGGGAATGTGAGAAATTTCTGCTCCGAAAATGTGGCGCGTGGGGACGCGTTCGTCTATAGGGGCGGGGGATGACATGACCGATGTGAAATTTGGGGGCGTCAGGTCGACGCGACGGACTGTTGCGAAAGGGGGTCTCTGGGCCGTACCTGCGGTCTCGCTGATGGGTGCCGCGCCCGCGTTCGCGAGTTCGCCGGTCCACCAGCCGTGCACGGCCGTCACCTGTGCAGCGCTCAACGGCACGATGGCCTTCGGTGCGTCCACGTACGGCAACGGAGTCTCGCCGGGCACCTGGACGTGGCAACAGTTCCGCAACGGGACAACGGGCACCAACCTGTTCTATTCCGGTGGCGACCAGGGGATGGGCACGTACAACGGCTTCACCTATCAGTCCGGCCAGACGACCTGGATTCCGAACACCACCACCCGATGTGATGGGAATACGAACACTCCGGTGACCTGCAACACCGTGTCGCTCACGGGCGCCACCTTCGTGGCCCAAGGCGACCCCCGCTACGCCAATGTGACGGGCTCGCTCTCCCAGACGCTCTGCCTCGCGGCCGGGACCACCTACAGGTTCAGCGTGCCCTGGATCTCCTACAACGGGAACGCATTGTGGGCCGAGATGAAACTCGGGGTTGTGCCCGGGGTGTTCCCCACCGGCACTCAACCGACTGGTGGAACCTCCGCCGTCATCACCCGCGCTGATCGGGTGCTCACGGGGACCCGATGCACGATTCGCAGCAGCTCGGCCACCGGCCCTGGGGTCAACAATCGGTCTGGGACAGGAACGCTCACCTTCACGGCCCAGACCACGTCGATTCACACCATCTACTTCGGCTACCAGTTCCAGAACGCGACGTCGTACGGCACCAGCGTCGGCTGCGCGACCTATGTCAACGACATCGCGATCAAGGCACCGACAGTGACCTGCTCACCCTGACCGCATCAGTCGTCGTCGGTCGCCATCGGGGAGCAACCCAGGGGCAGCGACTCGACGCGCGCCGCCTGCGTGCGATCGATCAGACCCCGCTCTGTCAACCGGCGGATGGCTCGGCGGCGCTCGTCGAGGAGCTTCTCCTGACGTCGATAGTCGAGTCGGCCCACGAGGCGTCGTACCTCGTCGAAATTCGGTTTGTGCGTGACCCGGAAGAAGCGACGGAACTGCAACCGCTGGCCGTGCGAGGCCCACTGCATCACTGCTGCTAGCACGAGCCCACCCAGGATCGTGAGCCACGCCGGCACCGTTTCCTGATCCGGGGGAAGGACGTCGACGCTGCCGTCGTTCCAGGTCCCGACAAGGAAATAGACGCCCGCGCCAACTGCCCACAAGACCGTGGCCATCTCCAAGGTGCTGCGCAGTCGGTGCGTACGCCACCACGACGCCGCCACCACGATCAGGCCGAGTGTCGAACCCGAGAAGCACCACCGCCCGATCTCGGGTGCCTCTGAGAGAGCATCGACCTCGATCCGGCTCTCCGTGAGGACCCCGCCCCAAGCCGCGGCAGCCATCAGGGGCAGCAGCCCACACAGGAAGAGGACGATCGCGCCGTTCCAGTCGACGGTTCGTGGTGTCCGGGCGCGACCCATCGCCGAGATCACCTCTGGGTGCTCCTTGAGCACGTGAGCATCCAGGTCGCCCAGGTCGAACAAATAGGCCGGGACCTTCTTGGACCACGTGCGCACGTTGGCCGTGTCGCGGACACCCTGACTCATGGGCGAGGAGGCTACTCGTGAAGGGGAGCGGTCACGGCTTATGGTGGCCAGGCTCAAGTCCCCCTCGCATCGGAGACCGCAATGCCGTCTATCACCCGTCGCGGTCGACAGGCACTCGCCGTCACCCTCAGCACGCTGCTCGGAGCAGCCGCGTTGGCGGTCATGAGTTCGTCCGCGCAGGCGACGCCCCTGGGGGACACCACCGGCTATTGGCATTCGACGACCGCGAAGCAGCGCCCGAGCAAGAACGGGCATCAGGCGCGGGTGCTGCCCACGCGCTACGAGGCGTACACGCTCGACCGCGCGAGCCTGACACGCCGACTGGCGACCGCACCCGACGAGGGGGCGCGTACGCACGGTGTGGTCGTCTCGGTGCCCTCGCCCGACGGCTCGCTCGTCAACTTCCGGGTCAAGGAGTCGCCGGTGATGCAGGCCGACTTGGCCGCGCGTCACCCGGAGATCAAGTCGTACGCCGGGCGCGGAGTCCTGGATCCCACTGCCTCGATCCGTCTCGACCTCACCACGACCGGTTTCCACGCGTCAGTGCGTGGCAGCGCGGACACTGCGGCCTGGCATGTCGACCCGGCCTACCAAGGTGACGAGAGCCTGTACGTGTCCTACCTGGGCTCGGACGTCCCCGCACCGCAACAGCCGCTGATCGAGCCCGAACTCGGTGCCGAGGCAGCCAAGAAGGTGGTGAAGAACGCCGGAGAGGCACCCGGCGCCGAGGTCTCGCTGCGCACGTTCCGGTTGGCACTGGTGACCGATCAGTCGTACGCCGCGTATTTCGGCTCGGCCAATGTGCTGAGCGAGAAGGTCACGCTGATCAACCGCGTCAACCAGATCTACAACGACGACCTCGGGGTGCGGATGCTGCTGGTCAACGGCACCGAGAAACTCAACCTGGACACGGACGCGAAGGCCATCGGAGCCAACGGTCCGTGCGGGTCGGCCGGTTGCTTCACCCCGTCCGACCTGACCTCGTGCTCGGGCATTCTGCTCAATCGCAACCGCGTGGTGCTCGGCCAGCTCATCGGTGCGAGCAACTACGACATCGGACACATCGCACTGGGCAAGGACGGTGGCGGACTCGCCGGGATCGGTGTCGTGGGCGGCGACGGCAAGGGCCGTGGCTGCACCGGGCTGCCGACTCCGCAGGGTGACTTCTTCGCTGTCGACTACGTCGCACACGAGATCGGCCACCAGTTCGGGGCCTGGCACACGTTCAACGGCACGGAGTATTCATGTGGCGGCGGGGATTCGCCGGTGGAACCCGGTTCCGGCTCGTCGGTGATGGCGTACGCCGGGATCTGCGGCCAAGACGATCTGCAGCCGCATACGGACCCGTATTTCTCGCAACGCAGCATCGCGGAGATTGCAGCGGGCCTGCTGACGTCGCGACCGATGGTCAACGAAGTCCAGAACATCGCGCTCCAGCGCTTCAACGTTGATGGTGAGTCGTTCCGGTTGAACATCGGTGGGCAGAACACCGTGCCGATCGCGCGCGGCACGACGACCTACACCCTGGCGGCCCTCGACGCCGCGATCGAGGCGATCACGGGCGCAGGTTCGGTGACAGTCGCGCCGTTCGCCGGCACGGGGTCGCTCAACGACACCGGTTTCGAGGTCCGGTTCACCGGCACCCAGGTCAGGTTCAACGATCAACCGGCGATCACCGTGATTCCGGTCAGCGGTGACGTCGCGGGCTGGTCGGGCGAGACCGCGCGTGGGGGCGCGGCGACCAACGGTGGGTCGACGGTGACGCCGTCGGGCAACCACGCGCCCATCGTGACGGTGCCCGGCGCCAAGTCGATCCCGATCCGGGTGCCGTTCGCGCTGACCGGCTCCGCCACTGACCCCGATGGGGACGCCTTGGTCTACTCGTGGGAGCAAAATGACGAGGGCGGCGCGTTCGGCACCGCGCTGGGCAGCCAGACGAAGGTCGACGGTCCACTCTTCCGGATGTTCGGGACGTACGCCCCTGTCACCCCTGCTGGTTCCCTCCTCATCGGCTCGCCGGGACAGAACTCGGCCTCGACCAGCCCGACCCGCGTCTTCCCCGACATGGCCCAGATCCTGGCCAACAACACCAATGCGATGACCGGGACGTGCCCTGCGTTTCCGGCCCCGCCGCCGGAGGGCTCCGGCAGCAACGTGCCGGTGCCGTTGATCGAATGCGCCTCGGAATGGTTGCCCACCGCGGCGTACGTCGGGAGCGATCTGTCGGGCAACACCGAGCCGTCGCTGAACTTCCGCCTCACCGTCCGTGACCTCGCGCCGGAAGCGGGAGGCACGACGAGCGGTGACGTGAAACTGACTCTGGTCGACCCGCAGCCGGCGACGGCCGAACGGCCGAATCCGCTGCCCTTCCGAGTGACGTCGCACAGCCAGGTCGGTCAGTCGGTCACCGGGGGGACGGCGGGCACGGTCACTTGGGACGTCGCGGGCACTGATCGACCGGACCTGGCGACGCAGGTGCGGATCTCGCTCTCGGTCGATGGCGGAAAGAACTTCGCCTACGTGCTGGCCGAGTCGACCCCCAACAACGGGACCGCCCAGATCGTCTGGCCTGACATCCCCACGGCCCAGGCCCGCGTGAAGGTCGAAGCCGTCGGCAACTACTTCTTCGACGTCAACGACATCGACTTCCAGGTCGTGGCCGCTCCTCCCGTCGCGCCGGACACCGTGATCACCGGCGGCCTGGCAGACCAGGCGATCGTGCTCAAGCAGCCGATGGGATTCACGTACGCCTCCACCACCACGCCGGGCTCCTTTGTGTGCACCCTCGACGGTGCCGCGCTGCCCTGCGCCGCATCAGGAGTTTCCTGGCCGAAATTGCCTAGCGGCACTCACGTGTTCACAGTCGCCGCCCGGAGCCCGCAAGGTCTCCTCGACGCGACGCCAGCACGGCGTACTTTCACGGTGCCCTTCGACGACGGAGCCCTCAAACGCAAGGGCAAGTGGCGAGTGCGAGCCAAGACACGGGCGTACGGCGGTGACTACGCCACGTCCAAGAAGCGCGGCTCGTTGCTGCGGCTGAAGGTCCGCGGGGTCACCGAGATCCGGCTGATCGTGAGCACCGGCAAGCGACTCGGCCCGGTGAAGGTGACGCTGGGCAAGTCGGTGCTGCGCACGGTCAAGACCAAGGGGAAGAAGCGCTTCCTGGTGCTCAAGCGCGTCCGGAAATTCGATTCTCCTCGCTCGGGAGTGCTCAAGATCCAGGTTGCCAAGCGAAAGGCGGTGCGGATCGAGGGCGTCGTGGTGGTGACGAGGCGCTAGGGCCTACTTGTTGGCCTTGCGCGCGGCGGATGTTGGTCTGCTGCTTCTCCTTGGTGGTGTTGACCAGAGATGTCCGTCGATCATGTTCCGGGCTACTCCGACGAGGAGCGTGGTGTGAGCGACGTCAACCCTGCTGCCGACATGCGGATGAAGGCGAGGCGATCGATCCTCGTACCTCGAATGGATCGCCTCGCCTCGCAGAAAGCCAGTAGGTAGAACTCTCCGCTCGTTCCTCGCTCCGAGCCCTACTTATTGGCCTTACGCGCTCGGCTCGCGATCTTCGCGCGGACGTTGGCGTCCAGCTCGACCTTGCGGATGCGTACGGTCTCCGGGGTCACCTCGACGCACTCGTCCTCACGGCAGAACTCCAGGCACTGCTCCAGCGAGAGCCGCTTGGGCGGGATCAGCTTCTCGAAGTTGTCGCTGGTCGCGGAGCGGATGTTGGTCTGCTGCTTCTCCTTGGTGATGTTGACGTCCATGTCGTCCGCGCGAGAATTCTCGCCGACGATCATGCCCTCATAGACCTCGGTGGTCGGCTCGACGAACATCACGCCGCGCTCCTGCAGGCTCGTCATGGCGTACGCCGTCGCCGCGCCCGAACGGTCCGCGACCAGGGAGCCCGAGGCACGCGAACGGATCTCGCCCGACCACGGCTCGTACCCCTCGGAGATGTGGTGGGCGATGCCGGTGCCACGGGTCTCGGTGAGGAAATCCGTACGGAATCCGATCAGGCCACGCGCCGGCACGATGAACTCCATCCGCACCCAGCCGGTGCCGTGGTTGGTCATCGACTCCATCCGGCCCTTGCGCAGCGCGAGCAGCTCGGTGATCGTGCCGAGGTATTCCTCCGGCGCGTCGATCGTCAGCCGCTCCATCGGCTCGTGCAGCTTGCCGTTGATCTCCTTGGTGACGACCTGCGGCTTGCCGACCGTGAGTTCGTACCCCTCACGTCGCATCTGCTCGACCAGGATCGCCAGCGCCAACTCGCCACGGCCCTGCACCTCCCACGCGTCGGGGCGTTCTGTGGGGAGCACGCGCAGCGACACGTTGCCGACGAGCTCGGAGTCGAGGCGGTCCTTGACCAGGCGCGCGGTGACCTTGTGGCCCTTGCCGCCCTTGCCGACCAGCGGGCTGGTGTTCGTACCGATCGTCATCGAGATGGCCGGCTCGTCCACGTGAATCAGTGGCAGCGCGATCGGGTTCTCCGCGTCCGCGAGCGTTTCACCGATCGTGATCTCCGGGATGCCCGCGACCGCGACGATGTCGCCCGGTCCGGCGGACTCGCCGGGCTTGCGGTCGAGACCCTCGGTGATCAACAGTTCGGTGATCTTGACGGTCTTGGTGCTGCCGTCACGGCGCATCCAGGCGACCTGCTGCCCCTTCTTCAAGGTGCCCTGGTGGACACGCAGCAGTGCGAGACGACCCAGGAACGGGCTCGCGTCAAGGTTGGTCACGTGCGCTTGGAGCGGGGCGTCCTCGTCGTACGTCGGTGCGGGGATAGTCTCCAAGATGGTGCGGAAGAGCGGCTCCAGGCTGTCGCCGTCGGGCAGCGTGCCGTCCCCGGGCGCGTCGAGCGCCGCGATGCCTGCCTTGCCGGAGGCATAGATCACCGGGAAGTCCAGCGCGTCCTGGCTGTGGGAGTCGTCGAGCAGGTCCATGAAGAGCTCGTACGTCTCGTCCACGACTTCCGCGATCCGTGCGTCGCCGCGGTCGGTCTTGTTGACCACCAAGATCACGGGCATCCCCGCGTTGAGTGCCTTGCGGAGGACGAAGCGGGTCTGGGGGAGCGGGCCCTCGGAGGCGTCGACGAGCAGCACGATGCCGTCGACCATGGACAGCCCGCGCTCGACCTCGCCGCCGAAGTCGGCGTGGCCGGGGGTGTCGATGATGTTGATCGTCATCCCGTCGGGTGCGTCGTGCTCGGCCGCGCTCGGGCCGGTGTAGCGGATCGCGGTGTTCTTCGCCAGGATCGTGATGCCCTTCTCACGCTCCAGGTCACCGGAGTCCATCACCCGCTCGGCCACGCCCTCGGCCTGGTGAGCGGTGAAGGCACCACCTTGACGCAGCATCGCGTCGACGAGGGTGGTCTTGCCGTGGTCGACGTGGGCGACGATGGCGACGTTGCGGATGTCAGAGCGCTTCAGGGACACGAAACACCAGTCTAGGTCGGGCCTCGCGCGGGAGTGGCATCGTCGCGCCCTAGGAGTCCCCGGCCGGCCGGGGACTTTCACGGTAAGTAACCGATGCATTGACACCGAACCGTGAGACTTAGTCACACGGATGGACAATCCACATCGTCATGCAGCGGCCAGGCCACGGGCTTTCAGGATCGCGCGGATGCGACGTGCCAGGCGGGCGGGCTGAGCCAGGTCCGCCCACGTGATGCGAATACAGAACCAACCTGTCTCCAGCGAGACTCGTTCCTGTCGTTGCTTCTCGCGCACTAAGAACTGCTCCAGCGATTCGCCCTCGCGGCGGAAGTCGAAGTACTTCTGCTTGCCGTCAAACTCGAGAAAGACCTCGTACTCGGGCCACGCAAAGTCGACCCGAGCAACGAATGCGCCCGATGCGTCGTGTACGTCGACCTGAGGCTCAGGACGAGGCAGGCCCTGCTTGAAGCACAAGAAGTCGAACCGTCGCTCGCCGACCGATTCGTGGCGCCCATCAACCAGTCGCAAGACCATGTCGGCGGTCAACGAGGACGGCCAGTGTCGACACGCCTCAACTTCATCCGCGAGCTGTTGCCGGGTAAAGCAGCCAGCGTGTAACAACCCGTCGATTGCGACCACGGAAGCCTCAAGAGTCCCGATCGTGGTGAGTTCCACCGCGCTCCGAGCAGCCCGGGTGACACGGATGCCTTCGATCAACTCGACCTGGTCGTCGTTCAGTCTTCCGCGATGCTGAGTCCAGTCCCTATGGTTTCGCCCGGACTTGCCCAGCATGCGGGTGGTGTGGACGACGCTCAGATCAAAACCCCACACAGGCACGCCGCGTTCGATCACCGAGGACAGGTGACTCAGGATGGAGTCGTCGGCGGCTGTACGCAGCACCGCTCGAGCGCGTACGCGGTGCTTGGCTTCGTCGGACATCTGGTCCCAGATGCCGCCGGGGAAGTAGGCGCCGTACCGGACTCGTTCGTACACCCCGCCTCGTCGCAGCCGACTGATCTGATTGTCGCTGAGCCCTTGGGCCACCAGGTCACGGCGCAAGAGCAACATGGCGCTGATCTCGTCGCTGTCGAAGACGTCTTCCATTCCCAGTGCATGCCCCTTGTGATCTCCTGGCCAACCCAGACGACGCCAGGCTGTGGATAACCGTGTTGGCGGGTCGATCCTTCGGCCCTCGGCTGGGCGTGGGTTAGTAACCAAGTCTCATGGTGTGTGACCAATGCATCGGTTACACACCATGAGAGTCCCCGGCCGGCCGGGGACTCTCCAAGCTCACGCAGCTCAACCCGCGCGGTGCACCTTGTGCGGTGCCGCCTGGGCTACGGGCTTGATCACGATCTCGTCGATGTCGACGTGCGCCGGGCGGGTCGCGATCCAGCCGATCGCGTCGGCGATGTCGTGGGCCAGCAGGGGCTTGTCGACACCCGCGTAGACGGCGTCGGCCGCGGCCTGATCGCCACCGAGGCGTACGAGTGAGAACTCCTCGGTGTGCACCATCCCGGGCGCCACCTCGGAGATCCGGATGGGTTCGCCGTTGAGTTCGAGACGCAGGGTCTCGGTGACGACACGCGTCGCGTGTTTGGCAGCCACATACCCGGCACCACGTTCGTACGACACCCGCCCCGCGAGTGACCCGACGTTGACGATCAACCCCTCGCCCGACGCGCGCAACGCGGGCAGCAATGCCTTGGTCACGCGG
Source organism: Nocardioides sp. (assembly GCA_037045645.1). Lineage (NCBI taxonomy): Bacteria > Bacillati > Actinomycetota > Actinomycetes > Propionibacteriales > Nocardioidaceae > Nocardioides > Nocardioides sp. The sequence continues at coordinate 88,985 of JBAOIH010000004.1, forward strand.
ACCAGGCCCAGCACGTTGGTCTCGTACATCGAGCGCCACTGATCGAGATCGGCGTCCTCGACGCGGTCCACGCCCAGGGCGCCGCCTGCGTTGTTCACCAGGACGTGCACCACGCCCACGGACTCGGCGAGCGCGGCGACGGATTCGTCGGAGGTCACGTCACAGGTGACCGCGCGACCGCCGATCTCGTCGGCCAGCGCAACGATCCGGTCCGTACGCCGGGCCGCGCAGACGACGTGGAAGCCCAAACGGGCCAACTCCCGGGCGGTCGCGGCTCCGATGCCGCTGGAGGCGCCGGTGACGACGGCGATGCGATCGGTGGTCATAGGCGCCATCGTGGCACCATGCCTGCGTGACGATCACTGCAGCCGCCGACGGATCTGCCCTCGGCAACCCAGGCCCCGCCGGCTGGGGTTGGTACGTCGATGAGGAACGTTGGGCCAGCGGCGGTTGGGCGCACGGCACCAACAACATGGGCGAACTGACCGCCGTACTCGACCTGCTGCAGCAGACCGCGCATCTCGACGAGGACCTCGTCATCGTGTGCGACTCGACGTACGTCATCAACAGCGTCACCAAATGGATGGCCGGCTGGAAGCGCAAAGGCTGGAAGAAGGGCGACGGCAAGCCGGTCCAAAATGTCGAGATCATGAAGGCGCTGGACGCCGCGATGCAGGGTCGAGCTGTCAAGTTCGAATGGGTCAAGGGCCACTCCGGTCACGAGCTCAACGAGCAGGCCGACCGCCTGGCCAATGCTGCGGCCCTGGCCCACAAAGAGGGACGCGACCCCGATGCCGGGCCCGGGATGGGCGGGGTCGCGCTGCACCACGCGTACGAAGTGGGGCAGACCGAGCCCGAGGACGACCTCTTCTCGATGCTCGACGAGAACGAGCGCAGCGACGAGGAGACGGTGGTCGAACTCGAACGTTCGCTGCTCGCGGATGACGTACGGTCCGATCCGCCGGCCGTCGCCGCCCTGCTGCATCCCCAGTGGCAGGAGATCGGCGCATCGGGGCGGCTGTGGAGCCGCGCGGACCTGCTTGCGGAGATCGGCCCGCTCGCGTCGCCGGTGAGCCTCGACGTGCTGTCGGTCGAGAAGATCGGCCCGGACCAGATCCTGCTCGTGTGGCGTGCGGTCTCCGACGACGACTCGCGGCTGCGCTCGTCCTGGTGGGTGCGTACGCCCGGCGGCTGGCAGCAACGCTTCCACCAAGGGACGCCCGAGGCCTGAGGTTTTCCGCGCTGTCGGTGGCACCAGGTAGGCATGTCCCATGAGCAGTCTCGGAGCCCGCTGCACCTTCATCCCGCCCTACTTGTTGCGCGAGGTCGCGCAGCGGTGCCCCACGCCGGACGCAGCCGAGGGGACGTTGCGCACCGACGGTGAGTTGCGAGCCAAGCGCGACCTGGCTCCCGAATCCGCCGCCGGACCGGAGGCCACGACGTCTGCCTGGATCGTCCACTCCGCCGACAACGACACCACGCTGCCCGGACGCGCAGTGCGCCGCGATGGTGACGCAGAGAGCGGGGACCTGGCGGTGGACGAGGCCGCGGCCGGCGCCGTGGCGGCGTTGGCGTTGGCGCGCGATTTCGAGCGGGATTCGTACGACGACCGCGGCGCGCGGCTGTCCATCACGGTGCACTACGCACAGGACTACGACAACGCGTTCTGGGACGGCACTCAACTGGTGTTCGGTGACGGCGATGGCACCGTTTTCGAGCGGTTCACCAAGCCGGTCGACGTGATGGCCCACGAGTTCGCCCACGCGGTGACGCAGTACGCCGCGGGCCTGGTCTATCGCGACCAGTCGGGCGCGCTCAACGAATCACTCTCGGACGTGTTCGCGGCCTGCGTGAAGCAGCGGGTCCTGGGTCAAAGTGCCGACGAGGCCGACTGGCTGATCGGTGAGGGCATCTTCGTGCCCGGGATCAAGGCGCGTGGCCTGCGCGACATGGCGGCACCTGGGACCGCGTACGACGACCCGGCGCTCGGCAAGGATCCCCAGGTCGGCCATATGAGCGACTACCTCGACACCCGTGATGACAACGGCGGCGTGCATCTCAACTCCGGCATCCCCAACCGGGCCTTCCAGTTGGCCGCAACCTCGATCGGCGGCGCGTCGTGGGAGGGCGCCGGCCGGATCTGGTGGCAAGCCTGGACCGCAGGCGGACTGCGCCCGACCGCCGACTTCGACGCGTTCGCGGCATTGACGATCGAGTCGGCGGGAGCCCATCGTGACCTGGTCGCGAAGGCTTGGGCGGACGTGGGCGTCACCGGGGCCGGCTCGGTCGCGAGCGGAGGGAGCGGGACGCTCGGCGAGGCCGGCACGGTGGCCGTGCGGCGTACGGGCGGCTTCGCCGGACGCACCGTCGAGGGCGCGATTGATCTCACGGACGGCAGCCCGGAGGCCGCCGAGGCGGCCGTGCTGTGTCGCCGGGTGCAGGTCCACCAGGTCAAGGGCGGCCCCCCCATGCCCGACCACTTCGTCTATTGCTTCGCGTTGCCCGAACGTTCCGAGTTCACCGTGCCGGAGCAACATCTGACGCCGGAGTTGGCAGAATTGGCAGCCCTGGTGCTCCAGAGTGGCTTGGAGCGCTGACCAGGCGGGTGTGGTTCAGGCTAGGGCGCGGTCCAGGGCTGCTTGGACATGCAAGGTGGTGCAGGGGAAGACGGGAATCTCGACGTCGGACTGATCGACGAGGAGTTCGAGTTCGGTGCAGCCCAGCAAGACGCCGCCGGCGCCCGCATCCCACAGTTCGTCGATGATCGACACCACGCCGCGACGGGTGCGCGCCAGCACGTGACCGTGTACGAGTTCCTCATAGATCGCGTCGTTGAGGTAAGCGTGATGGCGTACGTCGGGGACCAGCACCCGCACGCCGTGGCGTTCGACGCGCTCGATGAAGACCGGATCGGTCATCGCGACCTGGGTGCCGATGAAACCGACCGTGGTGACGCGCGCGGCCAGGCAGGCCTGAGCCACCACGTCGGCCAGATGCAGCAGTGGGATCGACACGGACTGCTCGACCTGGTCCGCGACCTTGTGGAAGGTGGTCGTACACATCACGACGAAGTCAGCGCCGGCGCGTTCGACACCTTGAGCGGCATCGCCGAGCAGGGCGCCGACCTGGTCCCACTTCTGGTCCTCTTCGAGGGAGGTCAGCTCGGCGAAGTCGACGGTGCTGAGCACCAGCTTGGGTGAGGAGAGGCCCCCGAGACGCTCCGCGACGCCCTCGTTGAGCATGCGGTAGTACGCCGCGCTGCTCTCCCAACTCATCCCACCGAGGAGTCCGATCGTCTGCACAACGCCATTCAATCAGAGCGGGCGGGAACGGCGGGGCCGGTTTGGCAGGTGTCACACTGGAGCCGTGCACGCACATCAGACCAGGCCCGAACGCGTGGCCATGATCAGCCTGCACACCTCCCCGCTCGATCAGCCCGGCACCGGCGATGCGGGCGGCATGAACGTCTATGTCATCGAGTTGGCCAAGCGACTGGCCCAGCGCGGCATCGAGGTCGACGTCTTCACCAGGGCCACGTCGTCGAAACTTCCCGCAATCTCCGAGGCGGCGCCGGGGGTGCTCGTACGCCACATCGAGGCCGGTCCGTTCGAGGGGCTCAGCAAGCAGGAACTGCCCGCGCAGTTGTGTGTCTTCGCGCGCGAGGTGCTGCGCGCCGAGGCGGGCCAGGATGCGGGCCACTACACCGCCTTGCACTCTCACTACTGGCTGTCGGGTCAGGTCGGTGCTCTGACGCGTGATCGGTGGGGTGTGCCGTTGGTCCACTCCATGCACACGATGGCCAAGGTCAAGAACGCCTCGCTGGCTCAGGGGGACAGTGCCGAGCCGATGGCGCGGATGATCGGCGAGGAGCAGGTGGTCGAAGCCGCCGACATGCTGATCGCCAACACCGATCGTGAAGCGGGTGAGTTGATCGCCCTCTATGCCGCGGATCCGGCTCGGGTCGAGGTGGTGCATCCCGGGGTCGACCTGGATGTCTTCCAACCGATCGGCCAGCAGTCGGCTCGCACCGCCTTGGGGTTGTCCGAGGACGCGTTGATCCTGCTCTTCGCCGGGCGGTTGCAGCCGCTGAAAGCCCCTGACGTGCTGGTCCGAGCCGTGGCAGTGCTGCTCGATCGCAACCCGTCGCTGCGCTCGCGGCTCGTGGTGCCGATCGTAGGCGGTCCGTCGGGCTCGGGGCTGGAGCATCCGACGGCGTTGGCCGACCTGGTGGCAGACCTTGACCTCGATGATGTCGTCCGTTTCGTACCGCCGGTCGGCCAGGCCGAACTCGCACGTTGGTTCGCCGCGTCGACGCTTGTCGCGGTTCCGTCGCACAACGAGTCGTTCGGATTGGTCGCAGTCGAGGCCCAGGCAGCCGGTGCGCCGGTCGTCGCCGCGGCGGTGGGCGGGCTCACGACGGTCGTACGAGACGGCGTCAGCGGAATGTTGGTCGACGGTCACGATCCGCGCGACTGGGCGGCGAGCATCGAGAAGATCGTGGCCGACCCTGCCCTTCGCGAGCGGCTGGCGCGCGGTGCGGTCGAGCAGGCGGCCGAGTTCTCCTGGGAGCGTACGACCGACCGCACTCTCGACGTCTATGCCAAGGCCCGCTCCGCCATGCGTACGGACACCGCCCGATGACGCCGGCCGAGGTCATCCGGTCCTACCTGGCTGAGCAGGATCTCGCCTACGACGAGGTCGAGACGATGTTCTCCTTCGACCTGCCGGGCGTACGCAAACTCGCGACACCCGTACGGCTCGACGTCGGGACCCACGCTCTCGGTGTGCATGCGTTCGTGTGTCGCCAACCCGACGAGAATCACGTGGGCGTGTATCGCTGGCTGCTGGAGAAGAACCTCAAACTGTTCGGCGTCGCCTTCGCCCTCGACGCGATGGGGGACATCTACCTCGACGGCCGATTGCCGTTGAGCGTGGTCACCCACGACGAACTCGACCGGCTGCTCGGCACGGTTCTGGAGACGGCCGACGGCTCGTTCAACACTCTGCTCGAACTCGGGTTCGCCACCTCGATCCGCAAGGAATGGCAGTGGCGGATCTCCCGCGGCGAATCCACCGCCAATCTGGAGGCTTTCCGTGGTTGGTTGGAGCGCCCGGAGCGCCCCGAGCGCTAAGTAAGTGCGCGCCTCAACGCCCCACGACCCGCGGCTCGACCTTGGGGGTGCGGCGCGCCAACCACACCCCGAACAACGCGACCACGCCGCCTAGGTAGGCCAACCTCGGCGGCTCCTCGCCGAGCAACACCAGCCCCATCACGATGGTGATCGGGGGCACCAGGTAGGTCGTCACCCCCAGCGACGAGGCATTCATGTGGGTCAGCGCGTAGGCGTACGTGGTGAAGGCGATCGCGGTCGGGAAGACTCCCAGATAGATCAGCCAGCCCAGCGACGACATCGGCGCGGCGGTCGCCTCGTGCCACAAGGTCGGGGCGAAGGGCAGGCACAGCACCGCACCCACGGTGCAGGCCACCCAGGTGATCTGGCCGGCTCGCAGCCGCCCGCTCATCGGCTTCTGCAGCACCACACTCACCGAGTAGACCAGCGCGGCCAGCAGGCACAGCGCGACGCCGACGGGGTCACGATTGCTGTCTTCGCTGCTGCCGGTCGCGATCAGCGCGACACCCGAGAAGGCGACCACCAGCCCGACCCCCAACCACACGCTGAAGCGTTCGCCGAGGAAGAGGACCGCCAGCACGCTGAGCAGCACCGGCGACAACTGCAGCAGCATCGCGGCCGTTCCCGCATCCACATGATGTTCGCCCTCGTTCAGGGCCACGTTGTAGATGGCGTACCAGAGCGTGCCGATCGCGATCAGGCGCCACCAGTCACCGCGGCTCGGCCGGATCCAGGGGTGCCGGAGGGCAACCAGCCCGAGCGCGGCCGAACCCACCAGGAGCCGGCCCAGGGACAGCGCCCCGGGAGAGAAGTCCGCTCCCAAGTGCCGGATGCCGACGAAGGCCGAAGCCCACAAGACCATGGTGACCGCCACCGCGGTGGGTGCTACCCAGGTCGGCGGGGAGGTCGAACTCACGCGCCGACCCTAGGGCGTACGCATTCCCGCACGCACGCCGGACTCGGCCGATGGGAGCGGGTCAGACCTCGAGCTTGTAGCCCAGTCCGCGCACGGTGATCAGGTATCGCGGGGTCGAGGGCTCGGGTTCGAGCTTGGAGCGCAGCCTCTTCACGTGCACGTCCAGGGTCTTGGTGTCACCGACGTAGTCGGAGCCCCAGACTCGATCGATCAGCTGTCCGCGCGTGAGCACGCGGCCCGGATTGCGCAAGAACATCTCCAGCAGTTCGAACTCCTTGAGAGGCAGACGTTGCTCGTGGCCATCGATGGTGACCACATGGCGTTCGACATCCATCCGGATCGGCCCGGCCTCCAGGGTGGCGGGAACCAGATCGACATCCTGCCCGCGGCGCAGGACGGCGCGGATACGAGCCACCAGTTCGCGAGGGGAGTACGGCTTGGTGACGTAGTCGTCGGCACCGAGTTCGAGACCGACGACCTTGTCGACCTCCTCGTCCTTGGCCGACACCATGATCACCGGCACATTGGACGTCAGCCGGATCTGTCGGCACACCTCGGTGCCCGGGATTCCCGGCAGCATCAGGTCGAGCAGCACCACGTCGGCGCCGTTGCGTTCGAACTCGCTCAGCGCCTCGGGTCCGGTAGCCGCGATCGCGACCTCGTACCCCTCACGCCGCAGCATGTAGGACAAGGCGTCGGAATAGCTTCTTCGTCTTCGACGACGAGCACCCGCGTCACGGGCGCACCTCCTGGTTGGTGGAATCATCTTGTGGTGAGACTTCGCCGTCCGAGGCCTGCTGGAGGCGGGGAAGCGTCAGGGTGAAGGTCGAGCCGTGACCGGGTTCGGACCAGACCGATACCTCGCCGCCGTGGGTGCTGGCGACGTGCTTGACGATGGACAGCCCCAGACCGGTGCCGCCGGTGGAGCGATGGCGGGCCGGGTCGACGCGGTAGAAGCGTTCGAAGATCCGGGAGATCTCGTCCTCGGAGATGCCGATGCCCTGATCGATCACGCTCAGCTCGACCCGGCCTTCGGTGCTGCGGGTGTCGACCACGACCGTCGAGCCCTCGGGGGAGTAGGTCACGGCATTGGCGACCAGATTGCTGACCGCGGCCTGCAGTTGTTGGTGGCTGCCCATCACGGCCAGCCCGGTCTCGCCGCTGCGGACCAACTCGATGCGACGCGCCATCGCGTCGGTGCTGGACGCTTCGAGTGCCGCCGACCCGATCTCGTCGAGGTCGATGGGCGTGGGGTGGTCGAGAGCCTCGTCGTCCTGGAGTCGGGAGAGCTGGATGATCTGCTGCACCAGTCGGGCGAGCCGGTCGCTCTCCCCGTGCATCCGCTTGGAGAATCTGCGCACTGCCTCGGGGTCGTCGGCGGCGTCGCCGACTGCCTCGGCCAGAAGCCGGATCGCGCCGACCGGGGTCTTGAGTTCGTGACTGACATTGGCCACGAAGTCACGCCGGATCGCTTCGAGTCGACGTTCGCGGGTGCGGTCCTCGACCAGCGCGAGCACCAGGCTCGTTCCCAAGGGCGCGACGCGGGCGGTCACCGTCCGTGGAGGCAGGTCGGCACGCGAGATAAGCAACTCGGTCTCTCGGATCTGTCCGTCGCGGCGCACCACGCGGACCAGATCGGCCAACTCCGCGGCCGCCAGTCGGTCTCCGCGCACGAGCCCGAACGCGTACGCCGGAGCGGACGCCTTCAAGACCTGGTCGTTGTCGTCGATCAGAACCGCCGAACTGCGCAGCACCGACAACACGGCCGCGACGCCGTCCGGAATTGCCGGCTCGGGTGACACGACCGCGCGTTGTTCGCGCTCGCTCAACATCCAGGCCAGCACGGCACCGCCGACGATGATGCCGCCCACCAGGGCAGCGAGCATCGTCTGGGCGGTAGCGTCCATGCCGCCCACAATAGGCTCGAACTGGGGTGCGCCACCCCCGCTGAGCAGCAACGACGCGGAGAGTTCACTTCACGTTCACCGCTTCCGCACCTCGCGTTACCCCCGCAATCTAGGGTTGGCGCCATGCGTGAGGCATTTATCGAACAACTTGAGGCAACCATCACCGACCTTGCGGAGATGGCCCGGCAGGTCCACTCCCAGGTGCAGGAGGCCAGCCATGCGCTGCTGTCTGCCGATGCCTCGACCGCCGAACGGGTCATCTCCCAGGACAAGGAGATCGACCGGCTCGCCGAGCAGGTCGAGGAGCGGTGCTTCGAGGTGCTGTCGCTGCAGCAGCCGGTCGCGGGCGACCTGCGTACGGTCGTCGCCGCCCTGAGGATGGTCGCCGAACTCGAGCGGATGGGTGACCTGTCGGTGCACGTCGCCAAGATCGCGCGACTGCGGGTCCCGCATATCGCCGTTCCGGTGCCGGCGCGACCGATGATGCTGCGGATGGCCACGGTTGCCGAACAGATGGTGCAACGAGTCGTACGCATCATCGCCGATCGTGAGATCGAAGCCGCCGACGAACTGGCGCTGATGGACGATGAGATGGACGGGCTGCGAGTGGCGACCTTCCAAGAACTCCTGGGCACCGACTGGGACCACGGGGTCGAGGCGGCCGTCGATATCGCGCTGCTGGGCCGCTACTACGAGCGGATCGCCGACCACGCCGTGTCCGTGGCCAACCGCGTGATCTTCGTGGTTACCGGCCAGCACGGCGAGATGAACTGAGTCTTCGCCCAGCGACAACCAGTAAGCGGGCCTGTCATGGCGACAGGCCCGCTTTTCGTGGTTGCTGGTGGCGCGTGATCAGCGGCCTTGGTTGGCGACCGCCGCTGCGGCGGCTGCCGCCGCCTCGGGGTCGAGGTATTGGCCGCCCTTCACGGTCGGCTGCAGATCCTCGTCGAGGCGGTAGACCAACGGCATTCCGGTCGGGATGTTGAGTCCCGCGATGTCGTCGTCGGAGATCTGGTCCAGGTGCTTGACCAACGCCCGCAGGCTGTTGCCGTGGGCAGCGACGAGGACGTTCTTGCCCGCGCGAAGATCGGGGACGATCTCGGTCTCCCAATAGGGCAGGAACCGCTCGATCACGTCCTTGAGGCATTCGGTGCGCGGCAGGTCCGCACCCAGGTCGGCGTACCGCGGATCGCCGGCTTGCGACCACTCGGACGCGTCGTCCAGCGGGGGCGGGGGCGTGTCGAAGGAGCGGCGCCAGAGCATGAACTGCTCCTCGCCGAACTCCTCCAACGTCTGCTTCTTGTCCTTGCCCTGCAGTGCACCGTAGTGCCGCTCGTTGAGCCGCCAGTTGCGCTTGACCGGGATCCAGTGCCGGTCGGCGGCGTCGAGGGCGAGCGCGGCGGTGTTGATCGCCCGGCGTTGCAGCGAGGTGTGCACAACGTCCGGCAGGAGGCCGGACTCCTTGATCAGTTCCCCACCCCGAACCGCTTCGCCGCGACCCTTCTCCGTCAGGGCCACGTCGACCCAGCCGGTGAACAAGTTCTTGGCGTTCCATTCGCTCTCGCCGTGGCGGAGCAGAATCAAAGTGCCGAGGGCCATGGGTTCCTCCCTGAGGGATGTGCGCTGAGGGATGTGCGCTGAGAGATTTGCGCTGAGAGATTTGCGCTGGGGCGCGGGGGTCTCCGGGCTAGTCGGGTCGACTCACTCGGGGGCGCTTGGGACGGGGATGTCCTCCCACTGGCCCACGTTGGCCACCACCGGCACCGTGACCTCCACGGTGGAGCCGTTGTCGAAACTCAAGACCAGGTCGACATTGTTGCCCAGCTCGAACTTGCCGAACGCCACGATCGGCTCGGCGGCCGCAGCCAGGTTGACCAGACCGTGCTTGGCGACCTCGACGTTGCCGACGTTGCGTACGGTGATGTCGCCGGCGCCGCCGCTTTCGATCGAGGTGAGCTTGATCGCGTCGTCCGTGCCGTTGTTGATGCTGGCGACGAAGGAGCCGCGGTCAGGTGTCGCCGCCACGATGGCAGCGTTGAGCACGCTGATCTCGCCGACCTCATTGGATCCGGCACCTGGTTGATATTCGCGGTTGGTGCCCATGTCGAACCCACAGGCGGTGAGGGCGGGGAACGCCAAGGCCGCGGCCGCGACGGCCGAGAGGAATGAGCGACGCGCATGCATGGCCACAGCGTAGCGGCCGAAGGCCGTCTCGGTGCGAAGAGGGCGATCTAGTGTCGGTTGACGCATAACCCTTTGCGATATGTCAACCCCCCATTGCGGCTCTGACCTGCGCAAACGATGTGGGGATGGACAGGGGCCCGTGTTAGACTGGTCACCTTAGGAAGGGAACTGAACATATGACTTTCACTGTCGGCGAAACGGTCGTCTACCCCAATCACGGGGCCGCAGTCATCGAGGACATCGAGATGCGGCAGATCAAGGGAGAGGACCGGCAATACCTCGTGTTGAGGATCGTCGCTCAGCAGGACCTGGTCGTACGAGTGCCAGCATGCAACTTGGACCTCGTCGGTGTCCGCGACGTGGTCGACAAGGAGGGCCTGGACCGGGTCTTCGACATCTTGCGTGCCCAGCAGGTGGAGGAGCCGACCAACTGGTCGCGTCGCTACAAGGCCAACCTCGAGAAGTTGCACTCCGGTGACGTCAACAAGGTCGCCGAGGTCGTACGCGACCTGTGGCGCCGTGAGCGCGACCGTGGCCTGTCCGCGGGTGAGAAGCGGATGCTGGCCAAGGCTCGCCAGATCCTGGTCTCCGAGCTCGCGCTCGCGGAGAAGACCAACGAGGACAAGGCAGAGGCCATGCTCGACGAGGTCCTCGCTTCCTGATCCACACTGCATTCGCACCGGGTCCCGTGAACCTCACGGGGCCCGGTATGCATTTATCGGCCGGTCGCACGCGATAGGTTCCGGCACGTGTCCGATCTGACTCCCGAGGCCCCGCCCGCCCTCGGGCTGGTGTGGGAACGCGACCGGGGGTCGCTGCCGTACGCCCTGATCCACGGCGAGCCGTTAGTCCGCTGCGCGGTATTGGCGTTGGAAGCCGCCGGGATCGAGCCGATCGACCCGGATGCGCCGTGGTCTGCCATCGCCGAGCGTGCGGCAGCCGTGGGTGACGCACTGGTGCTTCACGATGCGTTGTGCCCGATGACGCCACCGGACTTCCTGGCCGCGTGCGTGACCCGAGCGGTGCTGAACGACCGCGTGGTGGTGGCGTCTCGACCGGTCACCGACACCGTCAAGGAACTAGTGGTAGGCCAGGTGGGCCGCACCGTCGATCGAGACCGGCTGCGCGCGGTCGTGTCCCCGATGGTGTTGCCGCTGCGCGTCGTGGAGGCCTTCGACCGTACGCCGCCGACCGAGTTCATCGCCCTCTGCCGCGCACTGGTCGAGCGCGGCGAGCACCTGGAGTGGATCGAGGCGCCCCCCAGCGCACGCCGCGTGTCCTCAGCCGAGGACCTGCAACTGTTGGAAGCGCTCACGGCCGCGCCGAGGCCCTAGTACGCCTTCATGCCGGGCCGCTGCGCAGCAGATGTTCGACCGCGGCCACGTCCTCGGCGAACGTGACTTTGAGGTTGAGCGGCGTCGACGGGACGCCCATGAGGCGGACGTCGGGGGCGTACTGCGCAAGACAGGCGGCGGTGTCGGTGCCCTCGAAGCCGTCCTCGGCAGCCTTCAGGTAGGCGTCGAGCAGGGTGGTGGCGCGGAACGCTTGCGGCGTCTGCACCGTGACCAATTCGCCCGGTGCCTCGGCGCCGGTGTCGTCGACCAGCCCGCGTACGGAGACCGTGGGCAGGGCGCCGCCGTGCTCATGGGCAGCGGCCAGGGCGCTTTCGAACAGCGAGCGGGGCGCCAGCGGGCGAGCCCCGTCGTGGATCGCCACCGTCTCGATCAGGCCACGGTGAATGTCGTCTGCGAGCACGCGAAGGGCATTGGTCTCCGACGCGTGACGAGTGGCACCGCCGTGGACCAGGGTGATCTCCGCATCACCCAGGTGCGGCAACAGAGCCGTTGCCACCTCGTCGCGTTCGTCGGCGCGGGTGACGACCAGCACGCGAATAACCCCGGGGACCGTCAGCGCCGTGCGTACGCAGTGCGCCAGCAGCGGCATCTCGCCGACGGGCAGCAAGACCTTGTTGACCTCCGCCCCGACCCGGGTGCCTGACCCCGCGGCGAGGATGACGATCGCGACCGACATGGTCAGCGACTCACGAGCGCGGTGGCGATGGCGGCGATGCCTTCGCCGCGGCCGGTGAGGCCGAGCCCGTCGGTGGTGGTGGCACTGACCGAGACGGGCGCGCTCACGGCACTGCTCAATGCCACCTGTGCCTCCTCGCGTCGCGGCCCGATTTTCGGCCGATTGCCGATGACCTGCACCGACACGTTGCCGATCTCGAAGCCGGCAGCGCGTACGCGTCGGGCGGTCTCGGACAGCAGGGCGGCTCCCGAGGCACCGGCCCATTCGGGCTGGGCAGTGCCGAAGTTGGAGCCGAGATCGCCGAGGCCAGCGGCGGCGAGCAGCGCATCGCAGGCCGCATGCGCGGCGACGTCCGCATCCGAATGGCCCTCCAGGCCGTACTCCTCGTCAGGCCAGGCGAGTCCGGCCAGGTGTAGCGGGACACCCGGCACGAGTCGATGGACGTCGACACCCGTGCCGACACGGAAGTTGGGGGTGGAGTGCACGCTCGGATCATGCCGCACGCCGACCAGAGGCTGCGACAATCGCCTTCATGACTGCCGCGGCTGACTCCTCCGTGGAGCGCGTTCGCGAGAACGCGCAGGCTCCGCGTTGGCGTTGGCGGCTCGCCGGGCTGGTCGCGGGCCTTGCCGGCCTCGCCGCAAGTTATGCCGTGAGTCTGATGCTCACCGTGCGGCAGTCCCCGGTCGTGGCCGTGGACGAACTCCTGATCGCGATCACGCCCGGGGTCGTGGTCCGCTGGGCGCTGGACACCGTCGGCCCGGCGGACAAACCCCTGCTGGTGGGCGCCACGATCGCGATCTTGGTCGTGGTCTTCTGTCTTCTGGGCGACCAGGCACGCGACGGTCTGTGGCGCGCGGACACGGGCTACCTGATCCTCGCGGCGATCGGCCTGATCGCCGTCCTGACCCGTCCCGGTGCGAGCCGGTGGGACCTGGTCCCGCTGGCCGTCGGTCTGCTCGGTTGGGTGGTGGGATTGCGTTGGGTGACGTCGCCGCTGCAGGCGGCGTCGGCTCCCGCGACGCCGGGGCCTTCACGGCGTACGTTGCTGCTGGCCGTCGGCGCTGCCGTGGTGGCCGCAGGTGGGCGCTGGGCAGGGCGCGGTCGGCGTCGCGTCGAGAAGGTGCGCAGGCTGGTGCACCTGGGCGGCGTGACGTCACCGGAGGTCGACGCTGCCTACGTCACCGCCGCCGAGGGACTCGCCCCGTGGCAGACACCCGTACGGGACTTCTATGTCATCCACACCGCGATCGCGGTGCCCACGATCGACCCGTTCGAGTGGCGGCTGCGGATCCACGGGATGGTCGAGCGCGAACTCACCTTGACCTACGACGACCTGGCTCGCCGCGAGCTCACCGAGCAGTGGATGACGCTCAACTGCGTCTCCAACCAGGTCGGCGGGGGACTGATCGGCAACGCCTGGTGGTCGGGCGTACGCCTCACCGGCCTGCTAGCAGAGGCAGGGGCGCACACGGACGCGGACGCGGTGCTTCAGACCAGCCAGGACGGCTGGACCTGCGGCACCCCGCTGGCCGCGCTGCAGGACCAGCGTGGCGCCATGTTGGCGATGGCGATGAACGGAGAAGCGCTCACGTTGGAGCACGGTTTTCCGGTACGCACGATCGTGCCCGGACTCTTCGGCTATGTCTCGGCGTGCAAGTGGGTGGTCGACCTGGAGGTGACCAGGTTCGAGGACTTCACCGCGTTCTGGACTGCCAACGGGTGGTCCGAGCGGGGTCCGGTGAAGCTGGCCTCGAGAATCGACGTCCCGCGCTCCGGCGACTCGGTCTCGGCTGGCGCGGTGACCTTTGCGGGCGTCGCCTGGAACCAGGGGGTCGGTGTCTCCGGGGTCCAGATCGCCGTGGACGGTGGCGCCTGGCAGGACGCACGACTGGCCGAGGTGCCGTCGGTCAACACGTGGGTGCAGTGGCTGGCCGTCACCCAGGTGGCACCCGGCGACCATGTGGTGAAGGTGCGTGCTCGTGGCGCGGACGGGCAGTGGCAGACGAGTGTACGCCGCGATGTGCTACCGGATGGTGCGACGGGCTGGCATCAGGTCGAGTTCAGCGCCGAATGATCGGGTCCAGTGAATGGGCCCGAGTGATGGGCCCGAGTGATGGGCCCCAGTGATGGGCCCCAGTGAATGATTGGGGGGCAGCGGGCCCGGCTCCCTAGACTGCCCGGGTGACTCTCCGGCTCTATGACACCGCCAAGCGCGAAGTCCGTGACTTCGTGCCCCTCGTCGAGGGCAAGGCCGGTATCTACGTCTGCGGGCTGACCGTGCAGAGCGAACCGCATGTCGGGCACGTCAGGAGCGCGGTGAACTTCGACGTGCTGCGGCGTTGGTTGACCGCGAAGGGCTTCGAGGTCGACTTCATCCGCAACGTCACCGACATCGACGACAAGATCCTGGCGAAGTCGGCCGAACAGGGCATCCACTGGTACTCGCTGGCGCAGAACATGGCGCGCGAACTCGACAAGGCGCTGGCCGCGATCAACGTGTTGCCACCGACGTACGAGCCGGCGGCGACCGGGCATGTGCCCGAGATGATCGCCTTGATTGATCGCCTGATCGCGCTCGGGCACGCGTACGTCGCCGAGGACGGCTCGGGGGATGTCTACTTCGACGTGCGGTCGTGGCCGGCGTACGGCTCGCTGACCCGGCAGGGTGTCGACGACATGGAGCCCGCCGGGGACGCCGACCCGCGGGGCAAGCGCGATCCGCGCGACTTCGCGCTGTGGAAGGGGTACAAGGCGGACTCGGAGCCGGAGACTGCCGCTTGGCCCTCTCCGTACGGACCGGGGCGTCCTGGCTGGCACATCGAGTGCTCGGCGATGGCGGGCAAGTACCTCGGCGATGCCTTCGACATCCACGGCGGGGGCGTGGACCTGCGCTTCCCGCACCACGAGAACGAGTTGGCTCAGTCCGCAGCCTCCGGCCGCCCCTTCGCGACCTACTGGATGCACAACGCCTGGATCACCACTGCGGGCGAGAAGATGAGCAAGTCTCTGGGCAATTCGCTGCTGATCCCCGAGGTGCTCAAGCGCGTACGCGGGATCGAACTGCGTTTCTATATGGTCTCGTCGCACTATCGCTCCCACGTCGAGTTCTCGTACGAGTCCCTCGACGAGGCGGCCAAGGGCTTTCGTCGGGTGGAGGACTTCTTGGAGCGGGCCGGTGGTTTCGAGACGCCGACTGCGTCGGCTCCTCAACCACCGGTAGCACCGACCTCTCTCGAAACCAATCCCGGCCAACCGGTGGTTGAGGAGGGCGCAGCCCGTCTCGAAACCACGCTTCCCGCGGCGTTCGCTGCCGCGCTCGACGATGACCTCAACACCTCGGGCGCGACGGCGGTCCTCTTCGACACCGTGCGCGAAGGCAACCGCAAGCTCGCGGCGGGGGAGTCCGCCGCCGCCGAGGCGACGGCCGTACGCGCGATGCTCGCCGTGCTCGGTCTCGACCCGGCAGATCCGGCGTGGGGTGAGTCCCGTACGGACTCACTCGAACCCGTCGTCGACGCGCTGGTCCAGGCACTGCTCACCGACCGGGCGCAGGCACGTGCCGACAAGGACTGGGGACGCGCCGACGCGATCCGCGACCAACTCTCGGCCGCCGGCGTCACGATCGAGGACACCCCGTCCGGGCCGAAGTGGAGTGTGTGATGGCAGGCAATTCACAACGCAAGGGCGCGATCCGCAAGACCTCGAAGAAGCCAGCTGCGGGCTCGGGAGGTCGGGTCCGGCGCGGGTTGGAGGGCAAGGGTCCGACCCCGAAGGCGGTCGACCGGCCCTATCACAAGGCGCACAAGGCCAAGAAGAAGGCCGACGCGACCACCGCCCGACCCAAGCGTCGAGTCACCAAGACCTCGGATGCCGAGTGGATCGCCGGTCGCAACAGCGTGGTGGAGGCGCTGCGCGAGGGTGTCCCGGTCAACGCGCTGTATGTCGCTGAAGGCGCGGAGCGTGACGGCCGATTGCGTGAGGCGTTCAAGCTTGCCAATGAGCGCGGCGTGGCGCTGATGGAGGTGCCGCGCGGCGAACTCGACCGGATGACCGCGGGCGCGGTGCACCAGGGTCTGGCGGCGCGCATCCCGGCGTACGAGTATGCGCACGCCGACGATCTGCTCGACGCGGCGACCTCAGTGGGCGAGCGTCCGTTGATCGTCGCGCTCGACTCGGTGACGGATCCGCGCAACCTTGGTGCGGTGATCCGCAGCGCCTCGGGATTCGGTGCCCACGGCGTGCTGATCCCCGAACGTCGAGCCGCCTCCATGACTGCCTCGGCATGGAAGACCTCGGCTGGTGCGGCGGCCCGCATCCCGGTCGCCCAGACCGTCAATCTGACCCGACAACTCCGGGCCTATCAGGACGCCGGCTGCCAGGTCGTCGGTCTTGCGGCCGACGGTGACCTGACGTTGCCCGAACTGGTCGAGGACGCCGACCTCGCGCGTGGCCCGCTCGTCGTGGTCGTCGGCTCGGAGGGCGACGGACTCGGGCGCCTGGTGTCGCAGACCTGCGATCGACTCGTCTCGATCCCGATGGCCTCGACCTTGGAGTCGCTCAACGCAGGCGTGGCCGCCTCGGTCGCGCTGTACGCGATCAGCCAGGCCCGCGCCTGACGGCTACCAGTTCATCGCCAACGCGGTGCTGCCCACGGCCCTGCTCGCCCCGGAGACATTGAAGTCCGTACGCCCTGAACTTGCCGGGTCCAGTCCCGAACCGTTGGACAGGAAGGACTGAATAGTCCCGCCACTCCCGCTGGTCAGGTCACCCAGGACGACCAGATCGGTCCGGCCGTCCTGATTTGCGTCCACGCTGACGCTGGCGACGTGTTCCAGGCTTTGTGACGACACGGTGCCGAGGGGATAGGAGTCTTCGAACTCGCTCCCGTTGGAGATCAGGGCGTACGCGGTGGTGGAGCCCTCGTCGCGCAGCATCAGCATGTCCACGACTCCGTCGCCGTCGATGTCGGCGACCAGGGGGTGGGTCTTGGACCAGTCCCAGGTCTTGTTGGCCATCCATTCGCGGTTGGGCGCGAAGCCCGAGCCGTACGACTCGAAGATCCGCACATCGACACCACCGCGCCAGGGCTTGCCGAGTTCGGCCAGGTCCGCGATGCCGTCCCCGGTGAAGTCTCCGGCGACGATCTTCATGTTGGCCCAGGTCCATTTCGGCACCGACGCCCACGTGACGGGTGCGGCAAACGAAGAACCGGTCGACTCGAGCACATCGATCGCGATGCCTCCGGGGGTGGAACGTGCGACGGCGAGATCGGCCAGACCGTCACCGGTGAAATCGGCCGCGGTGATGTTGGAGTCCTGCTCGGCGTCGCCCTCCCAGTTCACCCAGGACCCGGGGGATTCGAACCGCGATCCGATGCCCGTCGAGACCTCGACGAGCCAGCCACCCTCGACGAACGACATCGAGGCCAGATCCATCAGGCCGTCGCCATCGAAGTCTTCGCGTACGACAGGCACTGACGGGTTGTCGGTGGATTGCTCCCACAGCACCTCCGGCGAGGCGTCGTCACCGGACAGCGTCACTGCCGCGACGCCGTCGGAGGTCTGGATGACGAAGTCGTCGTGGGCGTCGCCGTTGGCGTCTCGACCGCTCAGCACGCCGGCCGATCCCGCCGTGCCTGCGGTCATCGTGACGGTGGCTGTGGCCGTGAGGGTCTTGCGTGGCTTCTTGGGCTTGGTCGAGGCCGAGGAGGTCGGGGCAGTGGGCGTGGCGGTCGACTTCGTCACCGCCGCCTTCGGGGTCGACTCGTCGTCGCCGCCTCGGGTCAGCGCGAACACTCCGCCCGCCGCGGCGAGGACGGCGACGACCGATCCGACAGCCACCGGGACCACCCACTTGCGTGAGGTGTGGTTCGTCGTCGGCGTGGGCGGCAACGCGTACGCCGCGGTGTCGGGCACGCGCGCCACCGTCGGTTGCTCTCCTGGGTGTTGACCCGCGAGCGGGGCAGTCACCAGCGTGGTGTCACCTGCCCGCTCGACGATCTGACGCACCCGCAGCAGGTCGTCACGCGCCGCGATCGCGTCGGGGTAGCGCGCCTGCGGATCCTTGGCCATCAGGGTCCGGAGCACTCGGTTGAGTGCCACCGACGTACCGTCGGTCTCCCGCAGTTGGGGCACGGGACCACTGACATGCGCAAGCACCTGCTCGGTCGCGCTTCCCTCATAGGGCAGCGAACCGGTCAGGCAGTTCCACAACAGACAGCCGAGCGAATAGAGGTCGGAGGCGGGGGCGGCCTGCTCGCCTCGGCAGCGCTCAGGGGCCAAGTAGCCGAACGTACCCGCCACGACACCGGTCGCCGTCAATTGCGCATCCTGTCCAGCAGCGATGCCGAAGTCGCACAGGTAGGCGTGCAGGCCGTCGCCAGCTGGGCGCAGCAAGACGTTGCGCGGCTTCACGTCTCGGTGCAGCACCCCCACCTGGTGAGCCGCGGCGAGCGCCGAGGCCACCTGGGCAGCGACCGTGAGCGCGTCGAGCGGGGCCAGCGGGCCCTGCTGTTGGATCCGATCGCCCAGGTCTCCGCCGGAGACGTACTGGGCGGCGATGTAGAGGCAGTCATCGATGGCGCCGTGACTAAAGATCGCCACGATGTGGGGTGAGTCCACCCGGGCCAGTGAGGTCGCCTCACGCTCGAAGCGAGCCCGATACTCCGGCTGTTGACTCAGTTGTGGCGAGAGCACCTTGAGTGCCACTTGCCGACCCAACCCCACTTCGGTCGCCGCGAAGACCACCCCCATCGCGCCTTGGCCGAGCAGGCCGACGATGCGATAGGGCCCGAAGTCGTCACCGATCTGAGGAAAGCGGGTCATGCCAATCGTTGCCTTCTGGTCGTGGGGCGCTGCGGCACCGGTTTATCTGCCAGGTGGCCGCGTGTGGGTCCAGAATCTCCGATTGCCCACGGCCGCACGGTACCCGTACGGGTCCCCTCTTCCGGGGAGAACCCTGATCCCGGCTACGGTGACACGATGCCGATTCGCCTACGTACGCGCGCGGTGGCGAAGGCTGCGTTGGCCGTCGCCGTGTGGCTGGCGATGACGGTCGGCTGTGCCAGCCTGATCTTCACTCACAGCAGTCGAGAGGTCGTGCTGGCCAGTCACGATGCTGTCGTGCGGCCGACGTACGAACCGTGGATCGAGGTCCGCACCGGGCCGATCCTGCCCAACCTTCGCGCAGAGTCACAGGCGCCAATCGGCGCGCAGATCCAGTTGGGCAAGACGGATGCGGGTTCGATCGACGAGTTGATGCAGCGCTATGCGGTGATCGGTGCGCACCCGCAGGCGCAGATCGAGAAGGTACGCGGAGCGCTGTCGCAGATGGCGGTCAGTGCGGTGCTGCGCGGTGGCGTGGTGGCGGGGCTGCCGTTGCTCGTGTGGGTGCTGGTCGGACGCACCCGACGTCGGGACCTGGTGGGCCGACTGCGGTCCCCGGCGGTCACGGCGGGGACCCTGGCGGTGGTGGCGGTGGCCGTCGTGCTCATCGAGCCTTGGGATGTCACCGACCCGACCTCGGAGTCCGAGCGCCGTTGGGTGAGTCTCGAAGAATTCGCGGGCGTCGAGGTCGCGCTGCCGGGCGATCTGCCGCCCGTGCAGATCAGCGGTGACATCACCACCAGGCAGACCAGACGACTGATCCAGAGCGCCCTGGACACCTATGACCGCTCCAAGCACTTCTATGCCGAGGTGGTCGCGCGGGTCGGTGAGATCGAGGTACGCGTACCGGAGCCCGGCGACACCGTCGTTGCGCTGGTCTCCGACCGTCACGACAACGTGGGCATGGATCCGGTGGCACGTGCGATCGCCGACCGCGGGGGAGCCTCGGCGGTCTTCAACGCCGGCGACGACACCTCGTCCGGCAAGAGTTGGGAGGCGTTCAGCCTCGACTCGGTCACGGAGGAGTTCGAGGATTTCGACCGCTGGGCCGTGACCGGAAACCACGACAACGGCGATTTCGTGGGGCCGTACCTGTTGGATCTCGGCTGGACCCGGCTGTCCGGCGAGGTCGTCGACGGACCCGGCGGCACGACGCTGCTTGGCGTGGACGACCCACGCCGCTCCGGGTTGGGGAATTGGCGCGACGAGGGGCCTCGTACGTTCACCGAGATCGGTCGCGAACTCGCCGACACGGCGTGTGCAGCGGACGAACGGGTCACTACGTTGCTGGTCCACGACACCAACCTCGGCCGTGAGGCGTTGCGGCGTGGCTGCGTCGACCTGGTGGTGGGTGGGCACCTGCATGTACGCACGGGCCCCGACGCGACGGTTGGCGTGAACGGCGAGACGGGCTATACGTACATCAACGGCACCACTGGCGGTGCTGCGTACACGATTGCGGTCGGAAGCAAGCCGCGGCGGATGGCCGAGGTCTCCCTGATCACCTACCGCGACGGCCGTCCCCTGGGAGTGCAGGCCGTGGTCATCCAGACCAACGGCAGGGTGTCAGTTACCGATTTCGTTCCAATGGGAGCACCCTGACCTCCCCAGATCGAGGGAGATTTTCGGTATCTCCGTCGGATGTCCCCGCCCTGGGTTAACGTGCGATTCGTCGGTTTTGCCCAGGGAGTGCCGCAGGCGAGGGAGTTGTTTCGGATGAGTCGTGTGGGGATCAGGCGAACGCTGCTGGGGACCGTC
The DNA here is from genome assembly GCA_037045645.1 of Nocardioides sp. Taxonomy (NCBI): domain Bacteria; kingdom Bacillati; phylum Actinomycetota; class Actinomycetes; order Propionibacteriales; family Nocardioidaceae; genus Nocardioides; species Nocardioides sp. The sequence continues at coordinate 109,800 of JBAOIH010000004.1, forward strand.
TTGGCGGTGGTGATCGCGTTGTTGACAATGCCGACGGCGTCCGCAGCGCCGACCATGGAAGTGGAGCCGAACGACAACATCTTCCAGGTGTCTGCGACCGCGAACACCGAAGGGCTCATGGGGGTGTTGGGGAGCTGACGGAGACCTGGACTACTTCTGGCTTGGTTTGCGACCCCAGCGTCAGATTCGTATGACGGCTGCGGTCGCCGGGTGCGCTGATCCTTACAACTCGCTACGGATCTATGTCCGCGAACCCACTGACTCAACTGCCTATTCCTTGGCTTACCTGAATCCAGATAACGGTTCTTCTTCGACGACGACCCTGACGACTCCTGGTGTTGTCGGTGGACCGACGCAGTACTTCCTGGTATCCGTTGCGGAATACTGGAAAGACGAAGGGCTCAACTGTCGCTACTCGCTCAAAGTGACGAATACGGCCGGTGGCGCCACCGATGCCATCGATCCGACCCCACCAGCCATGGCACCCGTGGTGAATCTGACCGAGCCCAACGATCTGGAGTCGCAGGCGAACGGCCCGCTGACTGGCGACGTCGACTTCGCGGGAGCCATCGAGACCTCGAACGATGCCGACTACGTCTACTTCCAGGTCAAGGCCAACATGGCGGCCAACGTCAGACTGAGCGTTGCTGCGGGGCAGGCCGATGCCGATTCCTTGAACTACAACTATCTCAGCGACCTGTCGGCTTCCGCCGGGTATTACGACCTCGAGTCGACCAAGGTGAGCAGTTCCGACCAGACCTTCAAGTTGAAGATCACCGGCACCGTCGGGACGACCTACCGGATCATGGTCTCGCCCGCCTCGTCGCTTGGCACCACTCCTGTCGCACCGCCGCCACCTCCGCCGCCCCCGGCGAAGAAGCTCAAGATCACGCTCAAAGCAAACAAGTATCTCGTCAGTCGTGGTGGCTTCGTCACCTTGAAGGGTCGAGTCAACCGCAGTCGCGGCAAGGTCAAGATCTATCAAAAACTCACGCGCCGTGGCTCGCGGTGGGTCGTTGAGGCGAGCAAGTGCATTTCGCCGACCGGTCGTTTCCGGCACCGCGAGGACGTGCGGTCGGGTTCGCGTCGCTACATCGCCTGCTACAAGGGCAAGTGCAGCAAGACGATCCTGGTGCGGATGCGCTGATCAGGATGCACGAGTTCGACCCGAGCGCAGCCTCCCAGCAGGTGCCGGGTTCCGAAGCGGCAGGTTCGTCGAAACGACTCGTCGCAGTCGCCTTCGCGGCCGGTCTGTCGCTGGTGTTGTTGTTGGCCCTGGGCGGCTTCTTCGGATTCCGCTATTGGAAAGCCAAGCCGATCAAGGATGACTTCGTGGCGGCTCAGAAGGCGTTCGCCCCGGTGGTGGAGTCGATGGAGTCGGCAACATCGATCGCGGACGTGGCAACTGCCGCGGACGGCGCCGAAATCCGAGTTGGAAGGTCTGAGCGAGTCAGCGGCTGAAGCGCACTCGAAGTTCGCGGTGGCCAGCGCATCGGTTCTGGCCGCCGAGTCCGCACTTGTCGACGCACTGACGACGTTGTCGGGTGTGTCGGGAGCTGACTTTTCCGGGTGGCCTGGCGTGAACGACAGCCTGCAGTCGGCTATCTCCGAGCTCGACGAGGCGAAGACCCACATGGCAGCAGTCGACACCGAGGCCGGGGGGTTGGTCCCTGACGTCGCCGGCGTCCTCGACTCGCTCACCGCTCTCGTGGGCGGGGAAGTCGCAGTCGGGGCCAACGGTGCTTTGACGACGGCACTCGAGAGACTGCAGTCAGCCGGACGCACCGCCGAAGTCCGAGAGACGGCGAGCGCGGCGCAGTCTCAGCACAGTGCGATCGAATCCGTGCTGGGGGACTTCTCCGGAGCAGAAGCCGAAACGCTGCGCAACTTCTCCGGCGCCTTCGCCGCCATCGGAGCCCTCAGCGGATTGAATGCCAGTCACCTGGACTCGTGGGAGGCCGTGCGGGCGCAACTGAATGTTTCGCTCGCGAAGATCTCCGGGATCAGCGGGGCCGCGGCGCTGGAGAATGTCGCGGGGATCGTCGACCGCGGCGTTGAGGCGATGGCCAAGTGGGAGGACGATAATCGGGTCGCGATCGAGCAACGCGACTCCGACCGGGAAATGCTGAGTTACTACCGCGACGAGATGGATCGACTGCTCAAGCGCTACAGCGCGCTGAGGGAGAACCTCGGCGACTGGTTCGATGCCGTGGAAGACCCCAACGCGGCCATTACCGAAAGCGATGCCTACACCAAGCTCAGCGACGCCGGCCAGCAGCGCGGTGAGGTACGCGACGCGATGAACGTGCTGTCCGTGCCACGAGAGATGCAGGAGAGTCACTCCCGTCTGGTGACGATGATCGACGACGGGATCGAGGCGGTCAGCGAGGCGTACGACGGGTTGGTCGATGCGGACAGTTGCTACACGACCTGCTTCTATCGCGACACGTCCGGCTGGAAGTTCTTCCATGCGGAGTCCGAACGCATCACCAAGGAGTATGCCGAAGCGCTCACCGCCTGGAATGACGCGGTGACCGCGAGCCAGCGTGAGATCGAAGGCAGGAAGCTCCCGGCGAAGCCGGTCGTGTGATCCGTCAGTCGTCGATCTCCGGTCCGGCCTCTCCTGCTGGGCTGGTGATGGCCTCGTCGGGCTTTTGCAGCAGCACGGTCTTGATGTAGTCGCGGGCGGTGTCGAATATCGACACCTCCTCGCCCGCCCGCTCGGACAGATACCACCGGTGCACCAGGATCTCGTGGAAGATCTCGGCGCCGTCCAACTTGCCGCGGGCGTCGGGCGGCACCAACTCCATGATCGGCTCGAAGATCTCGTGCAGCCACCGGCCGGCGACGAGTTCGCGAGGCTCGCGCCCGAGATTCTTGTGCGTGGTGTAGGCCGCCAGGTCATTGAGCAGTCGCCGAGCCTGGTTGTCCTCGACGGTGAGCCCCGTGAGCCCTTGCAGTTCGCGGGCGTGATGTCCGGCTTCGACGACCTTCGGGCGGATCACGATCCGGTCGCCGTCGAAGTCGGTCTCAACGTCCAGTTCGTCCACGTCGAAGCCGAGCTCGTTGAGTCGCTCCACCCGCTCCTCGATGCGCCAGAGCTCGCCTGCGGGGTACTCCTCGACCCGGGTCAGCTCGGCCCAGAGCGCGGCGTACCTCTCTTCCAGGGTCTCCACGATCGTCAGCGCGCGCTCCTCGACGTCGATCGCGCCACTGGCATGCAGATCGAGCAGTTCGGCGAAGATGTTCTCGCAGCCGACGGTCACGTCATAGTGCCGCATCTGGTCGCTGAGGTGATCGCGTAGTTCACCGGTTTCGGCGTCCACCAGGTAGGCCGAGAACTCCCCGGCGGCACGCCGAAACAGCACGTTCGACAGCGAGACGTCGCCCCAGTAGAAACCCGCCAGATGCAGGCGTACGAGCAACACGACGATGGCGTCGATCAGGCTGGGAAGGTTCTCGGCCGTCATCCCGTGGGCGAACAGGCTGCGATAGGGCAGTGAGAACCGCAGGTGCTCGGTGATCAAGATGGCCGGTAGGGGCTCCCCTTCGGCATCCGTGCGTCCTGTCACGACGCCCTGGGCGAGCACCGAAGGCAGTGGGATCCGCTGCAGGTCGCGCAGGAGGCGGTACTCCCGCATCGCCATCTCTTCGGTGGTCTCCTTCAAGGCGTACGTCTGCCCGTCCAAGCTGATGATCCGCACAATGTGGCGAGACAGGCCGCGAGGCAGCGGCACGACGTACTCGTCCGACCACTCGTCCAGAGGATTGGTCCAAGGCAGCGTGACGAATCCCGGATCCATTCGGTTGGCGATGAAGCGCAAGGCCATGAGGCGCAGCGTACTGACGCTGGTTACGATGAACGCGCGCTTCGAGCGCATCGCCGCGTTAGCTCAGTGGTAGAGCTCCCGCCTTGTAAGCGGACGGTCGTCAGTTCAATCCTGACACGCGGCTCACGCGGCGTGTGCCCTAGCGGACCTGGGTGACGTCGAACTCGTTGGCCGGGTTCGCGATGGCCTCTTGTGACTGGACGAGTCGAAGTTCGCGCTCACCCGAGTCGAGGGTCGCCGTCAAGACCGCGAAGACCGAAGAGGCGGTACGCCCGAGGGCCTCCGCGGCCGACCCGGTCTCGTGCAAGTGGGCGGTGAACAGCGCAGCCGTGATGTCTCCGGAGCCGTTGGCCTTCATCGGCAGGCGCGGCGTGCTGACCAGCCACGAGCCCTCGGCGGTCACGGCGATCATCTCGATCGTGTCCTCGGCAGCGCCCTCGCGCAGGACCGACGTGACCAGGACGGTGGAAGGGCCGAGCGCGCGAACGGCGTCCACCCCTTCCAGGATCTGCGCGAGCGAGGACGCCTGCGACAGTTCGGGGCGGTCGGTGATGAACCCGAGTTCGAACTGGTTGGGTGTCACGATGTCGGCCACCGGGATCACGGTGTCGCGGTACTCCGGCGGGATCTCGGGATTGACGAAGCATCCGCTCGTGGCGTTGCCCATGACCGGGTCGCAGGTGTAGGTCGCGTTCGGGTTGGCGGCCTTGACCCGCGCCACCGCGTCGACGATCACGTCGGAGATCGCGGGGGAGCCCTGGTAGCCCGACAGCACGGCGTCGATCCGGCCGAATTGTTCGCGCTCCTCGATCCCCGTGATCACGGCCGCCACGTCGGCCGGGTCGATCAGCGGCCCGCGCCACGCGCCGTACCCGGTGTGGTTGGAGAAGTTCACGGTCAGGACCGGCCACACCTCGTGCCCGAGGCGCTGCAACGGGAAGACGGCTGCGGAGTTCCCGACATGGCCGTAGGCGACATGGGACTGGATGGACAGGATGCGCACACCCTGATCCTCCCACCTTCCCGGTTCCAGGGTCGCACTGCTTCTCGGGAACATCTTCCGAGAAAAAGTAGAACACGTTACAGTTTCGGCGTGAATGCGCAGAAGGAAGCCGAGTACGTCGTTGTCGGAGCCGGAAGCGCGGGCGCGCCCGTCGCTCGACGGTTGGCCGATGCCGGTCATCAAGTCGTGCTCCTGGAGGCTGGGGGCTCGGCCAAGAGCATCATGTTCAAGAAGCCCGGCATGATCGCGGTCGTTCACAGCGATCCCAAGCTCAAGTCCCGCTTTGACTGGGGCTACTACCACGCGCCGCAAAAGCACATGCTCGACCGCAAGATCCCCGCCACCCGCGGCAAACTGCTCGGTGGCTCCTCCAGCGTCAACGGGATGATCTTCGTACGCGGCGACCGTCGCAACTTCGACTCCTGGGAGGCCGAGGGCAACGCCGGCTGGGGTTATGACGACGTCCTCAAGACCTACAAGAAGCTCGAGTCGTGGGAGTCCGGCGCCAGCGACTATCGCGGTGGTTCTGGACCCGTGTCGGTGATCGAGAACCACGACGTGTGCGACGCGGCCCGCCAGTTCGCCGAGGCGGGCAAGTCGGCCATCGGCTTGGACGTGAACCCCGACTACAACGGGGAGCGCCAGGAGGGCATGCACATCATCCAGGAGTCGACTCGCGACGGCGTGCGCTACTCGACCGCCCAGGCGTACCTCACCGACGCCCCCGCCAACCTGACGATCGTCACCGGCGCCACGGCTGCTCGCATCGTCATCGAAGGTGGCCGCGCGGTGGGCGTCGAGGTGATCGAGAACGGTCAGCGACGGGTCATCAAGGCGTCTCGCGAAGTGGTGCTCTCCGCAGGCGCGTACGGCTCCCCGCACCTGCTGATGCTCTCCGGAGTCGGCAACGCCCAGCATCTGCGCGACCACGGCATCGACGTCGTCGCGGACCTACCGGTCGGCGACAACTACCACGACCACCTGTTCGTACCGATGACCTATGCGATGGACAACGTGCCGCATAAGGGCAACCCGATCTACTTCGCGAGGCAGTTGGCTCGTGAGATGGCGCCCAAGCGATTCGGAGGTGGCAACACCTTCATGGCTCACAGCGTCTTCGAGGCCGGTGGCTTCACACGTACGTCACTCGCCGCGCCCGACGCCCCGGCGGACATGCAGTTCCTGGCCCTCCCGTGGGCCTATCCAGCGCCCAACCAGGACAAGCCGATCCGCTACAAGCCCGACCAGCGCCCGGCCCTGTCGGTCTTCTCGACGCTGGTCCAGCCGCGCTCGCGCGGGACCGTACGTCTCGCCTCAGCCGACCCGACGGACGCGCCGATCCTGGACCCGGGCTATTTGTCCGAGTCCGCTGATCTCGACGTGCTGATCGAGGGGCTGGAGATGATCCGCGAGATCATGGCGCAGCCGTCGATCGCGCGGCACGTGAAGCTCGAGATCGAATTCGGCCCATCGTTCAAGGGGCAGGCACTGCGCGACGAAGTGCTCAATCGCGCCACGACCGTCTACCACCCGGTGGGCTCGTGTCGGATGGGTGTCGATGACCTCGCCGTGGTCGACCCGCAGTTGCGCGTACGAGGTGTCGAGGGCCTGCGCGTGGCAGATGCCTCCATCATGCCGACGATCATCAGCGGCAACACCAACGCGCCATCGATCATGATCGGCGAAAAGTGCGCCGAGCTCATCCTGGAGGGCTGACCTGTGACGACTCTGACCCGACCCGCGTCCTTGACCGATGCCTTCTTGCAGTCGCTCGTTGCGCGGGTGCCGTCGACAGCGGGCGGCACCTGGAAACTGACCGAGGTCTACACCGGTGACCTTCTGGTGGAGTTGCCGCAGTCGACTCCCGAGGACATCTCGGCGGCGTACGCCCGGGCGCGCGAGGCGCAGGCCGAATGGTCGCAGTGGTCGGTCGCGAAACGGCTGAAGGTCTTCAAGAAGGCGCATTCGCTCTTCGTCGACAACGCCCACATCACCGCGGACCTGATCCAGGCCGAGTCGGGCAAGAACCGCCGGATGGCGATCGAGGAGACGTGCGACCCCGTCATGGTGATGTCGCACTACCTCAAGCGCGCTGCGTCTTTGCTGCGCCCGGTCAAGCGTGGCGGCCCGGTGCCGGTGATCACGACTTCGACCGAGATCCGCCAGCCCAAGGGCATCATCGGGATCATTGCGCCGTGGAACTTCCCGTTCGCGTGCGGGATCTCCGATGCGATTCCGGCCCTCATGGCGGGCAACGGCATCGTGTTGAAGCCGGACAACAAGACGGCCTTGTCCCCCCTCTATGGGGTGTCATTGCTGGAGCAGGCGGGGCTTCCTCGCGGGCTGTTCCAGGTCGTGTGCGGTGAGGGTCCTGACGTCGGACCGACGCTGATCGACAACGCGAACTTCGTGATGTTCACCGGATCCACCGCGACCGGGCGCTTCGTCGGTGCCCGAGCCGGACACAACCTGATCGGCTGCACCCTCGAACTCGGGGGCAAGAACCCGATGATCGTGCTGCCGGACGCGAACCTCGATGAGGCCGTGGAGGGTGCGCTCTTCGGAGTCTTCGGAAACACCGGGCAGATCTGCATGCACATCGAGCGGATCTATCTCCCGGACTCGTTGTACGCGGCATTCCGGGACAAGTTCGTGGCGCGCGCCTCGGCGCTGAAGGTGGGGGCGTCGTACGACTTCGACATGGAGGTCGGCTCGCTGATCTCTCCGGATCATCGCGATCGTGTGGCCGCGCACGTGGACGATGCGGTTGCTCGTGGAGCGAGTGTGTTGTGCGGGGGCCGCTCGCGCCCCGACCTGGGCCCTGCCTTCTTCGAGCCCACGATCCTCGAAGGCGTCACTCAGGACATGCTCGCGGGCTCGTGCGAGACCTTCGGTCCGGTCGTGGCGTTGCATCGCTATAACTCGGTAGACCAGGCCGTCGACTTGGCCAACGACACCGACTACGGCCTGAACGCCTCCGTATGGGGCACCGACCTTGCCGCGGCCGAACGCGTCGCACGACGGATCCATTCGGGCAACGTCAACGTCAACGACTCGCTCGCCACCGCGTACGCCTCCAAGGGCACCCCCTCCGGCGGCGTCAAGCAATCCGGAGTCGGAGCCCGGCACGGTGACCAGGGACTGTTGAAGTACACCGACTGCCAGCAGATCGGCGTGCTCAAGAAGGCCGGCGCGATGGGCGCCCGCCCCGGGGTCGAGTACGCCGACCACGTCAAGCAGATGCTGCAGGGCTTGAAGGTGATGCGGAAGTTGGGCATCCGCTGAGTAGACGGGAAGTGCGACTCTCGGAGGTGGAGAAACGACGTCCGCACCTTCCAAGATTTCGACTCGCAGATCTCGACCCGCGTCTGACTGCTTGGCTCTGACCTCGGCGATTCCACTGGCCATCTGCTGAGGTTGCCTGTTGATAACGCCGCGCGAGTGTCGGTAGGCACAGGTTGAATCGCTCGCCTCGGGAAAGAGGTCAGGCGATGAGCACATTCATCAATGAGTTGTGGTGGGACGGACAGCGGCGTCGCCGCAAGCACGCAGCACAGGCGCGAGGTGACACGCCGTCCCACGTCGTCCTCACGCCGGACGATCTGCCGGGCATGGTCAGACGCGTGCGCAGACTGCTGTCGGTGTCGCAGCGAGAGTTGGCGCTGTTGCTCGGGGTCTCTCAGTCTGCGGTCGCCAAATGGGAGACCGGGCGCAACGTGATCGCCGGCGAGAGACTTGTCGATCTGCTCCACATGGCCGGACTCGTCCTCGTGCCGCAGACCGAATCCGGCGCCCCGGCACCGCCGATGTCCTTTGATGCGGAGCGTGACCGCGCCTGGCGGCGCTTCCCGGCCTACGCGGACGTCATTGCGCACCGCACCTGGGACATGGAGGATCCGTGCGCTTCAACCAACATGAACAAAGAGTTGCGTTGGGGGGTTCCGCGGCCCGAGTTCAGTCGTGTGCGTCCGCCGCCCGGCGACCCGTGGCGTGCCAGCGACCACCAGCCGACGAGAGCAGAGTTGGCCGCAGAACTGTCGCCACGGCTGCAGGAACGCTATGAGATCGGCCGAGCCTACCGAGCCAAGATGCTCCCCATCTGGGCCCGGACCGGCGAACTGGAATGGCTGGTCGCCAATCAAGTCCGCTGGCGCTAGGCGGCGCGGGACAGGGCGCTCTTCCGAGGCTCCGCTTTGAGTCCGGAGAAGACTCAAAGCGGAGCCCAGCGAAACCAGGCCGCCGCAAGGCGTCCCGGCCGCCAGGGGAGTCTGGCGGGAGGCCCTCTCGCTCAGGCAACCTGGAGGGACCGCTTCGACAAGCCCATCCAGAATCCGTCGATCACCTGGATGCCAGCCGCCTCGGGGTTCTCGGCTGCGCCGAGAGTGACGAACAGCGGGGTGTAGTGCTCGACGGTCGGGTGGGCGTAGGGCATTCCGGGCGCCTGGGCTGCGTAGTCGGCCAGTGTCGAGACGTCGCCGCGGGCCATCGCCTCGCCGGCCCAGGCATCGAATTCGGCCGACCAACCAGGCACGGCCGCGTCGATCTTCCATTCTGTGAGGAAGGGAAGGCCGTGGGTCAGGAAGCCGGACCCGATGATGAGCACGCCTTCGTCGCGCAGAGGGCGCAGCATCTCGCCGATCGCGAGCAGGGCGGTCGGGTCCTGGGTCGGGAGTGACATCTGCACGACGGGGATCGAGGCATCGGGATACATGATCTTCAACGGCACCCAAGCGCCGTGGTCCAGACCGCGCGTTGGGTGCTGGTGCACGCCGCCGGGCAGGCCGGAGAGCATCTTTGTGAGGCGGGTTGCCAGTGCGGTCGAGTCGGGGGTCTCGTAGGTCATCTGGTAGTAGCGAGGCGCGAAGCCGCCGAAGTCATAGACCAGCGGCGCCTCGGAAGCGCTGAGCATCACCGGCGCGGCTTCCCAGTGCGCCGACACGATCAGGATCGCCGAGGGTCTCGGCAGGTTTGATGCCCACGCCGCGAGCTGGCCGGACCAGACGGGGTCGTCGAGCAGGGGCGGTGCCCCGTGGCCGATGTAGAGCGCCGGCATCCGGTCGGAGGTGGCCGGGCCGTTGGCAAGGGGATCGGACATCGTCATACTCCAATTAATGGTTGAAGTTTCAATTCTATTCCTCAACGAGGGCGGCTGACGCGTCGCCGGGCGGAAGCGTCCAGTCGACCGGCTGGCCACCCTGCTCGACCAGGAGCCGATTCACTCGGGAGAAGGGTCGCGAGCCGAAGAAGCCGCGCGACGCGGACAGGGGGGAGGGGTGAGCCGACTCGACCCACGGGATCGGACCCAGCATGGGCTTGAGGGATTGCGCGTCACGGCCCCACAGGATCGCTGCGCAGGGACCGCCGCGGGCGGCGAGCGCGGCGATGGCGCAAGCCGTCACGTCTTCCCAGCCTTGACCGCGGTGCGAGCCGGAATCCCCCGGACGCACGGTGAGCACTCGGTTGAGCATCATCACGCCAGCATCCGACCAGGCGCTCAGGTCCCCGTGTCGCGGCGGTGTGACACCGAGGTCATCGCGCAACTCGACATAGATGTTGAGCAGCGATCGCGGCAGCGGCCACACGTCCGGAGCCACTGCGAACGAAAGTCCGATCGGGTGCGACGGGTTGGGGTAAGGGTCCTGGCCGACGATCAAGACGCGTACTTCGGCCAGCGGACGCCGGAACGCACGGAAGACGGCATCGCCCGCGGGCAGGTAGCCGCGACCAGCAGCGGACTCCGTTCGCAAGAAGTCGCCGAGCATCGCGATCCGCTCGTCGACCGGAGCGAGCACTTGCGCCCAGTCGGGCGCCATCAGGCCTCGCTCGACCAATCGCGCGAGCGAACTCATAGCAGCCCCGAAGCCGGGCGGGAGAGCCGGTCCAGGAAGGCCTTCAGCAGGGCCTCGCGCATCGCCGGGGCTGCCACGTCGAGCAGTGCGTTGACGTCCGCCATCGCCTCCGGCAATGCCAGGTCAGCTCCGCCCGCTGTCACCAACCCGGAGGCGGAAAGCAAGCCGTCGAAGTCTGCGTCGCTCAGTGCGACGGGGTCCAACGCCTCGATGAAGGCCACCACGTCTGCGTCCACCTGAACCGGTCCGGCGTTCTGGGCCGTCGAGACCGAGTCGGCCAAGGCCGACAAGAAGTCGTCCACGTGAGCCAGTGTGGCTGCGCTGACCGATAGATGGAGGTTCGCAGGTGTGGTGAGGGTGGCGGAGTGGGCGTACGTCATTTGTGGCTGGACATACCAACCCCGCAACTTCATCTCGTCGCAGATCGTGAACGGGTCGCACGAGGCATCGGTCGTCACCGCGAGCAGTGTCGAGTCGGGTCTGGCGAGGAGCGACAGGCCGGGCTGGGCCGCGATGCCGGCGACCAACTGATCCACGGCTGCGAAGACATCGCGCGCCACGGCGAGGTAGCCCTCGTCGCCGAGGTGGCGTACGACCGCCCACGCCCCGGCCACCGGACCTCCCGAACGAGTCGACTGCATCGTCGAGTTGAGCATCGTGTAGCCCGGCCACTGCGCCGAGGAGAAGAACTGCGGGGCCCGCAGGGCAGCCTCACGATGCAGCAGCAGAGAGGTGCCCTTCGGGGCGTACGCGTACTTGTGAGTGTCGACCGACATCGAAGTGACCCCCTCTACCGCGAAGGTCCAAGGGGGCACGGACCGCCCGAGCCGGGTTGCGTACGGCAGCACCCACCCCCCGATGCAGGCGTCCACGTGACACCGCACCCCGGCGCGGGCGGCGGTAGCAGCCAGGGCCGGGATCGGGTCGACGACACCGTGGGCGTACGACGGAGCGGATCCGACCACCAGCACGGTCCGTGGTCCGACTGCTGCGGCCATCGCTGACGCGTCGGCTCGGAAGTCCGTGCCGACCGGCACGATCACCGGGCGGACGCCGAAGTAGTGGGCGGCCTTGTGGAACGCAGCGTGTGCGGTGTCCGGCAGCACCATCTCGGGTGACTCGATAGTCGGATACGCGTCGCGAGCAGTCTGGACGGCCAGTAGAACCGACTCCGTTCCACCCGACGTCACGGACCCGACCACCGTCGAAGGCGCGTCGAGGAGTCGGGCGGCGAAACCGACCAGGTCGTTCTCCATCGCGAGCAACGACGGGAACGCCGTCGGATCCAGTCCGTTGGATCCGGCGTAGAGGGCGACCGCCTCGCGGCCGAGGAGATCGACTTCGTCGAGGCCGGAGTCATAGACGTACGCCAGGGTGCGCCCACCCTGTACCGGCAGATCCTGACCTTGCAGTGCGCGCAAGGCGTCCAGAGCCGAGGTCATCGAAGTCCCCCTTGTGCGACCGTCGCCGCATCGAGTCGATAGCGACGCAGCCAGAGCAGCGACCCGACCGTCAGCACCGCCGGAAGCAACGAGAAGCCCAACACGATCGCCCGCTGTGCCGCCTCGCTCTGGTCGATCGCAGCACCGGTCGTGGATTCGTACCCACCCAGCGCCAAGACGAGCGCGAAGACGAACGGCCCCAACGCCAGCCCGAACGTCTCGGCCGCGGTCCACACGCCGGTATAGACGCCCACGCGGTTGCTCCCCGTGCGCGCCGCATCGACCGCGGCCGCGTCGGGAAGCATCGACAGCGGGAAGACCTGGCACCCGGCATAGCCGACGCCCACGATCGCGGTGGCGGCGAAGACCAGCGGCGCCGATCCGGAGACGGCGGTCAGTGCGGCCAGCGCGCCCACGGCCAAGATCAGCGAGGAGATGACGTAGCCCTGCCTCTTGCCGATGCGTTCGCCGACCCGCGCCCACAGTGGCGTCAGCAACAGTGCGGGACCGACGAAGCAGACGAACAGGATCGTCGAGGCGCCCTTGCTGTCCAGCACGTCGGTCGCCAGATAGTCGACCCCCGCGAGCATGCACCCGGTGGCCAGCGCCTGGATCACGTACGTCGTCAGCAGCCAACGGAAGTCCTCAGCCCGCGCGACGATCCGCAGTTGGTCGCGCAGCGTGCCCGGTCCGGGTTCGACTGTGCCCACCGGGGCGCGTCGCGTGCCGACGTACGCCAAGATGACGCCGAGCAGGATCAGCAGCGACATCGCGACGCCCATCACGCGATAGCCGTCTCGACCGCCGACGGCGTTGCGGATCATCGGAGCCGTGGCCCCGGCGATCATGATCGTCAGCGCCAGAAACGCGACGCGCCACGACATCAGGCGGGTGCGTTCGTGGTACGAGCCGGTGATCTCGGCCGGCATCGCGACGAACGGCACCTGAAAGAACGCGTACGCCGTGGCGGCCAGCAAGAAGAACAGCAGCACCCACGAGGCCTCGAAGACCTTCGACCCCATCTCCGGGGCCGCGAAGATCAACGCGAAGGCGCCAGCCAGCATGATGCCCGCGCGCAGCAGCCACGGCCGACGCGGGCCGCGCGGATCTACGGTCTGATCGGAGATGCGCCCGGCGATGGGATTGAGGATGACGTCCCAGGCCTTGGGCAAGAACACGATCAGCCCCGCGAGCGCGGCGGCGATCCCCAGGGAGTCGGTGAGGTACGGCAGCAGCATCAGGCCCGGCACCGTGCCGAAGGCACCGGTCGCCACCGAGCCGGAGGCGTAGCCCGCCCTGATCCCAGTGCCCAGCCTCGACTGCTGAGACGACGGGTCGGGCTCACTCATGTCCGGACCCTAGGACAACCTCGGCGTCAGCGGGAGAGGGCGCGTGAAAGAACCGTAGCGTCGTGTCGGATTCGCGCCGATCGACTGCGCCGATGCGGCCGTTCGCTTGCGAGGGGAGGACTTCCCGGCGGTCTTCTTCCCGGCGGTCTTCTTTGCAGCGGGCTTCTTTGTCGGCGCCTTCTTCGTGGGCCGAGCAGTCTTCTTCGGCGGTCCAGCGAAGTCGCGACCACTCCACTCGTCGAGCCACTCGTCGAGCGTCACCCAGGTCGTCGTACGCGCCCCGCGCCCGGTCAGCATGCCCAGGTGGCCACCCGGCACCACCTCGAACCGTACGTCCGCAGATCCCGTCAGCAGCGGCACGACGGCCTTCACGGAGGCGAGTGGTGCGATGCCGTCGTGGGCTCCGCCGAAGACCAGCACGGGGACCTTGACCCGGGCCAGCGAGATCGTCCGATCGCCGAGGTCGAAGGAACCGCCCGCGAGGGCGTTCTTCTTCACGAACCGGTGATAGACCTGCCCGAAACTGCGACCCGGATAGGCGAGCATGTTGTCGGTGAAGCGCTCGACCGCCTCGATCTGAGCCAGGAACTCTCGATCGTCGAGATTCTGCAGTTTGGCGAGCGGCTTCATCACCACCTTGTGGATCGACGCAGTCTGGAAGGCCACCCGTACCAAGGGTTTGGGGATCCCGCCGAGAAGTCGGTACGCAGCCGTCAGCGCGCCACGGCCGTCGGTGAGGTTGAGCAGCGGCCGGACTGGCGCCATCATCGGCACCTTCGTGACATCGAACGGCGACCCCACCAGGCTGACTGACGCGATCGGCAGGCTCGGGTCATCGGCTGCGGTGAGCATCGAGAAGATGCCGCCCAGCGACCAGCCGACCACGTGCACGGGTCGTCCGCCCGCATGCGCGGAGGCCGTACGGATGGCGTTCGGCACCACCTCGTCGATCCAGTGCTCCATGCCCAGCGACCGGTTGCGGAAGGCGACCTCGCCATATTCCACGAGGTAGGTCGGACGGCCACCCTGCACCAGGTGTTCGACCAGGGAGCAGCCGCGGCGCAGGTCGAAGCAGAGCGACGGGGCGGCCAGCGGCGTCACCAGCAGGACCGGATCGCCGTGGCTCTCCACCTCCGCGAGCGGGCGGTAGTGGTAGGCCTCCCAGAGGTCGCCGTCCTCGATCAGGGTCCGCGGCATCGGACGCAGATCGGCGAGTCCGCCGTACAGGAGCGTGTGTGCGATGTTGCCGGCGGCAGCGACGACCTGATCGGGCTTGGGGATCAGATCCATGTCAGCAATCTATCCGGGGTTCGGTGCCACCCCGAGGGGTGGCCTTCCCGTGCCCGCCGAAGCCTGCTAGAGAGTCCTCATGAAGTGGACCACTGCCGCTGCGAGCGGTGCTGCCGCGCTGGGTGCTATTGCCGTACGGGACCTCACGCAGAAGAAGCATGCGATCAGACGCAACTTCCCCGTGGTGGGCAACCTGCGCTACCTGCTGGAGCGGGTGGGTCCGGAGTTGCGCCAATACATCGTGACCAGCAACGACGAGGAGCGACCGTTCAGCCGCGACCAACGCGCGTGGATCTACCAATCGGCCAAGCGGTTGGACAACTACGTCGGCTTCGGCACCGACAACGACATCGAACACCTCGACGGCTACCCGATCATCAAACATCGCACGTTCATCGGTGAGGGCGTCACGCTCGGTCGGCAACTGCATGGCAGCGTGCCGATCCCTGCGGCCAAGGTGCTCGGAGGTCCGCGCGGTCGCGCGAAGGCGTTCCGCCCGGAGTCGGTCATCAACGTGTCCGCCATGTCGTTCGGGTCGATGTCCTCGGCCGCGATCGAGGCCCTCAACAAGGGCGTCAAACTCGCCGGAGCGATGCACAACACGGGCGAGGGAGGCATGTCCAACCACCACCAGCAGGGCGGCGGTCTGGTGTATCAGATCGGGACGGCGTACTTCGGCTGCCGTGACGAGCAGGGACGCTTCTCGCTCGACAGGCTGGTGGAGCGCATCGCGGACGCGCCGGTCAAGGCGATCGAGATCAAGCTCTCCCAGGGCGCCAAACCGGGGCTGGGCGGCATGCTGCCCGGCGCCAAGGTTTCGGCCGAGATCGCGCAGATCCGCGGCATCCCGGAGGGCAAGGACTGCGCCTCACCGTCGCGGCACACGGCGTTCCACAACACCGACTCCATGCTCGACTTCGTCGAGATGGTGGCCGAGGGGACCGGATTGCCGGTCGGGATCAAGTCCGCCGTCGGCAACCTCGAGTTCTGGCACCTGCTCGCCGAGGGCATGGCCGATCGTCAGCGGGGCGTGGACTTCATCACCGTCGACGGCGGCGAGGGTGGCACCGGTGCGGCGCCGCTGGTGTTCTCGGATTCGGTCGCCTTCCCGTTCCGGATCGGCTTCTCCAAGGTGCACCGGATCTTCACCGACGCCGGACTGGCCGACGACGTGGTCTTCATCGGCTCGGGCAAGTTGGGGGTCCCGGAGAACGCTGTGGTCGCGTTCGCCTTGGGAGTCGACATGATCAACGTCGCGCGTGAGGCGATGATGGCGATCGGGTGCATCCAGGCGCAGAAGTGCCACACCGACCATTGCCCGACCGGTGTTGCCACCCAGAATGACTGGCTCGTGCGCGGTCTCGATCCGGACCTGAAGTCCGTACGCCTGGCGAACTACATCACCTCCTTGCGCCGTGACCTGCTGAAGGTGTCCGAGGCCGTCGGTGTACGCCACCCCGGGCTGATCACGCCCAACGACGTCGAGATCGTGGTGGCCCAGCAGTCGACCAAGAAACTGCACGAGGTCTATGGCTACGACCGGCGTTGCGGCGTGCTGGGTGTCGAACTGGCCCGGGAGATCGACCACCTGATGGAGCAACTCGACTAGCAGCCCACCGGTTCGCTCAGTCGCCGGAAAGCGCGCCGAGGAAGTTGTCGGCCCAGGCGGCCACGTCGTGTTCTCTCACCTGACGGCGCATCGCACGCATCCGTTTGGTCTTCTCTCGCGGCTCGGCGCTCGCCGCCGTCATCAGAGTCGTCTTCATGCCGTTGAGGTCGTACGGATTGACGGTCCAGGCCTGCCGCAACTCGGTGGCGGCACCGGCGAACTCCGAGAGCACCAACGCCCCGTCGTCGTCATAGCGACAGGCGACGTACTCCTTGGCCACCAGGTTCATGCCGTCACGGTAGGGCGTCACCACCATCACGTCGGCGGCGCGATAGAGCGCGGCCATCTCGTCGCGACCGTAGGAAGAGTGGAGGTAGGAGATCACCGGCTGACCGATCCTGCCCAGGTCACCGTTGAGACGTCCCACCAGACGGTCGATCTCGTCACGCAGGCGGCGGTATTGCTCGACCCGCTCACGAGACGGCGTCGCCACCTGGACGAAGACCGCTTCGCCGACGTGCAGGTCGCCCGAGGCGACCAGCTCTCCGAAGGCGCGCAGCCGAGCGAAGATGCCCTTGGTGTAGTCGAGTCGGTCGATGCCCAAGAAGATCGTCTTCGGGTTGCCCAGAGCGTCGCGAATCTCGGCAGCGCGGTCGCTGACCTTCTGCGAGCGGGCCAGGCTCTCGAAACCGCGCGCATCGATCGAGATCGGGAACGCGCTGACCCGCACGTCGCGCCCGTCGGGCATGTGGACGACGTCGCGGGCGGTCTTGTGGCCGACGCGCTGCTTGACCAGGCGTACGAAATTCGCCGCACCGCCGGGGAGTTGGAAGCCGATCAGATCGGCGCCGAGCATCCCTTCGAGGATCCGGCGACGCCAGGGGAGTTGGACGAACAGTTCGCTGGGCGGGAAGGGGATGTGCAGATAGAAGCCGATCCGCAGATCGGGTCGCAGGTCGCGCAACATCTGCGGCACCAACGAGAGCTGGTAGTCCTGCACCCAGACCCGGGCGCCCTCGGCGGCCGTCTGGGCTGCTGCCTCGGCGAAGCGCCGGTTGACGCGTACGTAACTGTCCCACCACTCGCGGTGGAACTCCGGCTTGGCGACGAGGTCGTGATAGAGCGGCCACAAGGTGGCGTTGGAGAAGCCCTCGTAGAACTCCTCGACCTCGTCCTCGGCCAACGTGATCGGGATCAGGGACAGGCCGTCCTCCTCGAACGGGTCCAGATCCTGCTCGGTGCCACCGGGCCAGCCGATCCAGGCCCCGTCGTTGGCGCGCAGGACCGGCTCCAGGGCGGTGACCAGGCCTCCGGGGGAGCGTCGCCACCCGGGGTTGCCGTCGCTGTCGGTGATCCGGTCCACGGGCAGCCGATTCGCCACGATCACGAGGTCGGCCTGGTCGGTCGTACGTCTCGGGCTCACCCGCCCAGAGTAGACATCGGGTCCGCGTACTGTGCTCACCCTCCGGTGACGCGGACGCCGACCTGCGCGCGTAGATCGTCGAGGACTCCCATCAGGTGCAGGCTCTGTTCGTGTGGCACGAGCGGACTCTCCAACAGCCCCTCGGCCAGGCAGCGCTGCACCTCGACCGCCTCGTTGCCCAGCCCCCGGCCGAGCACCGGTGTGGGCGGATCGATGCGGTGAGGTACGCCGTCGCGGTCGGTGAACACGGCGTACGCCGGGTGGTGGGCGTTCGCTGGAATGTCGATCAGGCCCTCGGTCGTGGCGATGGTGGCCGAGCGCGGTGACTGCGAGGTCGTACTCGCGGTGAGTGCACTGAGACCACCGCCAACGTGGCGTCCGGCGATCGCGATGTCGAGGTCGTACCCGCTGTCGGTCACGTCGGCCACCGCGGTCCACCGTTCGCCCGCACCCAGCATCAGGTGCGCGAACGTGACCGGGTAGATGCCCATGTCCAGCAGGGCGCTGGCCCCCAGCGCCGGATCGAAGAGTCGCTCGTGCTCTCGACGGTCGGCGATGAAGCCGAGGTCGGCGTGCACCTGCCGCGGGGTGCCCCACCGGCCGTCGCGTAGACCGGCTTGCAGTTCGCGGATCAGTGGATGGCAGGCCATCCACATCGCCTCCATCAAGAAGACGCCGCGCTCACGAGCCAGGTCGACCAGTTCCTGCGCGCCCGCTCGGGTGAGGGTGATCGGCTTCTCGACCAGGACGGGCTTGCCGGCCTCGAGCGCCGACCTGGCCTGCTCCAGATGAAGGGGGTGTGGCGAGGCGACATAGACGACATCCACCTCCGAGTCGGCGACGAGGGCGTCGTACGACGCGTGGGCGCGACCCCCGAACTCAGACGCGAACGCCGCCGCGCGGCTCGGGTCACGAGAGGCGACCGCGCCCACCTCGGCGCCCGGCACGTGGCGCAGATCGGCGGCGAAGGCTCGGGCGATTTGGCCAGGAGCGAGGATTCCCCAGCGAACGGTTTCGATCACCCGGGCCATGGTGCCGTACGCCGCGCCGTCATTCCTCGGCGTGTCGCGCACGACGCGCGGGGCAGCGAATGACATGCGTGTGATTCCTGGCCTAAAGTGGGAGCACTTCCCTCCACCTGATCTCGTCCCATGGGAGCCACTCCATGACCGCCGCTAATGCGCACACCACTGCCTCCGCGGAGCAGCCGACGCTCAGCGAGCGTGACCTGGACATCTTGGAGTTGGAGCGGCATTGGTGGAAGTACGCCGGCGCGAAGGAGCAGGCGATTCGCGAGAAGTTCGACATGTCGCCCACGCGCTATTACCAGGTGCTCAACGCCCTGATCGACAAGTCGGAGGCCCTGGCCGCCGACCCGTTGCTCGTACGCCGACTGCGTCGCCTGCGGGCCACACGTCAGCGTCAGCGCTCGGCTCGTCGGCTCGGGTTCGAGGTCTGATGTTCGTACGCAATCAGGTGCGCAACGAGCGGGGGGTCGCGTATCCGTCGCCCGTGGTGATGCTGTCGATCATCGCGATCTTCATGGCCGGCCTGGCCTACGTCGCCACCCGCGGGGCCGAGCCCACCGAGCGCGAGATCACGCCGGCCGCAGCCTCGACCGCGTCGTCGTCCCCGACTGCCTCGGCGACCAAGTCGGTCAAGCCGAAGCCGAAGAAGCCGGCCCTTGAGCGCGGCAAGATCTTCGTCGAGGTTTACAACAACACCGGGATCACCGGCCTGGCCGGTCGGGTCAGCACCAAGGCCTCCGACGCCGGCTGGCAGGTGGTCGGCTCCGACAACTGGGTGGGCACCATTCCCGCCAACACCGTCTACTTTCCGCCCAATCTGCGCCGGGCGGGTCGGCAATTGGCGCTCGACCTCGGCATCGCCCGGGTGCAGCCCGCGGTGGCCCCGATGAAGTTTGATCGGCTTACGGTGATTTTGGCCGCGGATCTGGGCTGATCGGCCGTGGTCGAGCGGACCCTGGTCCGCTCAACCCCTGGAGAACCGGGGGCTTAGCGGACACAACGCGTGTCCAGCATGCTTGGCTGGTGGCGTGGAGTTCACGACGACTGATGCTCGCGAACGCTTCGACTCGGTTCGTGAGCACCTGGGTGGGGCGGTGATCGGGCTCGACTTCGACGGGGTGCTGGCGCCTATCGTCGAGGACCCGGCCCGTGCGCGGATTCACCCGCGCGCGCATCAGGTCCTGGTGCCCCTGGCTCGACGGGTGCGTGCCGTCGCCGTGATCACCGGGCGCCCCGCGCGCCAGGCGATCAGTCTGGGTGGTCTCGACGACCTGGGCACTGAATTCGAGCGGATCGGTCGCGAACTGCAGGTCTTCGGGCAGTACGGCAACGAGCACTGGTCTTCTTCCGACTCCAGGATCGTCTCGCCGCGACCGCCGTACGGTCTCTCGACGCTGATCGCGAATCTGCCGCGACTGCTCCGTCAGGCTGACGCGGCCGACGCGACGATCGAGGAGAAGGGGTTGGCGGTCGCGATCCACACCCGCCGCCTGCCCGACCCCAAGGACGCGTTCGAGCGGTTGTTCCCGCTGTTGTCGGCGGCGGCGCTGGACGCCGGTCTCGACGTGGAACCCGGGAAGTTCGTGATCGAGATCCGCTCGGGCGACATGGACAAAGGCAAGGTGGTCGACCGGTTGGTCGCCGAACTCGACCCGACCGCGTTCGTCTTCGCAGGCGACGACCTCGGCGACCTCCCTGCGTACGCATCCCTCGAGCGCCTGGCTCAAGACGGCCTGCCGACACTGCGGGTCTGTTCGGTGTCAGCTGACCACACCGAACTCCAGGCGTACGCCGACCTGGTCGTCCCTGGCCCCGACGGTGTGCTGGATTTCCTGAACGACCTTTCGAGGTAGTCCAGTGCGAAATGGTTGTCCGCGGGGCGGAATCCCGACCATTTCGCACTGAACTACGCATCTCAAAGTATGGATGCATATCCCAAGGAATGAGATCACGATTAGGAGCCACCCGGCTCGCGTCCCTAGAGTTCTGACCAGCTCATCCAGAGGGACTGAGGGAACGGCCCGACGAAGTCCCGGCAACCGCCGCGAGCCTCCCGCACCACGGTGCGGTCGCGGAAACGGTGCCAAATCCGACCCGGTGAGAGTCGCCGGGGCAGATGAGAAGGAGGACTTCCATGAGCGCCGCCACCATCGAGCGAGAAGACTGTCGGACGACGTCTGGTCTGCGCGAGGGAGCCTTCGGCAACGCCCGTACGCTGGCCTGTCGCGAATGCGGCACCGAGGTCGCCCTCGGTCCGTTCTATGCCTGTCCGGAGTGTTTCGGTCCACTTGAGGTGGCGTACGACTTCCCGGCCATCACCCGCGCGGAGATCGAAGCCGGCCCCCGCAACATCTGGCGCTACAAGGCGCTGCTGCCGGTGCCCACCGATATCGAGTCCAGCCCCAACACCGAGCCGGGCTTCACCCGGCTGCTCCTGGCCGACAACCTGGCCACGGAACTCGGCCTGACCAAGCTCTGGGTCAAGGACGACTCCACCAACCCGACCCACTCCTTCAAGGACCGCGTCGTCGCCTGTGCCCTGAGTGCGGCTCGCGAGCTCGACGCCAAGGTCTTCGCCTGCCCGAGCACCGGCAACCTGGCCAACGCCGTCGCTGCGGCTGGTGCGCGCGCCGGGATTCGTACGGTCGTCTTCATCCCCAGCAACCTCGAACACGCCAAGCAGGTCAACAGCGCGGTCTACACCGAGCAGTTGGTGGCGGTCGACGGCAACTACGACGACGTCAACAAACTCGCCTCGGAGATCGCGGGTGAGGAGGAGGGCTGGGCGTTCGTCAACGTCAACGTGCGCCCCTTCTACGCCGAGGGCTCCAAGACGCTGGGCTATGAGATCGCCGAACAACTCGGGTGGCGGCTGCCCGACCAGATCGTCATTCCGGTCGCCTCCGGCTCCCAGTTGACCAAGGTGGACAAGGCGTTCCAGGAACTGATCACGCTCGGTCTGGTCGAGGACAAGCCCTACAAGATCTTCGGCGCGCAGGCGACCGGCTGCTCGCCGGTGAGCACCGCCTTCAAGGCCGACACCGACGCGATCCGGCCGGTCAAGCCCGACACGATTGCCAAGTCGCTGGCCATCGGCAACCCGGCCGACGGCATCTACGTGCTCGACATCTGCCGGCGTACGGGCGGGGCCGTCGAGGACATCACCGACGACGAGGTCCGCGACGGGATCATCCTGCTCGCGCGTACGGAAGGCATCTTCACCGAGACGGCGGGCGGCACCACGGTCGGCGTCCTCAAGAAGCTCGTCGAGACCGGCAAGCTCGACCCCGACGCCGAGACGGTCGTGATCAACACCGGGATGGGCCTGAAGACCCTCGATGCGGTCGCCGACCGCGTCGGACCGGCCGCGACCATCGCCCCGACGTACGCCGCCTTCGCCGCCACCGACCTCGGCAGTTGACTTCCGCGGTGGGGCCTGGGTGGTTTCGAGACGCTCACTGCGTTCGCTCCTCAACCATCGAATACCGACCGGTGGTTTCGAGACGCTCACTGCGTTCGCTCCACCGAATACCGACCACGTCCTCAGCCGTCGAAAGGAACCCCGATGAGCGTTTCAGTGCGAATCCCCACCATCTTGCGCAGCTATACCGGTGGTGAGTCCGAGGTGAGCGCCGAGGGCGCCAACCTGGCCGAAGTGTTGGACGACCTCGACCGCAACTACGAGGGCGTCAAGGGCCGGATCCTCGACGAGGCGGGCAATCTGCGCAGGTTCGTCAACGTCTATGTCGGCAATGACGACGTACGTTTCCTCGACAACTTGGAGACGCCGACGCCCGACGGCGTCCAGATCTCGGTGATCCCCGCTGTCGCGGGCGGCTGAGCGCTGACCTTCGCAGCGTCACCCGTATGGGTGATTTGTGCAGTCGGGCCACAAAGTTCGACCTGGGCATATCCCGCGGCGCGCGCTGACCTCTAGCGTCGACAGGCGGTCGTACGCGATCGCATCGAGGGAGGTCATTCCAGTGCCGGTCAACCGACTCATCAAGACGCTCGCGCGCGCGGTGCCGCTGGTGCTCCTCGCCGCCGCCCTGCAGGTGGTCGCGCTGGCGACCACTCCCGCGTACGCCGCCTCGACCGCCCCGCTCAGCGGCACCGTCACCGACACCGACGCCAACCCGGTCGGGGGAGCCCAGGTCTTCTTGATCCCGCTCGCCGGACGAGAGCCGGTTGCGTCGGTGACGGCCGACGCCAGTGGTGCGTACGAGTTCCTCACCGCGCCCACCGACCCGGTGGGTTATCTGGTGATGGCCCGTTCCCCGCAGGCCGACCCCAAGGCGCCGGCAATGGGCGCGGCGGGGGGCCTCTACAAGCCCAAGGCCACACCGGTCGTACGCAACGTCCAGTTGCCGCCCAGCAACGTGCGCGGCACCGTGACCGCCTCGGACGGCACGCCGAGCGCGGGGGCTGTCGTCCGGCAGTTCGAGAGTTCCTACCCCTGGGCATTGACCTATCCCGACGGCACCTATCGGGCTTGGTTGCAACCGGAGACCTATACCGCCACCGCCGTGCCGTCGGTTGCCGCGCCCACACTCGACGCCGCCCGCACCAAGGAGGCAGTCGTCCCGGAGACCGGCGTGCTCACCCTCGACTTCGCGTTGTCGCAACCCACGGTGCGC
The DNA here is from genome assembly GCA_037045645.1 of Nocardioides sp. Lineage (NCBI taxonomy): Bacteria > Bacillati > Actinomycetota > Actinomycetes > Propionibacteriales > Nocardioidaceae > Nocardioides > Nocardioides sp. The sequence continues at coordinate 133,260 of JBAOIH010000004.1, forward strand.
GGCGTGGTCCGTGCCCCCGGCGGCGGTCCTGTCGTGGCGGGCGCCCAGGTGCAACTCAAGCCGGCGGCGGGCGGGGTGGCCGATGTGGCGATCTCGCGCAGCGACGGCAGTTTCGGCTTCGCCCCAGCCCCGGGCAGCTATGTGCTGACGGCGCAACCTCCCGACCCCAACGCCAACCTGTGGACCGACGGCAAGACCGCGACGTTCGACGTCACCGCGACCAACACCCCGCTGACCAAGGACGTCGAACTCTCCAACGCCACCGTCACCGGCACCGTACGCAGTGCCGACGGCACACCGCTCAACCGTGCTCAGGTCGTGTTCGTCTCGCATGCCGACTTCGTGGCGTCCACCACGCGTACGAACTCCGCCGGGCAATACGCCTTCAATCTGCCTCCGGGCACCTATGGTGTCGGGGCCTATTCGTCCAGGTCGCATGCCGAGGATCTCGATCTCTATCGCACCGTGACGGTCGAGGCGCTCCCCAAGGTCGTCGATCTGACCCTGGCCAAGCCGAACGTGGTCGGCACCGTGGTGACGGCCGACGGGCTGCCGGTCGCCAATGCGTACGTCAACGCGTACGGCCCCGATGTCGGCTCCGGCGACGACCTGGTGGCATCGGCGTATACCGACGATGACGGAGTCTTCGGGTTGCGGATCGCGGCGGGCGCACAGCGGTTGGTGATCCGGCCGCCGGATTGGGCCTTCGACGCGGAGCGATCGTTCTTCGACATCACCGTGCCAGCAACCGGCGCCCTGAGCCGGACGTTCACGATGGATCGACCGGCAGCACCGACCTACGCCACGCGGCCGGTGGAGATTCAGACCGGCGGTGCGCCGGCCGTACGTGTTCTCGACTCGGTCTTGAGTGCCGACGGCAGTCAGGTGATGGCGTTGGCCACCGACGGCAGTTTGTGTACCGAAGGCTGCTCGGGCGCGGACGGCTGGGTGCTGCACAACCTGGCGACCGGCGACGACAAGCCGCTGCTCGACTCGTCGGGTCAGCCGGTGCGCTTCCAGTACGCCGCCCGACCTGCGCTGTCCGCCACCGGGAGGTATGCGGCCTTCTCGACCCAGCAGCCCGGAGTCGTGGCCGGGGACACCGAATGGGGCTGGGACGGCTTCGTCTTCGATCAGCAGAACGGGAACATCTGGCGGATCAAGCCCGATCCGGCCGCATCAGACGACAACGCACCACCTGACCTCGGCCCGCGGCCCGCGCTGTCTGCTGATGGCAGCGTCTTCGCGGTCGTCCAACGCAGGTACCCCGCCAGCGGCGGCACGTTGTCGCAGATCCTCGTGGTGACCGGTGCCGGGGGAGTCGAGTCGAGCAGACGCGTCATCACCGTGGGCTCGCGGACGGAGACTCCGCAGTTCGCACTCTCGGCCGACGGGAGCACGCTGGCCTGGCTGGAACTGGTCGAAGACAGCCCGCCCTGGCGGCTGCACGTGCTCAATCTGGCGACCGGCGTCGAGGACCCCGTACGCACCCTGCCAGGCGACACCTTCGAGGCGCCCAGCCTGTCGAGCAACGGCAACATCATCGCCTTTGGCGTGGTCGATGACGTGACCAACTTCCGCACCGTGCACGTGCTCAACCGCACCACTGGTGCGGACGTGGTCCCCGACTTCTTGCAACCCGTCCCGGGCAACTCCGGCGCCCTCGACTTCACCCTCGCAGGCGACGGCAGCCACCTCTTCACGCAAGCAGACGGCCCCAAGGCCGGGGAGAGTGATCGCCAACTGTGGCGACTCAACCTGGCGGACAACTCGCACGTTCTGGTCAATGCGCTACCCAATGGACGGCGCGACCTCGACCACCAGCCCCAGAACTTCTCCATCACCGCAGACGGCCAGCGGGCCTCCTGGCGGATCGAGGACAACCCGACCAGCGAACTGGTCGTTGGCGATGCCGACAAGACGGCCCCCACCTGGCCCAGTGGTGCCGCGCTGGCGGCCGAACCGGGAGTGACAGACGCACGCCTCACCTGGCCGGCGGCCACCGACAACGTCGCGGTCGCGGGCTATCACGTCTATCAGGGCAGCACCCTGGTCGGCTCGACGAGCAACCGCCAACTTCGTGTCACCGGCCTGACCGCCGACACCGACTATCACTTCAAGGTCGAAGCCGTCGATGCCGTCGGCAATGAGAGTACGACCGGCCCCACCGTCGACACCCGCACTTTGGACGACACCACCACGACTCTGCGCACCCTCGACCTGACCACGTCGGGAGGCGGGGTGATCAGCGGCAACTGGGAGGCCGCCAGCGGCGCCGACGCGATGGTCGTACGCACCTTCCTCGGCGAGACCCTGGTCGAGGAGCAGACCCTGTCAGCCACCGCCACCAGCTTCCGTGCCGCCGGACTTGCCGCGAACACGACCTTCACCGTGCAGGTCTTCAAGAAGACCGGCTCCACCGTCGCGCCGTACACCCAGATCGGGACGGTCAAGACCGCAGCGCTGAGCTTGGCCGCAGTCAGCATGACTCCCGCCGATCGGGTCTCGGGCAACACCGCGCGCTACGGCACCGCGATCGACCTGGCCGCGACCGCCGAGCCCGGGCGTGAGGTCACCGCGACGGTGACCTATCGATCCTGGTACGACGACGCCCACCACCTCCTCGACGCGCCCCGCGAGATGACCAGCGTCGTACCTCTGTCAGAACACGGTGAAGGCAGCTATCGAGGCGCCTTCAACCTCGTGGACGGTGTCGCCGGAGTGGACCAGGTCAAGGCCACGGTCTCCGACGGTCACGGCACCACTCTCGACCGCACCTCGGGCTCACCCGCGCTCCAAGTCTCCGCCAAGGCGACGGTGACGGTCGGCGCGGCCGGCTCGCTCGTCGGTGGCACCGTCAACGTCGGCAGCGTGACGACGTCGCAATACGCGACCCAGGCCACCAACGGTGGCGAGGCAGCCATCTTCGACGGCTTCAGTGGCGCCGATGACTATGTCGTCACGGCGTACGACTCCTCGCGCCGGGTGGCTGCCAAAGACAGCGCCATCGCGCTGCGCGGCGGGCTGGTCAGCGATGTCGTGGTGGCGCTGCGAGCGCCCGCGAGCCTGAGCGTGATCGCGAAGAAGCCGGGAGGCCAAGCCGCCCAGGGCAGCCTGGCGGTCTACGACTCCAGCAACGACGAGTTCCGAGCCGGCGGAGCCTTGGGTGCTCTCCCCATGACTGTCTCCGGTCTGCGTGCTGGCGATCAGCTCCCGATTGGAGCCGACGTACGACCCCGACGACCTGCTGGTCACGGCTGCGCGCACGGTGACGCTCACGGCCGGTGCGAACTCGATCGACCTGGCGCCTGCCAACCTGCCGCGGACCACGGTGTCCGGCACGGTCACCGACAGCGCCGGTGATGCGGCCGACGGACTGGTCGTCTCGCTCGACCAGGCCAGGCCCGGAGGTGGCTCGCACACCTTCACCGACACCACCGATGCCGCAGGTCGCTATCAGATCTCCGGGCTGCTGCGCCGTGGCCGCGTACGCGTCACCGAAGGCTGGGGAAGTGCGCGTGCTGACGTCGATCTGACCGACGGGCCAGCGACGGCGGATCTGCAACTCGACGGGCCGATCCCTTATCGGATCCACTTCTCGCTCTTCACCCAGACCGGCTCCACCCCCGAAGTCGGCCCGATCGTCATGGATTGGCGCACGGCCGTGCACTACGGCGCCCGCGCGACCCTCGACGGTGTCTCGGCGATGGCCAGCTCGCAGGTCACCGATGGCGCGGGAGCCAGCGTGATCAATGTGTACGGCCGCCCCGGCCAGACCTATGAGTGGTGCCTGACGTCGTACGAACCTCAACTCGTGCCGACCTGTGCCTCCGTGGTGTTGCCGGTCTCGCACGATGTCGACCTGGCCGTCCACGCGGTGGGCGCCAAGGCGATCACGATGCCTGTGCAGGACGCTTCGGGCGCCGCCGTGGGGGGCATTTCGTGGACTCTGTCGCGTCACCAGAGCGACGGCTGGGACGTCGTGTCGAGGCGCAACGGGTGGGCGAGCGTCGAGGATCTCGCGACCAGCCCTGGCGACTATGAACTCCTGGTCACGTCGGGCTCGCTCAGTGGACGCCGCAGCTTCACGGTCGCGCCCAGCGATGACGCGATCACGCTCCAGCCGATGCTGCTGGCCGCCTTGCCGCACTTCGGGGGAGTCGACAACGTGGTGACCGCGCCGGTGCTGTCGGCCCCGCCCCGAGGCAACGTCGAGTTCCGCGCGACGTGGCGAAACCAGGGCTCGGCCTTGACCGGCGTGACGGCCCGCATCGCCGTCCCCGCAGGCACCACCTTGGACCCGGACAGCATCCTGCTCGACGGGAGACCCGTGGTTGCGACCACGCGTGACGGGTTTGTCGATGTTGCCGTCGGGGCTGTGCCGACCGACGGCACGGGGACGCTGCGCTATTGGCTGCGGCTCTCGCCGGAGGCGATCGGAGCGATCGCTGGACGGGTGGACATCAGGTCGGGCAGCACCACCGAGCCGCTCTCGCCGGCCTCGGTCGAGGTCAGCGGCGTCACGATCTCGGGTCCTGCGGCGGTCAACTCCAACCGCGTCAGGCTCAACGGGCGCGCGCCCGCGGGCAATACCGTCGTCATCGCCGATGCGGGAGCCGAGATCGGGCGTACGGTCGCCGGTGCCGGTGGGTTCTGGTCGGTCGTGGTCACTCCACCCGAGCGCGCCGAGCTTGGCGCGGAGCATCAGTTGTCGGCCAGCACGACCGTGGCGGGCGAGACCTACTTCGCCGCCCATTCCGTCACCATCGACGACAGTTATCCGGTGCCGTCGGGCGGCACCATCACCCAGTTCGACCGCGAGCTGCCGACGGGGCGCACGGCGAGTTGGGACACCCAGGACGGCCTGGCCAGCTTCCCGTTCGTCTACGTGCCTGGCCAGCCGATGTCGGTCACGCAGAACTTCACCCATCCCGAACTCGTCAGCAACACCGTCGTCAGGATCGGCGACAACGCGGGCTTTGCCAGCGGCGCGGGGTGGGCGGTGGGTCCGATCTCGGTGGAGTACGACGCCGACCGCGTTCCGATGCGTCTGGACCTCAGTTCACCCACCAGAGCAGCGGTCGCCGGGACGTTGGCACCACAGCTGACCGGCTACACGACCAGCAATGTCTCGGACTTCGCGCCCGACGGGAGCGGTGGGCAGGTGGCGTCGTACGACCTGCGCCTCCCGAGCGCGGGTGGCGCCAACGTGCGCGCCACGTTCTTGACCCAGCAGGTGGAAGGCTTCACCCCGTCAGCAGCCGATCTCGCCGCGCAGCGCAAGAGCGGCGCTCCGATCTGGGGTCTCGACGCCCGCATCGGCACCTCGGACATCACCTACACCTGGCTGATGCCCGCCACTGCCACCGGCTCACGCACGCCGAGCGCGGCGGGTGACACGGTCGTACGCGCCAGCATCAAGCTGGCCTTCGACGGAGCCAGCAACCTCGACTCGGTGCTGTCGGCCTTCGGCTCTGGAGAGAAGTACGAAAAGCTCGGCGACCTGCTCGACGCGTACGACTGTGGACCCGCATCCGGCGGCAACTTCACCAACCGGGCTCGCGCGATCGCCAACCAGGCCGCCGCCTTCGACGTGCTCGGAGCCGCGATGACGGTTGGGGGACTCTTCCTCGGCCCCCTGGGCGCGATCGCGCTCGGCGTCACGGCCTGGGCGATCGACAAGGCCTCGGGGCAGCACATCGACGCCATGACCGAGCAACTGCGTCATGACATGGACGTCAACCCCCGACTGCAAGAAGCGCGAGCAGCCTGAACGCAAGCGCCAGCCGGTGGCCACACCGAAGTGGATCTATGACCCCAGCGGCTATGCGTTCGAGGGAGCGCGCACCCAACGCCTGGAAGGTGTGACGGCGACCTTGCTGCAAGGTGACACCGCAGACGGTCCCTGGCATGTGTGGAATGCCGAGGAGTACGACCAGGTCAACCCGCAGATCACCGACGGTCGCGGACGTTATGGCTGGGACGTGCCCGAGGGCTGGTGGCAGGTCGCGTTCACCAAGGACGGGTACGAGACCTCGCGCAGTCGCGTGCTGCGGGTCCTGCCGCCGCACTTGGACGTCGACGTGCCGATGGTGCGTACGGCGCTGGCAGAGGTCACGTCGGCCGAACTCGCCGACGGTGGCGTCGAGGTGACCTTCGACCGGCTGATGCGCGCCGACTCGTTCGCGTCCGGGATCTCGCTGACCGCCAGTGGCAACCGGATCCCCGGAAACTGGACGCCCCTCGGCGAAGCGACCAGCGAGGCTGGCGACGATCTGGCGAGCGGGGCCAGGTTCGTCCCGAGCTCGACATTCGCCGCCAGTGCGGTGCTGAGGCTCGTCGTCGACGGCGTCACCGACTATGCCGCCCGCCCGATGGCCGCTCCCTACGCCGCCAACCTGAACGTGACCGGGGAGACTGCCCAGGTCCCCGCCGCCCCGACGGACGTCAAGGCCGTCGCGGGCGAGCACAGCGCGACCGTGTCGTGGACGCCTCCGTCCGACAACGGAGCACCGCTCACGCGTTATCTGATCACCCAGGTCGGCAGCGGGCGTACGATCGCGGTCACCGCGCCCGCCACCTCGGCGCAGGTCAAGGACCTGGCCGGGGGAGTGCCGGTCTCGTTCACCGTGACGGCCTACAACGGTGTCGGCGCCGGACCGGCCAGCGCTGCGACGGCATCGGTGACGCCGACCGCGATCGGCCCGGAGACGACGCTCATCAAGCCCCCGTCGGGAGTCGTAGCGCGGACCTCGCTGCCGATGCGGTGGCGCGCCGAGGGCGCGGTCTCGTACGCCTGTCAGCTCGACGGGAGCGCGACGCCGTGCCTGTCTCGTCTCAAGCCGCGGCCGGGGACGCACACGTTCAGCGTCGCGGGCATCGACGCCGAGGGTGACCGCGACGCCACCCCTGCGACCACGACCTGGACGACTCCACTGGGCGCGAAACGCTTGCAGCGGGCCTCCGGGTGGACGCTGGCGCGCAAACGGTGGGCGTACGCGGGCCGCGTCGCGACAGCCTCACGTCGTGGCGCAACGCTGTCGACCAAGGTCCAGCGGGCCGGTCAGGTGGCCGTCGTGGCCACCGTCGGACCTAGGCAGGGCAAGGTTGCTGTCTATCTAGGCAAGAAGAAGATCGGCACCGTGTCGCTGGCGTCCAAGAAGTCGCGGCACTCGCAGGTGAAGATGTTGCCGCGCCTGAAGCGACCTGTGACCGGCAAGGTGCGGATCGTGGTCGTGACGGCTGGGCGGGCGGTCGCCATCGAAGGGTTCGCGGTCGTGACGCACGCGATGCCCACGGGTGGCGCCCCTAGTCTGTGGTGACGTCGAGGAGAGCCGCGTTGCCGCGTGAGTCGATCTTGACCCGCGCGATCGCGGTCTCATCCAGCACCGCCTTCTCGACCTCGATCGCCTTGCCCTGGGGCAGGAACCAGCTCTCGATACCGCAGTCGATCTGCCAGCCGTGGTCGTCGCACGCCAGATAGGGGCCTTGCGCAGGTCGGGTGCGTGACCAGTCACTTGCTGCCCAGACGTCGCCCTGCTTGGTCAACGAGACGAAGACGTCGCCACGATGGCCGTCATCGAGGACACCGAGAGAGGCGCCGTCGTCGCCGCGGCGAAGGTCGGGGTAGCTGAGTGCGACGTACGCCCCGCGGAACGGGTCGATCGGATCGACCGGTCCGACCGTGAATTCGTAGACATCGCCGGTCGTACGCGCCGACAACTGCGGTGCGACAGCGAGGCCGACGCAGGCCAGTTGAACAGCGACCGCTGCGATCAGGCGCTTCATCGGACGACCTCCTCGTCGAGTGTGGCGGCGAGTCGGCGCCGCGCACGATCAAAGCCCCACCCGGTGCCGACCAACACCGCTCCCAGCAGCAGGAAGAGCCAGGCTCCGGTGATGATCTGGCCGAAGACCGCGAAGCTCTGGAAGGTCGTGAAGATCACCAGCGCACCCGTCGCGAGCAGGGTCAGGCGCCACGAGTCGTGCAGGATCCCCGCGACCGCCACCGCGACGGCGAGCGCCACATAGAGGACCACCGCGATAATCACGTGTGCCCAGTCGCCGGCGTTGACGTGCTCCAGATCGGTGTCGGTCACCCAGCGGACCAGGCCGAGGCTGACCACGGCCACGGCGAGCGCGATCAGCGGTTCGAACCGTTCCCAACCCTGACCTCGCCAGAGGGCCGCGGTGAGCGCGAGGCCGGCAAGCGCGACACCGAGCAGCAGCGACCAGTGCGGGTCGAAGGACTCCGGCTCCACGAACGGCAGAGCCGCGAAGAACATCGTGACCAGCACGAACGCGGCGCCGACCTCGCGCCACAGGTCCGCGAAGCGCGGCTCCCACTGTCCGTGGAGCACGCCCAAGCTCACGGCGAGAAGACCGGCGGCGCCCAGGGCCAACACGATCGAGGTCACCTCAGTGGTCTCCCAGGTGGTCTGCCACACGAACCACACCGCGCCCGCGCCGACGCCCACGATGAGCGGCCAGAGCGAGCGGGTTGCGTACGCGAGAGCCAGTGCGCCGACCGCCCACAGGCCGACGAGTTTGGGTTCGTACGCCGCCACTTGCAGGCTCTGCGCGGCCTGGAAGATCACCGCACCGATCAGCAGCGCTGCCACCAGGCGAGCAGCGGCGACCACTGGGTTGCTTTGGCCGAGTCGAGTCGCCAGCAGGTGCGAGCCGAATGTCGCGCCGAGCCAGCAGACGACCACGAGCGCGAAGCGGAGGAGTGGCGAGAGTTGATCGAGGTTGGCAGCCACCAGCCAGATCAGCCCGATGCCGACGAACGTCGCGCCGAGTCCGAGGAGCAGGTAGGTGAGCGAGAAGCGCGCGGGGGTCGGGGCGTACGAGCCGACGATCCGGGTGCTCTGCTCGGGGGTGATCACCCCCTCGGCCTCCCAACGAGCGGCCTGGTCTTGCAGCCAGACGTAATGCGACGCGGAGACAGCGGTCCGAGTTGCTCCGGGGGTTGAGGTGGTCATGTGCTGAGTCTTTCGGATCGACGGCCGGCCCGCATGAGCCCGGCGGCTCGCCTTTGTCACCCGCGTACGACTGCTCGGCTGACCCTGGCGGATGTCCAGGCCACGATCTTCTCCAGCGGTCCGGAGCGACCGAGCAGGCCGAACACCATGCCGACCGGGACCAGCAGCAGCAGGTTGTAGCGCAACGGGTGCTCGATCGTCGGGCCGTACGTCGTGAAGACGATGTGCACCGCATAGAGCGTCAAGGTCATCGCGCCCGCACCGAAGAGCACCGACCACAGCCGGAACCCGGTGCGTACGACCAGCAGGCACAGCCCGATCACAAGCAGCGCCGAGCCGATGGAGCCGACCGCCTCGCCGATAGTGCCGCTGTGCGGGTGGATGCCGAGCAGGGTCCGCCAGTCGCCGTACATCGATTGCGAGATCTGCTCGGACGCCTCCTTGAGCTTGTCCTTGGGGATCGCGCCCTGGGCGTCGTACTTCATCAAGCTGCCCGCCACCTTGTCGCCTTGGTCCAGCGCGGTGTCGTACGCCGCTTGAGCGAACCGGGCGCAATAGAGGGAGAGTCCCGTCATCGCGGCGCCAACACCAGTCAGCCAGGCGGCTGGGCGCCACGAGCGCAGGTCGCAGCGGCCGACTCCCGCGCCGATCAACATGTAGCCGAACCACACCAGCGCTGGATAGGTGCCGGTCAAGAAGATGCTGTAGACCGCGCTGACGGGGTAGTCCCAGACGCTTTGGAAGGTGAGGTTGGAGCCCGCCGCGACGTCGGCGGTCTGGCTGAAGCCCAACTGAGCCCGATTGGCCAAGAAGAAGAGGACGGGCCCGATCACCAGCCAGGCGCCGCCAAGTGCGAAGAGCGTACGAGCGCGCCAGCGCAGGAACGGGATCAGCAGCAAGAAGAGTGTCGCGTAGACCGGCAAGATGATCAGGATGCCGGTGTTGGCCATCGCCAGCGCCAGGCCGATCACGAAGACGAGCACCGCGCGCACGGCCAGGCCGACGTATCGACTCGTGGCGTCCTTTAGTGGCTTCGTGCCACCGGTCATCAGGGCCAGGGAGACGCCGGCCAGCGTCGCGAAGAGGACCGACGGGCGCCCGGTCGTCAGTTCGCCCCACCACAGATAGTCGCCATTGGGGGCGTACGGCGTCGCGGTGTGCGCGAAGACCATGCCGATCAGGGCGAAGAAGCGGGCGACGTCGATCGCCACGATGCGACCGGCTGGGAGGTTGTCGAGCCAGCGGCGACGGATGCCGTACGAGTGAGTGCTCGCGGGTTCGACGAGGAGTGCGGTGGTCATGGCCTGAAGCCTCGGGCCGCTGCATGTCAGGACTGTGTCAACCGGTTCGCGAACCGGTCACAGGCGCTTTGCTCGAAAACTTCGCGATCTGTTTGCACTCGACCATGGCGAGTGCTAAACATGACGCTGGCAGTCTCGACCTGAGAGTGCCAATCCGACACCGGCGTCAGTCGAGGTCGACCCCCTGCCGGGAAGGGACCGTCAGGACCAGGGTCGATCGTCCGTCGCGGGCGACCCGCTGGCTGTCGTACACCAAAGACCAGAAGGAATCGCTCACAACATGGCGAAGCTGATTGCTTTCAACGAGGAAGCCCGCCGCGGGCTCGAAAAGGGCATGAACACCCTGGCCGACGCGGTCAAGGTGACCCTCGGACCCAAGGGCCGCAACGTCGTCCTGGAGAAGAAGTGGGGCGCCCCCACCATCACCAACGACGGTGTCTCGATCGCCAAGGAGATCGAGCTCGAGGACCCGTACGAGAAGATCGGTGCCGAGCTCGTCAAGGAGGTCGCCAAGAAGACCGACGACGTTGCTGGTGACGGTACGACCACCGCGACCGTGCTCGCCCAGGCGATGGTCCGCGAGGGCCTGCGCAACGTGGCCGCCGGCGCCAACCCGATGAGCCTCAAGCGGGGCATCGAGGCTGCCGTCGACGCGGTCTCCGAGCAGCTTCTCGGCATGGCCAAGGACGTCGAGACCAAGGAGCAGATCGCCGCGACCGCGTCGATCTCCGCCGCGGACACCACCGTCGGCGAGATCATCGCCGAGGCGATGGACAAGGTCGGCAAGGAAGGCGTCATCACGGTCGAGGAGTCGAACACGTTCGGCCTCGACCTGGAGTTGACCGAGGGCATGCGGTTCGACAAGGGCTACATCTCGGCCTACTTCGTGACCGACCCCGAGCGCATGGAGACCGTGCTCGAGGACCCGTACGTCCTGATCGCCAACTCCAAGATCAGCTCGGTCAAGGACCTGTTGCCGCTGCTGGAGAAGGTCATGCAGTCGGGCAAGCCGCTGGTGATCATCGCCGAGGACGTCGACGGCGAGGCGCTGTCGACCCTGGTGGTCAACAAGATCCGTGGCACCTTCAAGTCGGTCGCCGTCAAGGCTCCCGGCTTCGGTGACCGTCGCAAGGCCATGCTGCAGGACATCGCGATCCTCACCGGTGGTCAGGTCATCTCCGAGGAGGTCGGCCTCAAGCTGGAGAACGCCGGTGTCGAGTTGCTCGGCCAGGCCCGCAAGGTCGTCATCACCAAGGACGAGACGACCATCGTCGAGGGCTCGGGCGACGCCGACCAGATCGCTGGTCGCGTCAACCAGATCCGCGCCGAGATCGACAAGTCGGACTCCGACTATGACCGCGAGAAGCTCCAGGAGCGCCTCGCCAAGCTGGCCGGCGGCGTCGCCGTCATCAAGGTCGGCGCGGCCACCGAGGTTGAGCTCAAGGAGCGCAAGCACCGCATCGAGGACGCCGTACGCAACGCCAAGGCTGCGGTCGAGGAGGGCATCGTCGCCGGTGGTGGCGTGGCTCTGCTGCAGGCCGCCGCGACCGCGTTCGACAAGCTCGACCTTGAGGGTGACGAGGCCACTGGTGCCGAGATCGTCCGCAAGGCGACCGAGGCGCCGCTCAAGCAGATCGCGGCCAACGCCGGTCTCGAGGGTGGCGTCATCGCGGAGAAGGTGCGCGGTCTGGAGTCGGGCTTCGGCCTGAACGCCGCGACCGGCGAGTACGTCGACATGATCGCCGCTGGCATCCTCGACCCCGCCAAGGTGACCCGCTCGGCACTGCAGAACGCCGCGTCGATCGCCGCGCTGTTCCTCACCACCGAGGCCGTTGTCGCCGACAAGCCCGAGAAGGCCCCGGCCATGCCGGGCGGCGGCGACATGGGCGGCATGGGTGGGATGGACTTCTGAGCCAGAACGAGGAGGGAGCCCCGGCGTAGCCGGGTGCGACCGACGAGTGGCGGTGAAGAAGTCCAATATCGATGGATTTCTGAGCCAGAACGAGGAGGGAGCCCCGGCGTAGCCGGGTGCGACCGACGAGTGGCGGTGAAGAAGTCCAATATGGATGGATTTCTGAGCCAGAGCGAGGAGGGAGCCCCGGCGTAGCCGGGTGCGACCGACGAGTGGCGGTGAAGAAGTCCGGTTCAAGACAGCAGGTTGAGGAGCGTCGGCTCGCCCGAGCGAAGCGAGGGGGAGCGACGCGTCTCGAAACCGAGTCGTCCGTCGCACAGAGTCACTCGAGGCCCCGGCTTCCCGTACGGGAGGCCGGGGTTTCGGCCATTTCGGGCAAGGGTGAGAGTGCAGCTGCTGCCCGGTGAGAGTTCGAGCGTACGCGTGAACTCGCGCCGCTTGGAGCGTTCAAACCGGTGGAGTTCGAGCGTACGCGTGAACTCGCACAGCAGGGGTGGTGAGGCGCGCGAGCTCAGTCGTCGTACTCCGGGTGCGGACCCAGGCCCGTACGGCGTCGCACCAGGTCGACGACTTCGAGTGCGGCCTCCCGCGCCGCGGGGGTTGGGTCGCCCGTGGCCAGTGAGGCATCGGGTCGGTCGACAGTCACTCGCAGTCGCTCGCCGCTGCGCCGCGCGCGTACGCCTGGCTTGTCGGTCTCATAGCTGATCTGTACGTCCAGTAGTCGGATCCCCGACTGCCGCCACCAGTCCTGACCAGCAGGACCGGCGAACCGCTCCATCTCGTGGTTGAAGGCGTGGTGGAACCGCGTGATTTGCTCGCTCTGGATGGGTCCTCCGCCGACGAAACGCAGCTCCGAGGGCAGCTCCGGAGCCGCTGCGCCTCGACCCTGGATCTCGACGCGAAACGCGGGTAGCGACTCGTCGCCGGCGGGGATTGGGCGCACGGTCAGATAGTCCTCGACGGTGCTGCTCCAAGCCTGGCGTTCGTACGACAGCCGCACCAGGCCACCTCGCACCGCCCGCACGAAGTCATAGGGCACGAAAGACACCTCGTGCTTGTCGGACCATCGCAGAGACTTCGCTGCCCTTGCGAAGCCCTGGCTCGTGCAGAACGCCAGGGCCTCTCCCGACGTGGCGACGACTGTGTCGTCGTCGCGGCGAGTCACCACGAGGCGGGCCCGGCCATAGCCGTCCGGCGGGAGTCGAAACTCTGCGTGCGCGGTGTGCTTGCGGTCCGGCGATGATTTGGGTGGTGAGCTCCACCGGTATTCGAAGGCGTTGTCCACCACGTGCTGGCGACACGCTTCGAGCACCGTGGGATCCCAACCGCGTGCGAGCGCAAGGCGACTCACCAGACCATGCACCACATCGAGCAGCATCTCGGCCCGCGTGGGGATCGAGCGATCGACGAATCCCGTGGGCAGGTGCGCGTGGGCCATCTCGAACCCCTCGGGGCGATCCAATTGCACCTGGGCGAGCACCCGGTCGAGATCTGGTCCGTGGCGGGTGAACAACCGCAGTTCAGTGACCCGGTTGGCCAGTTCGAGTTTGCCCAGGGCTTCGGTATACAACTCCGCAATCGAGCGGCAGCCGCGAATGGCGACATCACACACATGGTCATCGCCCGTGATCCGATCGGCGTACCCGGTTGCGGGATAGGGATGGATGAGCGACAGCGTGGCCATGATCGACCATTGTGGCCGACGCGTGAGCCACACTCGTCAGGTGACAGCTCTCCTGCCTGCATCGGACGCCGGGCCAGCGCGATGGTTGCTGCGCAGCGAGAAGCCCCGCGAGTGCCGATTCCGCACCGGACGATGTTGCTGTTCACCGGCCCCGTCTCGGTGCTGCGTGATGCCGCTGAACTCGCGTGGCATGGCACCGCGGATGGCTCCATGCCGCCCCATCTGGCCTGGCCGGAGGATAAGGCGTGGAGCATGGCGTGCGAGGTCGATGAGGAGGTCGAGTTCAGCGTGGGGTGCTCGGCAGCGGCTGCGAAGGCGTTGGCCGAGGCGATGCCCGATCAGGTGCGCCAGGTGGCGTACGGAGAAAACGCTGCGATGTATCGCGACGGCTAGCGCATCCATATGCGGACGAGCGCCGGAAGGGCTACGGTCCGAATATGGAGAAGGTGGCGATCGTCGGGGCCGGCATGGTCGGCCTGTCAACAGCGTGGTTCCTCCAGGAACACGGGGTCCAGGTCACGGTGCTGGATCGTACGGGCGTCGCGGCGGGCTCCTCGTGGGGCAACGCCGGCTGGTTGACGCCGGGACTGGCAACGCCGCTGCCCGAGCCTGCGGTGTTGAAGTACGGCGTACGCGCGGTCATCTCGCCGAAGTCGCCGGTCTATGTCCCCGTCACGGCTGATCGTCGGCTGCTTCAGTTCCTGGTGAAGTTCGCTAAGAACTCCACGATGGCCCAATGGCGTGTCGCGATGAAGGCGCTAGTGCCGATCAACGGCCTGGCGCTGGAGTCGTTTGACGTCTTGCATGACGGCGGCGTGAAGGCGCCGACGTACGACGCCCACTCCTTCATCGCCGCCTATCACTCACCCGAGGAGCGCAAGGTGCTGCTCGAAGAGATCGAGCACATCCGCGCGAGCGGTCAGGAGTTGGAGTACGACGTCCTCGACGGCAACCAGGCGCGCGCGATCGAGCCCTCGCTCTCGCCCGCGATCGGGGCGGCGCTGCGGCTGCACGGCCAGCGCTACATCACCCCGAGTGAGTACGTCGCCTCGCTCGCCGAGGCGGTGGGGGAGCGCGGCGCCCGGATCGTCAGCGGCGTCCAGGTCAGCTCGATCAAGGATCGTGGCCGCAGTGTCAGCGTCGCGGGCGAGGACTACGACGCGGTCGTGATCGCGAGCGGTGCTTGGCTGAGCAAGCTCGCGCGGCCGTTCGGTGTGAAGACGCCGGTGCAGGCCGGGCGCGGCTACAGCTTCACGATCCCGATCGAGCAGGTGCCGACGGGTCCGGTTTATTTCCCGGCGCAACGCGTGGCGTGTACGCCCGTCGGTGACCGGCTCCGCGTCGCCGGGATGATGGAGTTCCGCCCCGCGGACGCGGGGCTCGACACGCGTCGGATCGAGGCGATCGTCGATGCCGCCCGGCCGCTGCTGCGAGGTGCGGAACTCGGCTCCCGACGTGACGAGTGGGTTGGCGCGCGTCCGTGTACGCCTGACGGGCTGCCGCTGATCGGCCCGACCAAGTCGAGCAACGTCTTTGTCGCGGGCGGTCACGGCATGTGGGGCATCACGCTAGGTCCCGCGACGGGCAGGTTGCTCGCCGAGCGGATGATCACGGGCACGCTGCCGGAGCCGTTGCGGCCGTTCGACCCGCTGCGCTGAGCGTGTTCGGCGTGCTCGCCCGACCCGGCCCGCTAGCCAGTCCAGCCCGGACGTTGTGACCGGATCGACACCTCCAGCAGGGGGATTTAGTCACTCTGACAGTTCCTGCCTACTACAATCAGTAGTAACGCAACGACGACGTTGCAAAAACAGGGACAAGAGGGATCGTCATGTCAGTGCAGGACATCGAATCGCCCTCCACCCCGAGTCCGCGCACCGCGATGAAGGGGCTCTCCCTCGCCGCGCTCACGGCCCTGGTGGTCGGCTCCATGATCGGCAGCGGAATCTTCGCGCTGCCCTCGCAGATGGCCGGGAGTGCCGCCCCCGGTCCGTTGTTGATCGGCTGGCTGATCACCGGCGTCGGCATGCTGATGCTGGCGTTCGTATTCCAGACCCTGGCGGTCCGCAAACCCGAGGTCGACGGCGGCGTCTACGGGTACGCCCGCGCGGGCTTCGGCAACTACATCGGCTTCAGTTCGGCCTGGGGTTACTGGGTCTCCGCCTGGGTCGGCAACGTGTCGTACCTCGTGCTCGTGATGGCCACCCTCGGCGTGTGGTTCCCCACCTTCGAGGGCGGCAACACCGTGCCCGCGATCATCGGCGCCTCGGTGATCCTCTGGGCGATCCACGTGCTCACGTTGCGCGGCATCCAAGGTGCGGCCGTTATCAATGCCATCGTCACAGTCGCCAAGGTCGTGCCGATCCTGACCTTCGTCGCGATCGCCGCAGTCGGTTTCAAGGCTGGCATCTTCACCGCTGACGTCTGGGGCGGCCAGGCCGACCTCGGCAGCACTCTGACCCAGGTCAAGTCGATGATGCTGGTGACCGTCTGGGTCTTCATCGGCATCGAGGGTGCGGCCGTCTACTCCCAGCGCGCCAAGTCGCGTACGGACGTCGGCAAGGCCACCGTGCTCGGATTCGTCGGCGTGCTGGCGCTGCTGATGGCGGTCAACCTGTTGTCGTACGGCCTGATGGCTCAAGCCAAGATCGCCGGTCTCGCGGACCCGTCGATGGCGCAACTGATGAAGCACCAGGTCGGCGCCTGGGGCGCGACCTTCATCTCGATCGGCGTGCTGGTCTCCGTGCTCGGCGCGCTGCTGAGTTGGGTGCTGCTCTGCGTCGAGATCCTGCGCCTGCCCGCTCACGAAGGCGTGATGCCCAAGTTCTTGGCCAAAGAGAACGCCCACGGCGCCCCTGTCAACGCGCTCTGGGTGACGAACGCCTGCGTCCAAGCGATGTTGTTGTGGACGCTGGTCAACGCGTCGACGTACAACAACCTGGTCTACCTTGCGACCTCGCTGATCCTGCTGCCCTACCTGTGGTCGGCGCTGTATCAAGTCAAGCTCGCCGCGACCGGCGAGACGTACGAAGGGCAGAGCAGCGCCCGCGACCTGCTGATCGGTGGCGTCGCTCTCGTGTACGCCGTGTGGCTGGTCTACGCGGGCGGCTGGCAGTACGTCCTGGTCGCTGCGCTGTTCTACCTGATCGGTACCGCCGCCTATGTATGGGCGCGCAAGGAGAGCAAGCAGACCGTCTTCACTCCGGTCGAAGTCGGCGCCGTGAGCGTCGTCGCCATCACTTCGGTGATCGCCGTGATCGGCATCGCCGCTGGCTGGCTCAGCGTGATCTGAGTCAGCACCCACCCTGATCGAACCGCTTACCAGCAAAGAGAGAAGGAACCTCAGATGACCACCCCCATCACCCCCGGTGTCTGGTCCGAGGCAGGAAGACTGCGAACCGTGCTGGTGGCGAGCCCCGGGCTCGCGCACCAGCGACTCACCCCGGAGACGTCGGACAAGTTGCTCTTCGACGACGTGATCTGGGTCCAGCAGGCCAAGCGCGACCACTTCGACTTCACCGCCAAGTTGCGAGAGCGCGGCATCGAGGTCTTGGAGTTGCACGAGTCGTTGACCCAGGTGTTGGAAGACGAGGCCGGTCGTGCCTGGTTGCTCGATCGCAAGATCATCCCCGATCTCGTCGGCGACGGCTTGGCGGGCGAGATCCGCGGCTGGCTCGATGAACTCCCTGCGCTGCACCTTGCGGAGTTCCTCGTGGGCGGCATCTCCTACCAGGACGTGCCCAAGTCGGTCGGCGGCTCGTTGCTGGCCACGCTGCGCGACCTCGAACCAGCTGGGTTCGTCGTACGCCCGCTGCCCAATACGCTCTTCATGCGTGACAACAGCGCGTGGATCTTCGGAGGGGTCGCGCTCAACCCGATGTACATGCCCGCGCGACGCCAGGAGACTCTGCTGACGACCGCGATCTACAAATTCCACCCGACGTTCGCGGGCGCGAAGTTCCCCGTCTGGTTCGGTGACCTCGACCCCGGCCTGGTGCCGGAGGATCATGGCCTGGCCACCCTGGAAGGCGGCGACATCATGCCGCTGGGCAAGGGCATCGTGTTGATCGGGATGAGCCAACGCACCTCGCAGCAGGCGATCACGCAGTTGGCCAGCAACCTCTTCGATGCGGGCGCCGCGGAGCGGGTCATCGTGGCCGCGCTGCCACGGATCAGGTCGGCGATGCACCTCGACACGGTCTTCACCTTCTGCGACCGCGACGTCGTGACGGCGTACGCCCCGGTCACGCACGGCATCAAGCCCTTCAGCATCCGACCCGACGGCGACGGTGGGTTGGACGTACGCGCCGACAAGGGCGGACTGGTCGACACCCTCAGCGAGGCACTCGGCGTGAAGTTCCGTGAGGTCAACACCGGCGGCGACCTCTACGGCATCGAACGCGAGCAGTGGGACGACGGCAACAACGTCGTCGCCCTAGAGCCGGGCGTGGTGGTCGGCTACGACCGCAACACCCAGACCAACACCGCGCTGCGTAAGGCGGGCGTCGAGGTCATCACGATCGACGCCTCCGAGCTCGGCCGCGGACGTGGCGGCGGGCGTTGCATGACCTGCCCCGTCGTCCGCGACTCCCTCGACTACTGACCACACACTCTCTTTCGTAAGGACACGACCATGCCTTTCAACAACCACAACCGCAGCCTGCTCAGCCTGGTGCACCACTCCGAGCGCGACCTGCGCTATCTGCTCGAACTCTCCCGCGACCTCAAGCGTGCGAAATACTCCGGCAACTCCCGGCGTACGCTCGAAGGCAAGAACATCGCGCTGATCTTCGAGAAGACCTCGACCCGCACGCGCTGCGCCTTCGAGGTCGCGGCGTACGACGAGGGCGCGCACGTCACCTATATCGACCCGACGTCGTCGCAGATCGGGCACAAGGAGTCGATGAAGGACACCGCTCGGGTGCTGGGGCGGATGTATGACGCCATCGAATACCGCGGATCGGCGCAGGAGAACGTCGAGACGCTGGCGGAGTTTGCCGGGGTCCCGGTCTTCAACGGCCTGACCGACGAGTTCCACCCCACCCAGATGCTCGCGGACGTGCTCACCATGACCGAGCACTCCGACAAGGCGATCCACCAGATCTCGTACGCCTTCGTCGGCGACGGGCGCAACAACGTGGCCAACTCGCTGCTGCTGGTCGGCGCGAAGCTCGGGATGGACGTACGCATCGGGGCACCCAAGCACCTGTGGCCGACCGAGGAGCACGTCGAGTTGTGCCGAGGCTTCGCCAAGGAGTCCGGGGCGCGGATCACGATCACCGACGACCCGCTCGAAGCGGTCAAGGGTGTCGACTTCATCCACACCGACGTCTGGGTGTCGATGGGCGAGCCGATCGAGAGCTGGGGCGAGCGGATCGACGAGTTGATGGCCTTCCGGGTGACGCCCGAGTTGATGGCTGCCAGTGGCAATCCCCGCGTGCGGTTCATGCACTGCCTGCCGGCGTTCCACAACTCCGAGACCAAGGTCGGGGCCCAGATCGCGGCGCAGTACCCCCAGCTGAGCAACGGCATCGAGGTGACCGAGGAGGTCTTCGAGTCCCCGGCCAACATTGCCTTCGAGCAGGCCGAGAACCGGATGCACACGATCAAGGCGGTCCTCGTGGCCGCGCTGGGCTGAGTCGCCATGAGGATCGTGATCGCCCTAGGTGGCAACGCGTTGCTGCGACGCGGTCAACCCATGACCGCCGGCAACCAGCGTGACAACATCCGGGTCGCGTGTGAGCGGATCGCCACCGTCGCACCGGGCAACGAGCTCGTGGTCGCGCACGGCAACGGGCCGCAGGTAGGTCTCCTGGCGCTGCAGGCGGCGGCGTACGTCGATGTCGAGCCCTATCCGCTCGACGTCCTCGGCGCCCAGACCGAGGCGATGATCGGCTATGTCATCGAGCAGGAGCTGGGCAACCTGCTTCCGACGGAGCAGCCACTCGCGACCTTGTTGACGCAGGTCGAGGTCAGCCGCGATGACCCGGCGTTTCTGACGCCGACGAAGCCGATTGGCCCGGTCTATGACGAGGAGACCGCGCGGGCCTTGGCGGTGTCGAAGGGCTGGACGATCGCGCCTGACGGGGACGGGTTCCGTCGGGTCGTGGCCAGCCCGCAGCCCAAACGGATCTTCGAGATCAAGCCGATCCGGCAATTGCTGGATCTCGGCACCATCGTGATCTGCGCGGGTGGCGGCGGCATCCCGACCATGTACGACGAGCAGCAACGGCTGCATGGCGTCGAAGCGGTGATCGACAAGGATCTCGCGTCGGCGTTGCTGGCCGAGGAACTGGAGGCCGACCTCTTGGTGATCGCGACCGACGTCGACGGGGTCTATCTCGACTGGGGCACCCCAACGCAACGACGCCTGGGTGCCGTGACGCCTGCCGAGATCGTGGATCTCGACCTGCCGGCGGGCTCGATGGGTCCCAAGGTGCAGGCGGCGGTGCGCTTCGTCGAACACACCGGTGGCCGGGCCGCGATCGGTTCGCTGGCCGATATCGACCAGATCGTGGCGGGCACGGCGGGAACTCAGGTCACCCGCGCCTGATAACGACGCAACGCCTCGGTGCGCTCCGAGGCATGATCGACGATGGGGTCGGGATAGCCCGGAGCGCCGCCGTACTTCCATGGCTCGTGGGCGGTCTTGCCGGGCAGGTCCGCCAACTCGGGCACCCACCGGCGTACGTAAGCGCCGTGGGGGTCGAACTTCAGTCCCTGCGTCACCGGGTTGAAGACGCGGAAGTACGGCGAGGCGTCGGTGCCCGTCCCCGCGACCCACTGCCAGCCGTGGTTGTTCGACGCCAGGTCGCCGTCGAGCAGCAGATCGAGGAAGTGCCGGGCGCCATGGGGCCACCACACGTGCAGGTCCTTGGTCAGGAATGACGCGGTGATCATCCGAACCCGGTTGTGCATCCAGCCGGTCTTGGCCAACTGACGCATGCCTGCGTCGACGATCGGGAATCCGGTCTCTCCTCGTTGCCAGGCCTCGAACTCCGGCCCGGGCTCGTCGTACGCGACGCCGAGGCGGTTGAGGTCTGCCCAGGCCGAGTCGGGGTTGTTCCACAACACGTCGGCATAGAACTCCCGCCAGGCCAACTCCAACCGGAAGCGATGTGCGGCCTCGTCTTCGCGGTCGCGCAGATCGTGCAGCAGGGTGGTCGGGTGCACGACGCCTAGCCGGAGATAGGGGGACATGAAAGACGTGCCGTCGGCTCCGGGGAGGTCGCGCGCGGTGTCGTACGCCTTCAGCCCTTCGTCGAGGAAGGTGCGCCACCGCGCGTGTGCTGCCTCCTCGCCTGCCGGTGGGAGGTCGATCGGGCACTCGGCGATGGCTCGGTCGACCTCGTGCCAGGCCGCCTCTTCCGATAGTCCAGTGCGAAATGGTCGTGGTTGGGGCGGAATGTCGACCATTTCGCACTGGACTACCTCGGCGGCCGACTCGAGCCAGGGCCGGGAGAAGGGCGTGAACACCTTGAACGCGGTGTCCGACTTGGTCGTCAGCGTGCCGGGGTCCACGGCGTACGCCGACCCGGTCACGACGGGCTCGACGCCGCCGTCGCGCAGCGAGGTGGCCACGGCGCGGTCGCGTCGCACCGCGTACGGCGTGAACTCGCGCGCGACGTGAACGCGAGAGGCATTGAGTGACGTCGCGACGTGCGCGACTTCGACGGCCGGGTCGCCCAGGCGCAGGATCAGCGGGGCCTCGAGTGCGCGCAACGACGCGCCGAGCCAGGCCCGCCGGATCGGCCCGACGCACGCCCACAAGACCGGGTCGATCACGAAAAGCAGCGCGGGGGAGTCGCCGGCCGCCGCGAGCGCTGCGTTGTCGCGCAGCCGAAGGTCACGGCGCAGCCAGACGAGATCGGTCACGGCGATGAGCCTAGACAGGCGGCGGAGGTTTCGAGACGCGCCTGCGGCGCTCCTCAACCACCGGGCGAGACGCGCCTGCGGCGCTCCTCAACCACCGGGGGAGACAGAGGGGCCGGCCGTCCGAAGACGACCGGCCCCTTGGTTTCGAGACGCGCCTGCGGCGCTCCTCAACCACCGGCGAGACGCGCCTGCGGCGCTCCTCAACCACCGGGGGAGACGCGCCTGCGGCGCTTCTCAACCACCGGGGGAGACAGAGGGGCCGGCCGTCCGAAGACGACCGGCCCCTTGGTTTCGAGACGCGCCTGCGGCGCTCCTCAACCACCGGCGAGACGCGCCTTCGGCGCTCCTCAACCACCGGATGCTCAGCTGGGCTTGGGTGCACCCTTGCGCGCGTAGCGCCACCAGGTGAGGGCCACGCACATGACCGCCCAGGCGATACCGATCGCATAGAAGGTGGTCGGGCCGAGCGTGGTCACACCGACGCCGAAGAAGAACGGTCCGAAGGCCGCGATGGCCGCCGTCCACCCGATCACGCCACCGGCCTGCCGCTTCTCGAAGATCATCGGCATCTGCTTGAACGTCGAAGCGTTGCCGATGCCGGCGAACAGGAAGATCGCGAGCATGCCCCAGAGGAACTGGTTGAAGCCTGCGTGCAAGGTGTCGGCCGAGGTGGTGTCGGGGGTCAGCGCCGGGATCGTGTACGCGATCGAGCCGATCAGGCCGACGCCGGAGATCAGCGTCCAGATAGCACCGCCCATCCGGTCGGTCAGCGGCGAGAACAACACGCGCGCACCGGCGCCGACCAGCGGGCCGAGGAAGACGAACTTCACCACGTCCGGCACGGCGTACCCGTCGATCAATACCGTCGCGTCCGCGCCGGAACCCGACACGATGTCAGCGTTGCCGATGCCATAGAGGTTGGCCATCAGCAGACCGAACTGCGCGGCGAGACCGGAGAAGGTGCCGAAGGTCATGATGTAGAGCAGCGTCATCAGCCAGGTGTCGACGTTGCCGAAGATGTCGAACTGCTGCTTGATGTTGGCCTTGATCGGCACCGACTTCAGCATCGTCCAGGCCATCGCGGCGCCGATCACCATCAGCGGGATCCAGATGAACGCCGCGTTCTGGAAGAAGACCTCACTGGACGGCTTGCCCGGCATCGACAGCATCTGGCTGCCACCGAAGATCGCCAGGCCGGAGAACGCGATCAGGTACGGCGTGAGCAACTGCACCAGCGAGACGCCGAAGTTGCCCAGGCCCGCCTGCAGACCCAGGGCCGTGCCCTGCTTGGACTTGGGGAAGAAGTACGACGTGCTCGGCATGAAGCCCGAGAACGCGCCACCACCGACACCGGCGAGGAACGCCAGCACCATCAGTTCCCAGTAGGGAGCGGTCGGCTGCTGGACGCGTACGCCCCACCCGAGCGTGGAGAAGATCAGCAGCAGCGTGGTCAGCGCCACCATCTTGCGGGTGCCCATGATCGGCGGCAGCACCATCCACACCAGCCGGAAGAGACCGGCCGAGAGGCCGGGCATGGCTGCCATCCAATAGAGCTGCGTCGTGGTGAACGAGTAGCCCAGTGGGTTCAGCTTGGGGATGATCGCGCTAGGCAGGAACCACGCGACGAAGGCCAGGGTCAGGCAGAACGTGGTGACCCACAGGGTCTTCCACGCCAGCTTGGAGTCCCAGGTCTCCTCGTTCTCGGGGTCCCAGCTCTCCAACCATTCGCTGGAGCGTGCCGCTTGGGTACTCATGCCATTGTCTCCTCAGGGGCATCGGTCGGGTTCTCGATGTGTCGAGCCAATTCGGGTGACTGCTCGTGAAGCATCCGTACGACAGTCCAGTGCATCCACACCGCGCAGACAACAGTGAGGACGAAAAGCACGAAGAACGTGCTCGACGGGAAGCCGGACCAGGCCTTGGTGTAGGCGAACAGCGGCGGCAGGAAGAAGCCGCCCAGACCGCCCAGCATGCCGACCAGGCCCCCGACCGCGCCGACGTTGTCGGGGAAGTACTCGGGGATGTGCTTGAAGACCGCCGCCTTGCCCACACCCATCGCGCAACCGAGCAGGAAGACCAGGAACGCGAAGGGCGCCAGGGCGATGGAGTACGCCAGGTGTTCGCTCTGCGCGCCGTCGGGCTGCGAGATCACGATGTGACCGTTGGGCATCATCAAGATGCCGCTGATCACGATCATCGCGCCGAAGGTCCAATACATCACCCTTCGGGCGCCGAAGCGGTCGCTGAGCGAACCGCCCAGGGGCCGCAGCAGCGACGCCGGGAAGATGTAGGTCGCGGTCAGGTAGGCCGCACTTTGCAGGCTGACCCCGAAGTTGTCCATGTAGTAGAGCGGCAGCCAGGCCGACAAGGCGACGTACGCTCCGAAGACCGCAACGTAGTAGAGGCTGAACCGCCACACTCGGACATTCTTCAGTGGTGCGAGTTGCGCGGAGAGTGGCTGCGACTTGCCAGGTGCCTGGTCTTGGCTCGGTGTGAGGAACCACGTGGCCAGCGCCATCACGACGAGCAGGACCGCGTACACCACGGGGATGAAGCGCCAGCCACCCGGGAACACGCCGAAGTAGGTGACTCCGACCGTGGTGCCCGCGATGATCGGGGGGCCGATGAACTTGGTGACCGAGGCGCCGACGTTGCCCGCGCCGAAGAGCCCGAGCGCGAAGCCCTGGCGCTCGCGCGGCTGCCAGGCCGAGTTCCACGCGATGCCGGCCGAGAACGCGTTGCCGGCGAAGCCGACGAAGAAGGCCAGCACGAGCAACATCTCGTAGGACTGCGCCTTGGAGACCAGGTACGCCGGGACGGCCGAGGCGGCCAGCAGGAAGGTCATCACCTTGCGACCGCCGATGCGGTCGGTGATCATCCCGGCGGGCAGACGCCACATCGAACCGTTGAGCACGGCCAGTGCGATGATCCACGAGAGTTGCACCTCGGAGAGGTCGAACTCCTTGCTGATCGGCTTGCCGAGAATGCCGAACATCAGCCAGACAGCGAACATCAGCGTGAAGCTGATCGTGGAGAGCCAGAGGACTCGGTTGGCTCCCGTTTTAGAGGGAGCGGTTTCCGTTAAAGTCACAGAAGAACGCTATACCCGCAGGCCCAGCGGCGTGCAAACCGACACGTTGTGGCATTGTTAACACGGAACAGATTCCTCTAAACTTAGGGGGCCGCGGCAGGATGCCCGGCGAGGAGGTGTGCCAGAGTGGGAGCCGTGTCAGTCGGAGCGTCGTTCGGATCGAGTGCCTTTGCGGTGCCCGATGAGGGTGCCGCGCTGCTGGTGTCACCCGTACGCCGGGCGATCGTCGACGCGATCGCCAATCACCTCTCCGAGTCCGGCGAGCCCCAGGGGCTGACCGCCGCACAATTGGCGGAGATGCTCGACCTGCACGTCACCACCGTGCGTTTCCACCTCGACCAACTGGTCGCGCACGGCCTCCTCGACGCAGAGTTCGTACGCGGCGCTGTGGGCCGCCCCAGCAAGCACTACGCGCTCGCGGCCGGCTCGCTGCAGCAGGACCCGACCGAGGCCGGGCTGAAGGTGCTGACCGAGTTGCTCGCCGAGTCGTTCGGCACTGACATCACCCCCGCGGACGCGGGCGCCAACTGGGCGCGCCGCAACATCCCCGCCGACACCTCACCGCCTGCTGACACTGCGGGCGCCTGGCTGACCAAGGTCGGCCGGATGATCGACGTGCTGCGCGATTGGGGCTACACCCCCGACCTGACCACCTCCGAGGGCGGCCGCAACTGTCGCGTCGACCTGGTCCGGTGCCCGTTCCTCGAACTCGCCAAGACCAACCCAGCCGTCGTCTGCGGCATCCACCGTGGCCTGATCGCAGGAGCGATGCACCAGTTCGGTGAGACCGCTACCGAGGTGTCGCTCGAGCCCTTCGTCGGCCCCGAGCTGTGCCAGGCCCATGTCCGCACCCGCACCCCGTTCCGCCTGCGTTCCGTGTCCCCCGAAGCACCTACCAGTGAGGAGTCGTCGTGACCGACCTCGAGAGCCCCATCCAGAAGGCACTGATCGGAGGGCGCCGGTTCTTCACCAAGGTGCAGGTGTCCGAAGACGATCGCGCCGTCTTCAAGAAGGGCGGACGCGAGGGCGACTCCTTCTATCGCGACCGCTGGGCCCATGACAAGGTCGTCCGCTCCACCCACGGCGTCAACTGCACCGGCTCGTGCTCGTGGAAGGTCTATGTCAAGGACGGGATCATCACCTGGGAGGCTCAGCAGACGGACTATCCCTCCGCGGGCGCCGACCGGCCGGAGTACGAGCCTCGCGGCTGCCCGCGAGGTGCGGCGTTCAGTTGGTACACCTACTCGCCGACCCGGGTGCGTTATCCGTACGTCCGCGGGGTGCTGCTGGACATGTATCGCGCGGCCAAGCAGCGCTTCGGTGACCCCGTCGTGGCCTGGGGCTCGATCGTGCAGGACGAGGAGCAGTCGCGGGCGTACAAGAAGGCGCGCGGCAAGGGTGGCCTGGTTCGCGCGACCTGGGAGGAGGTCGCCGAGATCGTCGCGGCGGCCCACGTCTACACCGTCAAGCGCTGGGGTCCCGACCGGATCGCGGGATTCTCGCCGATCCCGGCGATGTCGCCGGTGTCGTACGCCTCGGGTGCGCGCTTCTTGGAACTCGTCGGCGCGCCGATGCTGTCGTTCTACGACTGGTACGCCGACCTGCCCAACGCCTCGCCGCAGGTGTTCGGCGACCAGACCGACGTGCCCGAGTCGGGCGACTGGTGGGACGCGGGCTACCTGATCATGTGGGGCTCGAACGTCCCGATGACGCGTACGCCCGACGCGCACTGGATGACGGAGGCGCGTTATCGCGGCCAGAAGGTGCTCGCGGTCGCGCCCGACTATGCCGAGAACGTGAAGTTCGCCGACGAGTGGCTCACCGTTGCTCCCGGCACTGACGGGGCGCTGGCGATGGCGTTGGCGCACGTGATCCTCAAGGAGTACTTCGTCGACTCCAAGGTCGACTTCTTCGAGGGCTACAACAAGCAGTTCACCGACCTGCCTCACCTGGTGACGCTGGAGCTGTACCAAGGCACCGTCTATCGCCCCGGCAAGTTCCTGGTCGCCGGCGATATCGACCACCCCGAGGGTGGCTCGGAGAACCAGATGTGGAAGCCGGCCGTCATCGACGTCAACACCGGTGAGGTGCGCATCCCGAAGGGCTCGATCGGGCACCGCTACGGCGATGAGGGCCTGGGGCAGTGGAACCTCGATCTCGGCGACATCGACCCGGCGTTGACGATGCTCGACGGCGTCCGCGAGGCGGTCGAGGTCGAGTTGCCGCGCTTCGACCTCGACGGCGACAAGGTGTCGTACGAGCGCCGCGGCGTCCCGGTCGCGCGCGTCGGCGACAAGCTCGTCACCACGGTCTTCGACCTGATGCTGGCC
This sequence comes from Nocardioides sp., assembly GCA_037045645.1. Taxonomy (NCBI): domain Bacteria; kingdom Bacillati; phylum Actinomycetota; class Actinomycetes; order Propionibacteriales; family Nocardioidaceae; genus Nocardioides; species Nocardioides sp. The sequence goes on from JBAOIH010000004.1 coordinate 160,434, forward strand.
CAATACGGCGTACGCCGCGAGGGCCTGCCCGGCGAGTGGCCCGAGTCGTACGAAGACCCGCGCGTGCCGGCCACTCCGGCCTGGCAGGAGCACCACACCGGTGTCCCCGCGGCCCAGGTCACCCGCCTGGCTCGGGAGTGGGCGCAGAACGCGATCGATACCGAGGGTCGCGGCATGATCCTGCTCGGAGCGGGCGTGAACCACTGGTTCCACTCCGACCAGATCTATCGCGCGATCTTGGTGCTCACCACGATCACGGGCACGCAGGGCCGCAACGGCGGCGGCTGGGCGCACTATGTGGGCCAGGAGAAGATCCGGCCGATCATGGGCTTCCAGCACATGGCGTTCGCGCTCGACTGGCACCGCCCGCCGCGGCACATGAACCAGACGGCGTACTGGTATGTGAACACCAGCCAATACCGCTATGACACCTTCGACGCCGACGACCTCGACGCGGGCACCGGAGTGTTCAAGGACAAGACGGTGATGGACCTGCTCGCCCAATCCGTACGCCTGGGCTGGTCGCCGTCCTATCCCACCTTCGACCGCAGTTCGCTGCAGCTGGCCGACGACGCAGCCGAGGCTGGCATGGAAGTGCCTGCCTATGTCGCCCAGTCGCTGAAGGAGGGCTCGCTCAAGTTCGCGGTCGAGGACCCCGAGGCCGAAGAGAACCACCCGCGGGTGCTGTCGCTGTGGCGCTCCAACCTGCTCGGGTCCAGCGCGAAGGGCAACGAGTACTTCCTGCGGCACCTGCTGGGCACCGACAGCGCTGCGACCGCGGTCGAGGCCAGCGAGGACCAGCGTCCACGGACCGTACGTTGGGCCGACGAGGCGCCCGAGGGCAAGCTCGACCTGCTCACCACGATCGACTTCCGGATGACCAGTTCGACGATTCTCAGCGACGTCGTGCTCCCGGCCGCGACGTGGTACGAGAAGCACGACCTCTCGACCACCGACATGCACCCGTTCGTGCACTCCTTCAACCCCGCGATCGCGCCGCCGTGGCAGACCAAGTCCGACTGGGACGCGTGGAAGGTGATCGCCAAGCGCTTCTCGGAGTTGGCCGAGGATCACCTCGGCACCCGCAAGGACGTGGTCGCCAAGCCGCTGTGGCACGACACCCCCGAGGCGATGGCGACCGAGCACGGGGTCGTGCGCGATTGGCGTCTTGGCGAGTGTGACCCGGTGCCCGGCAAGACGATGCCGGTGATCGCCGTGGCCGAGCGCGACTACACCCAGATCTACAACAAGATGATCTCCATCGGCCCGCTGATGGAGAAGGCCGGCATGCTGACCAAGGGGGTCGCGTACGACGTCAAGCGTGAGATCGACATCCTGCGCAACCGCAACGGCGTCGCCCGCGGTGGCGCTGGGGATGGTCAGCCGCTCGTCGAGACCGACATCCAGATGGCCGATGCGATCCTGCACCTGGCGGGCGTCTCCAACGGCCACCTGGCCACCCAGGGCTTCAAGTTCCTGGAGAAGCGCACCGGCACCCAGATGCACGACCTCTCGGCCGAGCACGAGGGCAAGCAGATCACCTTCGCCGACACCCAGATCCAGCCGGTGCCCGTGATCACGTCGCCGGAGTGGTCCGGCTCGGAGTCCGGCGGGCGGCGCTATTCGCCGTTCACCATCAACATCGAGCGGCTCAAGCCCTTCCACACCCTCACGGGCCGCCAGCAGTTCTACGTCGATCACGACTGGTTCCTCGGCATGGGAGAGGGGTTGCCGGTCTATCGACCACCGTTGAACATGTCGGCCCTGTTCGGGGAGGCCCCGATCGGCGAACAGAACGAGCTCGGTGTCTCGGTGCGCTATCTGACTCCGCACAACAAGTGGTCGATCCACTCCGAATATCAGGACAACCTCTTCATGTTGTCGCTGTCTCGCGGTGGCCAGTCGGTCTGGATGAGCGATCGGGACGCCGAGAAGGTCGGGATCAAGGACAACGACTGGATCGAGATGGTCAACCGCAACGGTGTGGTCGCGGCGCGCGCGATCGTGAGTCACCGGATGCCCGAGGGCACGGTCTACATGCACCACGCCCAAGACCGGTTGATCGACGTCCCCCTGACTGAGCGTGACCGCAAGCGTGGTGGCATCCACAACTCGCTGACGCGCATCCTGCTCAAGCCGAGCCACATCGTGGGTGGCTACGCCCAGTTGGCGTACTTCTTCAACTACATCGGCCCGATCGGCAACAACCGTGACGAAGTCACGATGATCCGGCGCCGGACCAACCAGAAGGTGGAGTACTGATGACTGTCCTTGGTTTCGAGACGCTCGCTGGCGCTCGCTCCTCAACCAGCGGACGGGAGATCTGACATGCGCGTGATGGCACAGATGGCCATGGTGATGAACCTGGACAAGTGCATCGGGTGTCACACCTGCTCGGTCACCTGCAAGCAGGCGTGGACCAACCGGGCCGGCACCGAGTACGTCTGGTTCAACAACGTGGAGACACGGCCTGGCCTGGGTTACCCGCGTACGTACGAGGACCAGGAGCAGTGGGAGGGCGGCTGGGTCCGCAAGTCCAACGGCCGGATCGCGTTGCGGGCCGGTGGCCGGATCAAGAAGCTGCTGAACATCTTCTCCAACCCCAAGCTGCCGTCGATCCAGGACTATTACGAGCCCTGGACCTACGACTACGAGACGCTGACGTCGTCGCCGCAGACCGAGAACTTCCCGGTCGCCAAGCCCAAGAGCCTGCTCACCGGCAAGGACATGAACGTCGAGTGGTCGGCCAACTGGGACGACGACCTGGGTGGCTCCAAGGAGCACGCCGCGCGCGACGTGATGCTCAAGGGCATCGAGGACAAGGTCAAGTTCGAGTTCGAGCAGACCTTCATGTTCTACCTGCCGCGCATCTGCGAGCACTGCCTGAACCCGTCGTGCGCGGCGTCGTGCCCCAGCGGTGCGATCTACAAGCGCGAGGAGGACGGCATCGTCCTGGTCGACCAGGACCGCTGCCGCGGCTGGCGGATGTGCGTGTCGGGGTGCCCGTACAAGAAGGTCTACTTCAACCACAAGACCGGCAAGGCCGAGAAGTGCACCTTCTGTTATCCGCGCATCGAGGTCGGCATCCCGACCGTGTGCTCGGAGACCTGCGTCGGGCGACTGCGCTACATCGGCTTGATGTTGTACGACGCGGACAAGGTGCTCGAGGCCGCGGCGGTGGAGAACGAACACGACCTGTACGAGGCCCAGCGTTCGGTCTTCCTCGACCCGCGTGACCCGGCGGTGGCGCGCGAGGCCGAGAAGGCCGGCATCCCCGGTGACTGGATCGAGGCGGCCAAGAAGTCGCCCGTACTCAAGCTCATCACCGACTACAAGGTGGCGCTGCCGCTGCACCCGGAATACCGCACCATGCCGATGGTCTGGTACATCCCGCCCCTGTCACCGGTGGTCGACGTGATCAAGGAGACCGGCCACGACGCCGAGGACCGCGGCAACCTGTTCGCCGCGATCGAGGCGCTCCGGATCCCCGTCGAATACCTCGCCAACCTGTTCACTGCCGGTGATGTGGAGCCGGTGAACAACGTGCTGCGCAAGCTGGCGGCGATGCGGTCGTACATGCGCGACATCAACCTCGGCCGCGACGGCGACCCCTCGATCCCGGAGGCGGTCGGCATGACCGAGGAGTCGATGTACGAGATGTTCCGGCTGCTCGCGATCGCGAAGTACGCCGAGCGGTACGTCATCCCGCCCGCGCACGCCGAGCAGGCGCACGCGTTGGAGGAGTTGGCCACCGACTGCCCCGTCTCGTCGTACGACGACAACGAGCAGTACTTCGGCGAGGGCTCCGGCGCGCTGACCCCGGTCGCGGTCGAGAACTTCGAGATGCTGCGTCGGCGCCAGACGGCCGACTCGGTCGCCGCTCCGCCCGACAAGTCCTCGCGGGTCAACCTGCTCAACTGGGACGGCCGCGGCACGCCGGAGGGCCTGTTCCCGCCCAAGGCGGACGTTCCGGACGACGCTTCGGTGATCGAGGACCCGACCCAGCCTCCCGCGGGCGGCCAGTCGTGAGATGGCGGCGCAGCGAGCGCGAACGAGCGTCTCGAAACCACAAGATCGGCGTCGAGGAACGCCGCCGGATCTGGGCGGCCTGCTCTGCGTTGCTCGATTACCCCAGCGACGAACTGGTCGAGAATCTCGACGAGGTCGCTGGCCTGGTGCCCGCGGGGTCCGACCTCGAGGCCCTCGTCGAGCACTACCGCCGTACGCCTCTGCGTGACCTGCAACGCGACTATGTCGAGACCTTCGACCACACCCGCAAGTGCGCGCTCTATCTCACCTACTTCGCCTACGGCGACACCCGTCGTCGCGGTGTCGCGCTGGTGGAGTTCAAGCAGGCCTACCGCAAGGCGGGAGTGGAGTGGGACGAGGCCGAGGGCGAACTTCCCGACCATCTGTGCGCCGTACTCCAGTTCGGCGCCACCCTCGACGCCGACGGTGCCTGGAAGCTGCTCAACGACCATCGCGCGGGCATCGAGATGTTGCGCCTGGCGTTGACCTCGTGGCGCAACGACGACCGTACGACCGGCTCACCCTGGGCGCACGCGCTGATCGCGTTGTGTGCCACGTTGCCCGAACTCCAAGGCGACCAGGCCGATGCCGTACGCCGCCTCGTCGAGCAAGGCCCGCCTGGTGAGCAGGTCGGCCTCGACGGCTATGGCGGCCCGACCGCCCCCGATCCTGCCCTCGCAATGTTCAATCCACCGGTGGTGGAGGTGGCCGCGCAGCGGCCGTCTCGAAACCACCCCGAGTTCATCGGGATGCCGTCATGAGCACCTTCCTCTGGGTCATCGTGCCCTACCTGTGCCTGGCGACCTTCGTGGTCGGCCACATCTGGCGCTACCGCTACGACAAGTTCGGCTGGACCACCCGTTCGTCGCAGTTGTACGAGGACCGGCTGCTGCGGCTGGGCTCGCCGCTGTTCCACTTCGGCATGATGGGAGTCGTCGGCGGCCACGTCATCGGGCTGCTCGTCCCGAAGTCTTGGACCGACGGGCTAGGGATCTCCGACCACACCTACCACCTCGCGGCGGTCATCGGTGGCCTCGCCGCCGGCGCCGCAGCGATGATCGGCATGTTCATCTTGATCTACCGGCGGCGTACGGTCGGCCCGGTCTTCTCGGCCACGACGCCGATGGACAAGGTGATGTACGTGTTCCTCGGCCTGGTGATCCTGCTGGGCATGTGGAACACGATCCTGGGTGCCACGGGCGTGGAGGAGTACAACTACCGTACGGGCGTCTCGGAGTGGTACCGCTCGTTCCTGGCCTTCCAGCCGATGCCGGAGAAGATGGCAGGTGGCCCCGGGATCCCCGTCGCGCCGATCGGGTTCAAGTTGCACGCGCTGGTGGCCTTCGGCCTCTTCGCGCTCTGGCCCTTCACCCGGTTGGTGCACGTGTTCTCCGCGCCGGTGGGCTATCTGACGCGGCCCTACATCGTCTATCGCTCGCGTGACGACTCGGCGTACGGCAGCACGGCGGGTCGACGTGGCTGGGACAAGGTCGGCTCGTAGGCGTGTGCCACTACTGCGGCTGTCGTCATATCCGGTTGATCCGGGACTACATCGCCGAGCACGAGCGGGTGACCGAGCACGGTGACCACGCCGTACGCGCGCTGGATCGCGGTGATGTCGAGGCGGCAACTGCGCATGTGGACGCGATGGCCGAGGAGTTGCGTACGCACTGGCAGGGCGAGGAGAAGGGCGTCTTCGCGTTGATGATCGACGACCCGACCTATCGCGAACATATCGAGCCGTTGATCGCCGAGCACCGCGAACTCGAGGTCATCCTGCGGTCGCTGGACTTGTCGCGGGCCGCGGACCAGGCGGTCCTGCGCGAGCAGGTCATCGAGTTGGGCGTCCATATCGCCAAGGAGGAGGACGGGATCTTCCCGGCAACGCTGGTGGAGTTCTCTGGCGCCGAATGGGACCAGGCCATCGCGGCCTGGCAGGCCGCGCATCCGGGACAGGAACTGATCGCCGACTGAAGCCCTCGATCCGTACGAGTTCGAGCGTGCGCGTGAACTCGCGCGCCCAGGGGACGTCCAGCCGTACGAGTTCGAGCGTGCGCGTGAACTCGCGCGGATCAGTCGTCGAAGCCAGAGTCGTACCGGATGGACCCAGTGCCGTCGGTCGAACTGCGTACGACCACGCCGATCCCCTCGCGTCGCCACTGATCCTCGTCGGGGACGTAGCGGAAGCCGGCCTCCTCCAACCGTTGCTCGACCATGATCTTGAAGCCGCCGGGTGAGTCGAGGTCGTAATACGTCGTCACGAAGGCGCACACCGGCAAGCAGGATGCCGTCCCACCTTCTTCCTCGCGCGCGACACGTACGTCGGGCAATCCGCCGAGGTCGCGATCTCGCATCGCACGCAGGTCGTCGTGACTGGTCCCGAAGGCGCCCGACAGCACCGCAGCGACCAGGCCGATGCCGCACATCCCGCAGAGCCCGACGACAGCCAAGATCACCACCAGCAGGACCTTTCCGCCGCGCGGCTTGCGTGGTGGGGGCGCGTACTGAGAGGGATAGGGGTACGCCATCGCGGCAGCATTCCCGCGGCAGGGGAGCCTCAACCGTCGGCAACTCAACTGGCTTATGCGACCACCGGCGCTCCCGGCGACCGATCCGTTGCGTCAGCGGATACGCACCTGGCTGCCGGCCCGGCATACCTACGTGGGCCAGCCCGCCAGACCGTAGGCTCATCGACATGGCAGATGACAGCAGTTCAGGTTTGATCGCGGGCGGCGCGGTGCTGGGTGCCGTCGCCCTGGGCGGCGTGCTGATGGCGGTCGTACGCCGACTCGCGCGCAGGTCCGTGCCCGAGGCCGAGGTGCCCGCGGGAACGACGGACGAGGTCTGAGCGTCAGATGAACATGAAACGCACTTTGGTTGCTCTTGCCGTGGTGCTCGCACTGGCGGGCTGCTCCAACTCGGGGGGCAGCAACGACGTGGGCGATCCGCCACCGGCTGAGGCGACGACTCAACCCCAGGAATCGCCGGACACGAACGCTGTGGAGTTCAAGGGTCCCAATGAGGGGCAGCTCAACTCGCGGTGCGCCATGCCGACGGCCGAGTTCCTCACCAACAATGCGACCTACGCGTTCGAGGGCACCGTTCTCGACATCACCGACGGACAGGTCACCTTGGAGGTTGCGCAGTGGTATCGCGGAGATGGTGCCGACCTGGTCCACATCACCGCACCGAGCGCGGACCTGCAAGCGTTGATCAGCGCGGTGAAGTTCGAGCAGGGCAAGCAGTATCTGGTCGCCGTCGGTGACGGCGACACGGTGCTGCCCTGTGGCCTGAGTGCCCCTTCGACCAAGAAGCAGCGCAAGATGTTCGTCGATGCCTTCGGGGGTTGACCGATGACGGTCCACGGTCTGCTGCTCGCGGCCGGATCGGGGACCAGATACGGCGGCCCCAAGGCACTGGCCCGTGACCCCGACGGGTCGGCGTGGTTGCTGCGTTCGGTCGTCGCCCTCAAGCCTTGTGATGCGATCACCGTCGTGCTCGGTGCAGGAGCCGACGAGGCGGCGGCGATGCTGCCGATGTCCGTACGCCGGGTGCTCGCGCGCGACTGGGTGGACGGCATGGCGGCATCGCTGAAGGCCGGCCTGGAATCCTTAGATGGCGAGACCGCCTGCCTGGTCTCCCTGGTCGACCTGCCCGACGTCGATGCGGCCGTGACCCAGCGGATGCTCAGAACGCCGATCACGGCCGCCACGCTGCGGAGGGCGACGTACGACGGCGTCCCCGGCCATCCCGTGCTCCTGGGCCGAGATCACTGGGCGGGCGTCATCGCGACGGCCCAGGGTGATCAGGGCGCGCGCGACTATCTACGCAGGCACGATGAGCTGGTCGAGGAGATCGAATGCGGTGACCTCGCGACCGGAGCCGATCAGGACACGCCACACTGACGCACGTGTCCTACCTCGACGAACTGTTCTCCCTGCGCGGCAAGCACGCCGTCGTCACCGGCGGCTCATCCGGCATCGGTGCCGCGGCCGCGGAGGCCTTGGGGCGCGCGGGCGCCAGCGTGCATGTGGTCGCCCGTGGCCAGGAAAACCTCGACGCGACAGTGGCGCACCTGACCGACCTGGGTGTCGAGGCGAGTGCCGCGTCGTACGACCTTGCCGACGCCGCGCAACTGGCGGAGCTGTGCGCCACCGACGATCTGCGACGAGCCGACATCCTGGTCAACTGCGCGGGCGTCAATCACCGACCGCGACTCGAAGACACCACCGAGCCCGCGATCCAGGAGACGCTCGACGTCAACCTGATGGCACCCCTGCGACTCGGGCAGGCTGCCGGCCCACGCATGGCTGAGCGCGGTTGGGGCCGGATCATCAACGTGGGCTCACAACAGACGTGGAGCGCGTTCGGGAACTCTGGTGTCTATGGCGTGGCCAAGGCGGCTATTGGTGGACTCACGCGCTCTCAGGCCGAAGCGTGGTCGAGCCGAGGTGTGACCAGCAACGCTCTGATCCCCGGATTCGTGGTCACGCCGATGACTCAGGCCACGATCGCCGAGCCCGGCCGCGAAGAGGCGCTTGCCGAGCGCCATCTGGTCAAGCGCAACGGCGTCCCTGCCGACTTTGCCAGCGCGGTCATCTTCATCGCGGCCCCATCCTCGGGCTTCGTGACCGGTCATCTCCTCGCGGTGGACGGCGGCTTCTCGGTGGCCTGACGGCACCTAGGGTGAGGGACATGTACGTCCTCGAACTCGCCTTCTCCGACAACCCGGCCCGCCTCGACGCCCGCCCCGCGCATCGGGAGTTGATGGCCGGGCTCAGGAGCGAGGGCAAGGTGCTGGCCGGGGGACCGTACGCCGACGACTCTGGCGCCTTGTTGATCTTCCTGACCGACGACGCGCGGGAGGCCCAGGCGTACGTCGAGAACGACCCCTACTACTCCACCCCGGGTGTCGAGGTTGTCTCGTTGAAGCCGTGGAACGCGGTCACGCGCCACGAGGCGATCGCCGAGTTATGAGGCGAACCTACGGCCGACCAACACGCTGAGCCGTAGCCTGAACCCATGTCGCTCACCTCGCCCGCCGACGTCGCCGACCTGCTGGGGTCGACCGGCTACCTCGCGGACGAGGCGCTTGCCACGGTCACCTACCTGGCGCTGCGGATGGAGCGCCCGCTGCTCTTGGAGGGCGAGCCCGGCACCGGCAAGACCGCGCTGGCCGAAGGACTGGCGCAAGCCCTCCGCCGACCGCTGATCCGGCTGCAGTGTTATGAGGGCATCGACGCCACCCAGGCACTCTACGACTGGGACTTCCCCCGGCAGATCCTGCACCTGCGCACGCTCGAAGCCGTGGGTGGCGAGGGGACCGTGGAGGAGACCGAGAAGAGCCTGTACGACGAACGCTTCCTGCTCGCTCGTCCGGTGCTGGCCGCACTACAGCACGACCGTGCGGTCCTGCTGATCGACGAGGTCGACCGGGCCGACGACGAGTTCGAGGCGTTCCTGTTGGAGGTGCTCTCGACCTACCAGGTGACCATCCCCGAGCTCGGCACGATCAAGGCCGCCGAGCCGCCGCTGGTCGTCCTCACCTCCAATCGCACCCGCGAACTCCACGACGCGTTGAAGCGGCGATGCCTCTATCACTGGATCGACCACCCGGGCCTGGACCGCGAGGTGGAGATCGTCCGAAGTCGTGCGCCCGAGGTGAGCGAATCCCTGGCTCGCCAGGTGGTCGGTGTGGTGCAGCAACTGCGGGTGCGCGACGACCTGCTCAAGCCGCCCGGAGTCGCCGAGACCCTCGACTGGGCGCGGGCGCTGACCTATCTGGGCGCGGCCGACCTCGACCTCGAATCCGCCTCCGCGACCCTCGGCGCGCTGATCAAATATCGGGAGGACAGCGACCGGGTGAAGGCCGCCCTCGACCGAGTGCTGACCACCTGACATGGAATCGGTCGAGCCACGTCGAGACCCTGACGAGATCCTCCTCGGGTTCGCCGGCGCCCTGCGGTCCGCCGGGGTCGTGGTCACGGCAGATCGTGCGCACACCTTTCTGGAGGCAGCCTCGATCGTCGGCTTGGGCAGCCCGGACGACGTGCGGATAGCCGGGCGCGCCACGTTGTGCGCTTCGCCCGACGACCTGATCCGCTTCGACCAGGTCTTCGAGGCGTACTTCAACTCTCGCGACGGCCTGCCGCGCGCTCGACCGCGTACGCACACCCCCTCGCCCAGTGCCCTCACCCTTGGCGAGGACGAGGGCAGCGGCTCGGGTGAGACCGACGACGACGTGATCCGAGCCCAGGCCTCGGCGGCCGAGGTGCTGCGCCAGCGTGACGTCGCCGCGATGGATGCGGCGGAGAAACAGCGACTCGCAGGTATGTTTGCGACTCTCAGTCTGAGGCCACCGAGCCGGCGTACGGCTCGCCACCAGCGTTGGCACCGCGGCGACGTCGACGCCACGCGTACGCTGCGCAACTCGTTGCGTCATCTCGGTGAGCCGGGCCGGATCGCCTGGCGGCGCCGTGGCAGGCGCCCGCGTCGGGTGGTGCTGTTGATCGACGTGAGCGGCTCGATGAGCGGGTACGCCGATGCGCTGCTGCGCCTGGCCCACCGCTTCACCCAGTCGGCGCGTAGGACCGGCGGCGTGGTCGAGACCTTCACGATCGGCACCCGGTTGACCCACATCACCCGCGCGTTGCGACTCCTCGATCCGGATCGTGCGATCGTCGCGGCAGGCGAGACCGTGCCCGACTGGTCGGGTGGCACCAGACTCGGGGAGACACTGCGCTTCTTCCTCGACCGGTGGGGTCAGCGCGGGATGGCGCGTGGATCGGTCGTGGTGGTCTTCAGCGACGGCTGGGAGCGCGGTGAACCAGACCTGCTGCGCGAGCAGATGGCACGCCTGCACCGCATCGCCCACCGCGTCGTGTGGGCCAATCCGCACCGCGGGAAGGCCGGGTACGAACCCATCCAGGCCGGCGTGATCGCCGCGCTGCCCTTCTGCCACGAATTTGTGGCGGGGCACTCGCTGGCGACCTTCGCCGAGCTGGCGGACGTGATCGAGCGATCCTGAGTCGGCTCAGATCACACCGAGCGCCACCATCGCGTCGGCCACCTTGATGTAGCCGGCGAGGTTGGCGCCCATCACATAGTTGCCCGGGTCGCCGTACTGTTCGGCCGTGGTCACGCACTGGGTGTGGATGCCGACCATGATCTCGTCGAGCTTGGCCTCGGTCTCCTCGAACGACCACGAGTCGCGCGACGCGTTCTGCTGCATTTCCAAAGCAGAGGTGGCGACTCCGCCCGCGTTGGAGGCCTTGCCCGGCGCGAAGAGCACGCCGGTGCTCTGGAAAGCCTTCACCGCGTCGGGCGTGCAGGGCATGTTGGCGCCCTCGGCTACCAGGCGTACGCCGTTGTCGATCAGGCGCTTGGCGTGCCCGCCGTCGAGTTCGTTCTGGGTCGCGCACGGGAGTGCGACGTCGCAGGGGACGTCCCAGATCGAGCCGTCGGTGACGTGGCGCGCGCCGGGGCGCGCGTCTGCGTACGCACTCAGGCGCTCGCGGCGCACCTCCTTGATGTCCTTGAGCAGTTCGAGGTCGATGCCCTTTTCGTCCACGATGTAGCCGCCGGAGTCGCTGCATGCGATCACGGTGCCGCCGAGTTGGTGCACCTTCTCGACGGCATAGATCGCGACGTTGCCCGCGCCGGAGACGACGACCTTCTTGCCCTCGAACGAGTCTCCGGTGGTCGCGAGCATCTCGCGGGCGAAGAAGACGGTGCCGTAGCCGGTGGCCTCGGTGCGTACGAGCGACCCGCCCCAGGCGACTCCCTTGCCGGTCAGCACGCCGGCCTCGTACGAGTTCGTGATCCGCTTGTACTGCCCGAAGAGATAGCCCAGTTCGCGACCGCCGACGCCGATGTCACCGGCCGGGACGTCGGTGTATTCACCGATGTGGCGGTAGAGCTCGGTCATGAAGGATTGACAGAACGCCATGATCTCGCGGTCGCTGCGGCCCTTGGGGTCGAAGTCGGAGCCGCCCTTGCCGCCGCCGATGGGCATCCCGGTCAGGGCGTTCTTATACACCTGCTCGAAGCCGAGGAATTTTATGATCGACAGGTTGACGCTGGGATGGAACCGCAGGCCGCCCTTGTAGGGGCCGAGCGCTGAGTTGAACTCGACGCGGTAGCCCCGGTTGATCTGCACCTCGCCGGTGTCGGTAACCCACGGCACCCGGAAGATGATCTGTCGCTCCGGCTCGCACATCCGCTTCAGCACCGACCACTGCGCGTACTCGGGCCGCTCGCCGGCGATCGGGGTCAGACTCAGCATCACCTCGTAGACGGCCTGGTGGAACTCTGGCTCGCCGGCGTTGCGCTCGAGCACGATCTCGAAGAGGGGCTGGAGTTTGGGGTGCAGTGCGTCGAACATGGGGGGCACCTTGCCATGGTTCACTGCTGGCCTGACCCGGCGCCCCTACAGTGGACATCTCACATGACGCTGGGGCAGGAGGACCTGTGCGCGAAGTGTTGGACGACTTGCTCACCTGGTGGGAGGCCGGCGAGACCGTCGGTCTCGGCACCGTGGTTGCCACTTTTCAGTCCGCGCCGCGGCCCCCCGGAGCCTCGATGATCGTCGGTCCGAGCGGTGAGGCCGTCGGCTCGGTGAGTGGTGGCTGCGTCGAAGGCGCGGTCTATGAGTTGGGTGAGTCGGTCGTGGCCTCGGGTGTCCCCGAGTTGGTGCGCTATGGGGTCTCGGACGAGGACGCGTTCTCGGTCGGGCTCACCTGCGGTGGGATTCTCGACGTCTACGTGGAGAAGGTGAATCGCAAGACCTTCCCTGGATTGGGCGAGGTCGCGGCTGACATCGCGGCCGGTCGCCCGGTCGCCGTCGCGACCGTGGTCGTGCACCCGGATCCTGCCTGGCTGGGACGGCGGATGATCTGTCGCCCCGACGAGGTGGTGCCCCACGTACGCACGGGTCCTGACGAAGCCCAGCCGACTCGCCCCGGCATCTCGGGGTCGATCGGTTCGGAGCGTGCTGACCATGCCGTCCACGACGACGCCCTCGGGTTGCTGGCCGCGGGACATCACGCGACCTTGGAGTACGGCCCCGACGGCGAGCGCCGCGGCGAGGGGATGCGGGTCTTCGTGTGGGCGTTCGCGCCCAAGCCGCGGATGCTGGTCTTCGGCGCTATCGACTTCGCGGCGGCCGTCGCGCGGGTCGGGGCGTTCCTCGGCTATCACGTCACCGTCTGCGATGCCCGCCCGATCTTTGCCACGACGTCACGCTTCCCGGAGGCCGACGAGGTTGTCGTCGACTGGCCGCACCGCTATCTGGCCGCCGAGCGTGATGCCGGTCGGCTCGACGCGCGCACGGTGATCACCGTGCTCACCCACGACCCCAAGTTCGATGTGCCGCTCTTGGAGGTGGCGCTGCGTCTGCCCGCCGTGGGGTATATCGGCGCGATGGGCTCTCGCAAGACACATGACGACCGACTCGCGCGACTGCGCGAGGTGGGGGTCACCGACGACGAGATCGCGCGGATGTCGTCTCCGATCGGGCTCGACCTGGGCGCTCGTACGCCCGAGGAGACCGCGGTGTCGATCGCGGCCGAGATCATCCAGTTGCAGTGGGGTGGCTCTGGTGACCGCCTCGGCGACCGCGAGGGCCGCATCCACGCGTGATCACCGGTGGTTGAGGAGGCCGCGTAGCGGCCGTCTCGAAACCCTGCGTCGGTGGAGCGGTCACCGGTGGTTGAGGAGGCCGCGCAGCGGCCGTCTCGAAACCCTGCGTCGGTGGAGCGGTCACCGGTGGTTGAGGAGGCCGCGCAGCGGCCGTCTCGAAACCCTGCGTCGGTGGAGCGGTCACCGGTGGTTGAGGAGGCCGCGCAGCGGCCGTCTCGAAACCACGTCACGCCGGACGCATACTCCGCGCCCGTGCATGCCCGGGGGCCATCGCCCACCGCACCGTCGTCGTCGACAGCGACCCCACGGCTCGTACGGGCGCGTCGACGACACCCGGCCACGCGGGCAGCGCGAGTTCGGTGCGCACCCACGGGGGCAGCAGCGTGATCGCGCCGCCCATCAGGGACCAGTACGCCGGACGTGCCGCCCACGGCAGATCAGGGTGCTTGACCAGGAAGCCGATCGCGTCCCGCGCGGCATCGGTGCCGCGCAACTCGGGACCGTACGCCGCCAGCGTCCCCTTCAGTTCCTCCAGCGTGGTCGGCGGATCGAGCACCCCGATCCGGCGCGCGACCCGGGCGGTCTGGCCGACGTACTCATCCTGCTGAGCGCGCGTGAGCCGGCGCGCGCCGAATGCGCGATGGGCCGTGAGGAAAGAGTCGATCTCGGCGGCGTGAACCCAGCCGAGCAGGTGTGGATCGTTGGCGGCGTACGCCGTGCCGTCCGGCATCGTGCCGGTGACCGACTCGTGAACGTGACGCACCGCGTCGATCACCTGCTCGGCATGACGCTCGGTCCCGAAGGTCGTGGTCGCGATGTAGTAGGAGATCTTCGCCAGTCGACCCCACATGTCGCCTCGGTAGCCCGAGTGGTCGGCGACGCCCTGCATCGCCGCGGGATGCAGGGACTGCAGCATGATCGCGCGGATCCCGCCGATGAACATCGACGCGTCCCCGTGCACCCAGCCGATGGGGGAGTCCGCCTCGAACCAGCGGGGCCCCTGGGCGCCATGCACCACCTCGCGGCGCCGATCGGCATCCGGTCCGGCGACACGTCGCAACAACTCGGTCCCGAGCCGCTCCTGCACCGCATCGAGCAAGGTCATCTCGTGAGCCTAGCCCGCGGATTGCGGGACAACTTCTGCACGATTGCCGGGCGCGGGCTACGGTGAGCCGCATTACGTGAGGTCTGGGGGAACATGAACACACCCGCCGAGTTGTCCGACCGCCGTCGTCGAATGGTCGAGGCCTGGACCGCGTTCGTCGAGAACGGTGACGCGGTCGAGGAGCGGGTGCGTCCGGAGATCTGGAGAAGTTGGCAACGGTCGAGTGCTGCGGAACTCGACCACGAGATCAGCCACGCGCCGCTCGACGACGAGAGTGAGACGCGCGCCTATTTCGAGTCCAGCCCCTTGCAGGTGGCGATCGAACGCGTCGAGGCCGAGTTGCGGCGTACGGCCGAGGACGGCGACCTCGTCCTGGCTGTCACCGACGAACAGACCCGGATCCTGTGGACCTACGGCGGTCGCGTGATGCGACGCAAGGCCGAGTCGGTCAACTTCGTGGCCGGTGGGCGCTGGGACGAGGGGTCGGTCGGCACGAACGCGCTCAACCTCGCGCTGCGCCACGGCAACCCGTCGATGGTCTTCAGCGCCGAGCACTATGCCCCGATCGTGCACAACTGGGTGTGTTGGGCCGCGCCCGTGCACGACCCCGCGACCGGGCGCCAACTCGGCGTGATCGACCTGTCGACGATGTGGGAGCGCACCCACCCGATCGGCTTGGCCACGGCGCGCGTACTGGCCCGTCTGATCGAGACCGCGCTGCCGCATTCGCGGCTGGCGTACGACGACCCGTCGCCAGCGGCGACCCATGGCCCCGGTCTGTCGCTGACCCTGCTCGGCACCGCCGAGGCCTTCCTCGACGGCCAGCGGCTGCTGCTCAACCGGCGCCAGACCGAGATCCTCGCCTTGCTCGCGCTCAGTCCGAACGGGTTGTCGCTGGAGCATCTGCACGCGCATCTCTACGGCGATGAACCTGTCACCGTCTCCACGTTGAAGGCCGAGGTCTCACACCTACGCGCGGCGCTCTCGGGTCAGTTGTCGTCTCGGCCCTACCGCCTGACCATGCCGGTCCGCACCGACATCGACGAGGTGCTCCGCCTGCTGCGCCGCGGTGAAGTGGCGGCAGCGGTGTCGGTCTACGGCGGCGACCTGCTGCCCGGGACGAACTCGCCACGGTTGACCGAGCTGGCCGAATACGTCGCGGTAGCCGTACGCGAGGCGCTGCTCGCGTCGCCGGACTCGGCGGCGGTGCTGCACTACGCGGAGATCGCGCCGTACGACACCGAGGTCGTCGAGGCGGCCCTGCGCGCGCTGGGGGAGTCCCCCCACCCCGACAAGGCCCTGCTGAAGGGAAAGTTGGCCGCGGCCCAGCGGTGAGGGTGGAGAGTCACCGGCTGCCCGGTGAGTTTCACGGTTAGTAACCAAGGCATTGGTTACACACCATGAGAGTCCCCGGCCAGCCGGGGACTCCAACGGTTCCGTAGACGTGTCGGTTCTCGCCAACCCATCACCAACCGGCCGGCCGTACGTTCGACGCTTAGGTGACCTGGGTCACACCAGGATGCTCGGACGACCGCGACCAAGGAGAGCAAACCGATGACCAAGATCAACCTCACCGTCGACGGGGCGAAGGTCTCCGACGACGTCGAGCCACGCATGCTGCTGGTGCAGTATCTGCGCGAGAAGCTCGGCAAGACCGGCACCGTGATCGGCTGCGACACCTCCAACTGCGGTGCGTGCACTGTGCACCTCGACGGCCGCAGCGTGAAGTCCTGCAACGTGCTTGCCGTCCAGGCCGACGGCGCCGAGGTCACTACGATCGAAGGTCTCGCTGACGGCGACAAGCTCCACAAGGTGCAAGAGGCGTTCCGCGAGTGCCACGGTCTGCAATGCGGATTCTGTACGCCCGGCATGATCATGCAGAGCGTCGACCTGCTCAACGAGAACCCCGACCCGACCGAGGAAGAAGTACGCCTCGGGTTGGAGGGCAACCTGTGCCGCTGCACCGGCTATCACAACATCGTCAAGAGCGTTCTCACAGCAGCCAAGGCGGGTGAGTGAAGATGACCGCCACCGCAAACGAAAAAGAGATCGGTCGCGACCGCCGCCGCAAGGAAGACCAGCGGCTGATCACCGGGCGTACGCGCTGGACCGACAACCTGCAACCCACCGGACTGCTGCACCTGGCGATGGTCCGCAGCCCCTTCGCGCACGCCACGATCACCAACATCGACAAGACCGAGGCCGAGCAGGCCACCAACGTCGTCGCGGTCTTCACCGGTGCGGACCTCGCTGACCTGCAGGGCGTGTGCATCAACGCGTGGCCGATCACGCCCGACCAGAAGACGCCCAACCACCTGCCGATCCCGACCGACCGGGTGGCCTTCGCCGGCGAGATCGTCGCCGTGGTGGTCGCCCGCACCGCCGCCGAAGCCCGCGACGCGGCCGAGCTGGTCGACGTCGACTACGAGGAACTCCCGGCCGCGCTCGACCTCAAGGACGCGCACGCAGACACGGTCCTCGCGCACCCAGATCTGGGCAGCAACAACAGCGCCTTCTGGAAGTTCGACTCCGCCGAAGCCGGCACCGGCGGCAATGTCGACGAGGCGATCGAAAAGGCACGCGCAGACGGAATCGTCATCGAGCGCGAATATCGCCAGCAGCGGCTGATCCCGGCCTTCATGGAGCCGCGCAGCACGGTCTGCGACCCGACCGGTGAGCAGATCACGCTCTGGTCAGCCACCCAGATCCCGCACATCCTCCGCTTCGCGCTCGCCGCGACCACCGGCGTACCCGAGTCCAAGATCCGCGTCATCGCCCCAGATGTCGGCGGCGGCTTCGGCGGCAAACTCCAGCAGACGCCGGAGGAGATGATCGTCTTCGCGGTCGCGCGCAAGCTCGGCAAGCCGATCAAGTATACCGAGACCCGCAGCGAGTCGCTGCTCAGCGGTCACCATGGCCGCGACCAGTGGCAAAAACTCACGCTGAGCGCCGAGAAAGACGGCACGGTCACCGGCCTCAAAGTCGAACTCCTCGCGGATCTGGGGGCGTACGTCTCGCTCGTGGGCGGCGGCGTGCCGGTGCTCGGCGCGTTCATGTTCAACGCGATCTACAAGTTCCCGGCCTATCAGTTCAACTGCCAGACGGTGCTGACTAACAAAACCTGGACCGACGCCTACCGTGGTGCCGGGCGGCCCGAGGCGACGTACGCCATCGAGCGGATGATGGACGAGTTGGCCGTCGAGTTGGGCGTGGACCCGCTCGAGATCCGCGAGAAGAACTGGATCAAGCACGAGGAGTTCCCGTTCACGACGGTTGCGGGATTGGAGTACGACTCCGGCAACTATGAGGCGGCGACAGCCGCGGCCAAGCAGGTGTTCGGGTACGACGAGTTGCGCGCCGAGCAGGCCGAAAGACGAGCTAACGGAGACAAGGTCCAACTCGGCATCGGGGTCTCGACCTTCACCGAGATGTGCGGCCTGGCGCCGAGTCGCGTGTTGGGCAGCCTCGACTACGGCGCAGGCGGCTGGGAGCACGCGAGCGTACGCATGCTGCCCACCGGCAAGGTCGAGGTCGTCACCGGCACCAGTGCGCACGGCCAGGGTCATGAGACGGCGTTCAGCCAGATCGTGGCCGACCGGCTCGGCGTACCTTTCGAGGACGTCGAGATCCTGCACGGCGACACCCAGGTCAGCCACAAGGGCCTGGACACGTACGGCTCCCGCTCACTGGTCGTGGGTGGCGAGGCGCTGGTCAAGGCGGTCGACAAGGTGATCGAGAAGGCCAAGCCGCTCGCCGCCCACCTGCTGGAGGCCAGCGTCGACGACCTGGACTTCAGCGGCGGCAGGTTCGGGGTGAAGGGCACCGACGCGGGCGTCGGGATCCAGGAGTTGGCGACCGCGACGTTCGCCAGTCACAACTACCCCGAGGACATGGAGCCTGGCATCGACGCCGAGGCGACCTACGACCCCGTCAACTTCAACTATCCGCACGGCACCCACCTGTGCGCGGTCGAGGTCGACACCGAGACCGGCGCGGTCAAGATGCGCAAATACACCTGCTGCGACGACATCGGCACGATCATCAACCCGCTGATCGTGGCCGGACAGGTGCACGGCGGCCTCGTGCAGGGCATCGCGCAGGCGCTGTGGGAGGAGGCGGTGTACGACGAGTCGGGCACGCTGGTGTCCGGGTCGTTCGTCGACTACCTGCTGCCGACCGCGGCCGACACGATCTCATTCGACGTCGTCCACACCGACCAGCCGAGCATCTGCACCACCAACACGCTCGGCACCAAGGGCGTCGGTGAAGCCGGCACGATCGCGTCGACCCCCGCAGTGGTCAACGCGGTCGTCGATGCCGTACGCCAGTTCGGCGTCAACGACATCCAGATGCCGTGCACGCCCGAGCGGGTCTGGAAGGCGATCCATGCCGGCGACGGCGCGGCAGAGACAGAAGAGTCGGCGATGCCGCACTTCGACGAAGGCGCACCCAATCAGGATCCCGGCACCAGCGGGGAAGGAGTCCAGGCATGATCCCCGTGCAGTTCGACTACATGGCGCCCACCTCGGTCGAGGACGCGTTGGCGGCACTGTCCGAGCATGGCGACGACGCCAAGATCATCGCCGGCGGCCAGAGCCTGCTTCCCGTCCTGCGGATGCGGCTCAACGCTCCTGAGATGGTGATCGACCTGGGTCGCATCGACTCGCTCAAGGGCATCCGCGAGGACGGTGACGCGCTCGTGATCGGCGCGCTCACCACCCACCACGAGGTGGCCCACGACCCGCTGGTCGAGCAGCACGCACTGCTGCTGCAGAAGGCGGCTCGCGAGGTCGCCGACGCGCAGATTCGTCACCGCGGCACCTTCGGTGGGGCACTGGCGCATGCCGACCCTGCCGGTGACCTTGGAGCTCCGGCCCTGGCTCTCGGGGCGCAGTTCGTGATCGCCGGTCCGAGTGGCAGCCGCACCGTCGACGCCGCGGACTTCTTCGTCGATCTCTTCGAGACCGCGATCGGTGACGACGAGATCCTCACGCAGGTGCGGATCCCCAAGCACACCGGCTGGGGCGCGCACTACGAGAAGTTCGTACGCGTGGTGCACCAGTGGCCGATCGTGGCGGTCGCGGCGACCGTCAAGGCAGACGGGGACACGATCAGCGAAGCCAAGATTGGCCTGACCAACATGGGCTCCACGCCTTTGCGGGCCACTGCCACCGAGGCGGCGCTGGCTGGTGCGGCAGCAACCGAGGACGGCGTACGCGCTGCGTGCGACCAGGCCGCAGACGGCACCAACCCGCCGAGCGACCTCAACGGGGACAGCGACTATCGCCAGCACCTCGCGACCGTGCTGGCGCGCCGGGCTGTGCTGAAGGCTGCTGGACAAGCCTGATGGATCTCACCCACACGTTCACGGTCCCCGTCGACGTCGAGGAGGCCTGGGCACACTTCAACGACATCGCCGAAGTCGCCCAGTGCTTCCCCGGCGCGCAGGTCACTGCGGTCGAGAACGACACCTTCAACGGATCGGTCAAGGTCAAACTCGGCCCGATCGCGTTGCAGTACAACGGGTCGGGCACCTTCGTCGAGAAGGACGACGACAACCACCGCTTCGTCGTCGACGCCAAGGGCAAGGACAAGCGCGGCAACGGGACCGCTGGCGCGAAGGTGACGTTGTCGATGGTGCGCGCGAGCGCGACGTCGACCGCGGTCGAGGTGCTGACCGACCTCGCGATCACCGGCAAGCCCGCGCAGTTCGGTCGTGGCGTGATGCAAGACGTCTCCGACAAACTGCTCGGCCAGTTCGTAGCATGCCTGGAGTCGCGGCTCTCGGCTGCCGAGGCCGCCGCAGGCGATTCAGACGAGCCACCAGGGGGCGAACCCGTCGAAGCACCGCAAGCGCAACAGGAGGCCACCGCCGCGCTGCCTCCCAAGCACGCCGCCGACGTGCCCACTGACTCCGTGACACCCCCACCGGTTCCGCATCGCGAGCCTCGTACGCTCCCTCCGCCGCCCCCGCGACAGGACGAGGCGCTCGATCTTGGTGCGACGGTGCTGCCGGTGCTGGTGAAGAGCTATTGGAAGCAGGCGCTCGGAGGGCTGGTCGTCCTACTCGTGCTGCGCCGACTCCTGCGACGCTGACCGGGTTTCGGCTTTACCGCTGCTGGCTAGGCTCCGGGCCGTGAAGAGGCTGATCGCGGCGGTGCTGCTCCTGGCCGCCGTCTGCGTGCCCGTGCTCGCGTACGGCTCCTCGGGCTCGGGCACCGAGTCGTACGAGCCGACGCGCATCATGACCTACCGGGCGACCTTCGATCTGGACGCCGACGGCACGCTGCGCGCTCACGAGACCATCCCCGTCGACATCCCGGAGTACGAGAGCCGCCGCGGCATCTTCCGCTTCTGGGACACCCACGATCCGAGCGCGCCGGGTGCTCGTCGGATCCCCGAGAACATCGAGGTCACCCGCGACGGCTCGCCCGAGAACTTCGAGATGCTGACCGAGGGCAAGGGCCGGTATCGGGTGGCGAAGATCGGCAACGCCTACTACACGCTGCCCAGCGGCGTCTCGACGTACGACATCCGCTACCGCATCGACGGGGTCATCGAGAAGGGCACGGACGGCACTCGATCGCAGTTCTATTGGAACCTGATCCCGGGCGGTTGGGCGCAAGGCATCGAGAAATCCGTGCTGACCGTCAATCTGCCGGCTCCGCCGGAGGACGTACGCTGCGCGGTCGGCCAGGGTGAGACGTCGGGCTGCACGGCCAAGGCCAACGGCAACACCATCACCGTGCAGACCGGGCAGCTCGAGCCACGCACTCCGGTGACCTTGAAGGTCGGCCTCGACGTACCCACTCCCGAGTCGGGGCATTCCTTGTGGTGGTCGGGACGGTGGGATCCAGTGCTGGGCACCTCGAAGATAGGGCTGGGAGTCGTCCTGCTGCTCGGTCTGCTCGCCGGGGGTATTGGCATGCTGCTGGCTCGCGCGTCTCGCGAAGATGATCCGCCCTTCCCGCTGATGTACGCGCCACCCGAGGGGGTCGGGCCCGCGCAGGCGGCGTACGTCCTGAACGAACGCTCGGACAGGTCCGCCTTCGTCGCGTCGTTGATGTACGCAGCCGAGAAGGGCGCGGTGGAGGTTCAGCGCGACGCGAAGACCTGGACCATCACCGACGTCGGTGGCGCGGACCGCTGGAACGGCCTGGACCCGATCACCGCGCGAGTGGCGAGGCTGCTGCCAGGGCAGGGTGGCTCGTTCGTCGCCGAGCCGAGCGACATCACGGCGGGTCAGCAACTGCGTTCGGAGATGCGGGGCTTCACTGGGGCCGTGCAGTCCTGGGGTGCGCGCAACAAGATCCTGGAGATGGCAGGCGCTGGTGCGGCGGGTGGGCTGCTCGTCATCGGTGGGCTGCTGCTTGCGGGGGCCCTGATCGTGTGGAACCCGGTCGCCATGAGCCTGGCAGCAGTGATCCCAGGTTGGTTCGCGATCGCGGCGCTGCCGACACTCCGGCCAGGTTCGAGCACCCGGCGTACGCCATCAGGGCGCGACCTGTGGTCTAAAGTCGGCGGCTTCTATCGGGTGCTTTCCACTCCTTCGAGTATCGATCGGTTCGAGTTCTCCGGTCGCGAAGAGCTCTACACGGCCTATCTGCCGTGGGCGGTTGCCTTTGGCTGTGCCGATGTGTGGGCCGACAAGTTCCGCACCGAGATGGGCGTCGAGCCGCCCGCACCGGCGCACTTCGCCCACGGTTATGTGACCAGCCAGGGGTACTCGGATCCGACCTCCTCGATCGACTCGCTGACCCGATCCTTCGAACGCACCGTCGACTCGTCGATCTCGGCGTACGAAGCCTCCATCGCACCGAAGTCGTCCGGCGGCGGAGGCGGTGGCTTCTCCGGCGGCGGCGGTGGCGGGTTCTCCGGCGGCGGTGGTGGCGGCGGTGGCGGAGGCGGGTCGTGGTGAGCCCGGCGGCGCTGCATAGAGCAGACCTGTATATCCCTAGTGGTCGACCGTCCCGGCCGACCGACCCAACAGAGAGGTGCGCGAGATGACCCTCGCCGTCATTTCCATCCTTGTTATCGGCGTGCTGATCGTGGGCCTCATCGGCTTCGTGATCGCCGGCTTCAACAAGCTGCGTACGGCCGACATCGGCGCCCAGGAGGCGCTCGGTGGCATCGACGTCCAGCTCACCCGGCGCGCCGAGCTGATCCCGA
Source organism: Nocardioides sp. (assembly GCA_037045645.1). Classification (NCBI taxonomy): domain Bacteria; kingdom Bacillati; phylum Actinomycetota; class Actinomycetes; order Propionibacteriales; family Nocardioidaceae; genus Nocardioides; species Nocardioides sp. The sequence goes on from JBAOIH010000004.1 coordinate 183,376, forward strand.
ATCTGGTCAACACCGTCAAGGGGTACGCCACCCACGAGAAGGAGGTCTTCGAAGAGGTGACGCGTGCCCGCGCCGCGGTCGCCCAGGCCGCCGAGGGTGACAACGTCCCCGCGAAGGCCGCCGCCGACGCGCAACTTCAGCAGGCCCTCGTACGCGTGAACGCGGTCGCGGAGAACTACCCCGAACTCAAGGCCAGCACCAACTTCCTCGAGCTGCAGAAGCAGTTGGCAGAGACGGAGAACCAACTCTCGTTCGCCCGGCAGTACTACAACGACGCCGTCACCAGACTCAACACCCTCGTACGCACCATCCCGTGGATGTTCCTCACCGGCATCGCCGGCGTCTCGGCTCGCGAGTTCTACGACGCGCCCTCGGGCCACGAGCAGGCCCCCACCGTGCAGTTCTGATCCCCCATCCGGGGGGCTTGCGTTGCCGATGGTTGAGGAGCTCACCGGGGGAGGGGTTCGTTACCGGTGGTTGAGGAGCTCGCCGGGGGAGGGGTTCGTTGCCGGTGGTTGAGGAGCTCACCGGGGGAGGGGTTCGTTACCGGTGGTTGAGGAGCTCGCCGGGGGAGGGGTTCGTTGCCGGTGGTTGAGGAGCGAGCGGAGCGAGCGTCTCGAAACCACGTCTCTGAACCGCCCCGGCATGTCCGGAGAGCTGATTCGTTGGAAGGATCACTCTCATGGCACGTCCCTCGAGGTACCCGACCGAGCTGCGTGAGCGCGCAGTGCGGATGGTGATGGAGTCCAGGCGGGACTATCCGCACGAGTCCGCCGTGATCAGGTCGGTCGCGGCGAAGCTGGGCATCACCTCTACTGAATCGCTGCGTAAGTGGCTGCGGCAGGCCGAGATCGACGGCGGTGTCCGCGTCGGCAAGTCCAGCGAGGAGATCGCTGAGATCAAGGCGTTGAAGAAAGAGGTCGCCGAACTGCGGCGGGCGAACGAGATCTTGAAGAGCGCTTCGGCTTTCTTCGCGGCGGAGCTCGACCGCCCCAACAGGTTCTGATCGACTACATCGAGGACCACAAGGTGGAGTTCGGGGTCGAGCCGATCTGCCGCGTGCTCAGTGAGCACGGGATCAAGATCGCTCCGTCCACCTACTACGAGGCTCGCTCACGCCGGCCTTCCAAGCAGCAGATCCGCGACGCGGAGCTGGTCGAGATCATGGTCGCCGAGCGCAACCGGCAGAAGCTGGTCGCGCGGTTTGGTGCACGCAAGATGTGGCTGCACCTGCGCGGACGGGGCCATGACGTCGCTCGATGCACCGTCGAGCGGCTCTACCGTGAACAACGCTGGGTCGGGGCGCTACGTCTGAAGAAGTTCCGGACCACCATCGGCGACCCGGCCGCCGAGCGACCACTGGACCTGGTCGATCGGCAGTTCTGGGCGAGCAGGCCCAACCAGCTATGGGTCGCCGACTTCACATATGTCGCGACCTGGTCAGGCACTGTCTACGTCGCCTTCATCTTCGACGTCTTCAGCCGTCGGATCGTGGGCTGGCGGGCCGCCACGCGGATGACGACCGACCTGGTGCTCGACACCCTTGAGCATGCGATCTGGACCCGCCAGCAGGCCGGTGTCACCGACCTTTCCGGCCTCATCCATCACACCGATGCAGGGTCTCAATACGTCAGCTTTGCCTTCACCCAGCGCCTCGTCGACGAGGGGGTCGACCCCTCAGTCGGGTCTGTTGGCGATGCCTATGACAACGCCCTCGCCGAGTCCCAGATCGGGCTCTACAAAGCCGAACTCATACGTCCTGAAGGTCCCTGGCGCGGCGTCGAACACGTCGAACTAGAGACCCTGAACTGGGTCGACTTCTTCAACAACGAGCGCCCTCACGAGGCGCTCTCCGACCTCACGCCCATGGCGGCCGAGGAACTGCACTACGCTGCAAGAAACGAGCTCACGCCAACCGGCTGAGCCACCAAACCCAGCCTCCGGACTCGCCGGGGCGGTTCAGAGGGTTGGCGGCGGGCCGCGATGGTTCGGGTACGACTACGTGTACGACCGTCCCGACTTGCCTGCGTTCGAGATTGGTGAGGACGGGAAAAAGCGGTACTCCGGTCGTCGCGTGGTCGAGGTCGTCTTGCGCGAGTCGGAGGCCGAGTTGATCCGCGACGCTGCCGTGCGTGTCCTGCGCGGCGAGTCGCTGAGGTCGATCGCGGACGAATGGAACGACGCAGGCGTGATGAAGGTGAAAGGTGGCCGGTGGACCGGGGGAGCGGTCTCCCAACTTCTCGAGTCCCCACACCTGGCCGCGCTCGTGCATTGGAAGGGGGAGGTCTTCGACGCTGAGTGGCCGGCGGTTCTCGACCGAGAGACGCACGAGCGACTGGTGAAGTTTCTGCATCACCCTGGGCGCAAGAACGCGACGCCGGGTAGCGGGAAGCGTAAACACCTGCTGGCCGGACTCGTGTACTGCGGTGGGTGCGGAGGTCGTTTGGTCGCTGCCGTCGAGATTCCCGGTCGACGGAGTAGGACCTACATGGGCCGCCGCGACCTCAACCCGGAGTGTCCAGGTCGAGTGCGGATCGACGCCGAGTCGCTGGAGGAGTTCGTGGTCGGCCATGTGGTCGACCTCTGGACATCCCCTCGGGCGCAGAGGGCGGCGCTGGCGGACGACAACCGACACGACCAGCTAGTTGCTCTGGCTGATCGGATCACGGGCTTCAAGGAGGATCTGAAGGAGGCGTACGACGACATGCGCGTTCACAAGATCATCGACCGCGATCAGTACCTCAGCGCGAAGAAGTCGATCGACGCCAAGATCAAGAGCGCAGAGCAGGAGCGCGACGAACTCCAAGCGCAAGCAGGACTCGCGGACCTGCCGGACCCATCCGCTGGCTGGGAGAAGTTGACCGCCGCCGAACGCCGCCTCTTGCTGGAGATGCTGACGCCACGAGTCGTGATCGGTCCCCATCCCAAGGGTGAGTCGATGCGACCGTTCGCGGACACCGCCAAGGAGACGGCGCGTAAGGCGCGAGTGCTCGACAAGCGCGTCGGTTTCGAGTGATGACGGCTTCGCGGTGTGAGTTGAGCCAGTTTCGCGGAGGCGTCCTCTCCGGTGTTGTAGATTGATCCCGCTGAGAATGACGGGGTCGAAACTGGCTCAGTCATCGAAGCGGACGCCAAGTGGTTTGACCTGGGACGAGACCTAACCCAGTGACAACGGATCCGAGAACCAAGCGTCTCGGGGACCCACCTTCCAAGGTGCAGGCGCGTTGCACAGACGGACTCGCAAAGTAGGCCACAGGCCGAAGTCAGGGTTGAGCCGGAGCAACGTCAGGCGAGGTCCATTCGTTACGAATGGAGTCCTCTCTTGGACACTTCAACGAAGGCCGCGCTCCGCGATGCGGGAAAGAAGTCCGGCCGACGCCAGCGCAAGGAGCGCGGCGAGTCCCCAAGGGTCACTGACCCGGTTCAAGTTCAGCGCTGCGCTGACCTTCTGCGGAAGGCGGCGGCGCGATGAGTGACAACATGGGAACGACCCCAACCGCGGACGCCAAGTGCGCGGAGGGGGCCGATAGCGACAACCGTATCGAGTTGTCGCCGCTCGACTATGTGAGCCGAGGTTGGCACATCTTCCCGGTCTACGAGATCCACCGGGGACACTGCGCGTGCAGTCGAGGAAAGGACTGCCCTGGTCCTGGAAAGCACCCGCGCAGCACCAACGGCGTCAAGGACGCAACGGACAGCGTCTCCAAGGTTCGGTCTTGGATGGAGCAATACCCCGACTGCAACTGGGGTGTCGCGTGCGGTCCGGACTCGGCGTTGCTGGTCATCGACATCGACCCACGCAAGAACGGGTTCGATTCATTCGAGGAGTACGAGACCATGCGGCGCGACGGCGCGTTGCCGCCAACGCTGAGTGTGATCACGGGTGGCGCTGGTCGTCACTTGTATTTCCAGTACCCCGCAGGCGAGACCGTGCCGAACCGCACCAACTGGATGCCGGGCGTCGATGTGAAGGCGGCAGGTGGATATGTGGTGATGCCGGGAAGCAACCACATCAGTGGCGGCTCCTACATGTGGGAGAACTGGGGCCACGCGATCGCGTCCACGCCGGAGGACGTGATCGACGTTCTCGCCCGCGTAGTGGTGGACGGCAACGGTTTCCCACTGCCGTCAACGGACGACATTCTCAAGGGTGTTGCCGAGGGCCAGCGTGACGAGGTTCTGTTCCGTGCGGCGTGTAGGTGGCGGCGTCAGTTGGGCGACAGTTCCAAGTCGGCGGTCATGCTGCTTGCCCTCAACGCTGCGGCCAACTGCGATCCGCCGTTCCCACAGGGCGAGGTCAAGAAGTGTGTCGAGTCCGCGTGGCGGCAGGACTACTCCGATGGTGACGTTGGTCTTCAGAATCCCACCGGACCCGATGGGATCAACAACACCGACCTGGGCAACTCGAAGCGGTTTGCTCGATACGTCGGCGGTCGGTTGATCTGGGTGCTGTGGCGGGGCTGGCTCAAGTGGGACGGCTTCATCTGGCGCGAGGTCTCAGACGAGGAGGTCGCCGCACTCGCGGGCGAGACCGTCAAGGACATGATGGGAATGAGCTCGCTCATCACCGACGCCACCGCTGGTCAACAGTGGATGCGTCACTGCAAGTCGGCGGAGCGGCGCGGGTCGCTTACCTCCATGACCGAACTCGGCAAGTCGGATTACGGACTCCAGATCGAGGGCACGTCGCTCAACGACGACCCGTGTCTGGTCGCTGCCGGATCGAGCGTGATCGACCTGAAGACCGGGATCGTGCGCACCATCTCGCCGTACGACTACATCACCCAGCGGACTCACATCGAGTACGACCCATCAGCGACTGCACCCAACTGGGAGCGGTTCCTGTGGTGGATGACCAAGGGAGACGCCGAGATGATCGGCTACCTCAAGCGGTTGGCCGGGATGACGCTCATCGGTGACAAGGGGTCGGGCGTCTTCGTCGTGATGACGGGCGAGGGCGGCAACGGTAAGACCGTGTTCCTCGACACAGTCGCCGGGGTCATGGGCGACTACGCGTTGCGGGCGTTCCCGGTGGATGCGATCACCGGCAGGCGGTCGGGTCCAGACGAGAAGTTCTCGGCGCTGCTGTTCGGTCGGCGGCTCGTGGTGTCGTCGGAGTCCAACCAGGAGGTCGCCCTCAACGCGGCGGCGATCAAGGCGTACACGGATGAGACGAAGCAGCGGGGGCGGTGGCTCTACAAGAACTCCTTCGAGTTCAACACCACCCACACCTTGTGGTTCATGTCCAACCACCTGCCTGTCGTGGACGACACGAGCGACGGCATGTGGCGGCGGATGCGGGTGCTCGACTTCAAGAACAAGATCCGTGAGGCCCAGGGGTCAGACAAGGCCCTGCCTCTGTCGGAGCAGATCGCGAACGGGATCAAGAACGAGTTGCTCGCCTCGCGACTGATCGAGTCCGAGGGGCCGGGCATCCTCAACTGGCTCGTGGAAGGCGCGCACGAGTACATGCGCGACAAGCTGCGGGACCCGAGTTCGGTGCTGATTCGGGTGATTTCCGAGTCGAGTCCGATCCGATGAAGGACTTCGTGGACGAGTGGATCGAGTTCGGCGCGGGCGAGTACATCACTCGCGCCGATCTGCAGCAGGCGTACGCGATCTGGTGCGCCGAGAACCAGATCGACCACAAGCAGCGGTTGAAGCCGAGAGGGCTCGTGGAAGAGATGCGCCGTCGCTGCGAGGGCGGGCGAGGTATCCCGTTCGACAAGAACGCTCGCATCGGGACCGAGGGCGGCATGAGGGCGATCACCGGCATCGGGTTGAAACGTCCAGTGCGACTCGGCGAGGGGTGGTCGTGATGGGTGCCGTCCTGTGGCTCCCGGCGCAGTACTGGCCGGAGGCAGAAGGAGAGAAGGAAGATCGGCGCAAGGCGAAGCGGAAGCGGACTCTCAACACCGCGCTCCATCGTCCCTGGTACTCCACCCCGGACGGGTACCGCGTCGGGTCGGTGCGTCCGACTGGCTACACGTCGGACGGTGATGTGCAGTTCTCGCGCAATCGTTACGAGGAAGTGCGGGAAGCGTTGGTGAACGTCTATGGCTGCATCACCATCGTCCACGAGCACATCCGTCGGAGTGAACTGCACTGGGTTGGTTGGAGTCTCCATCGTTTGGAAACGAGGATGGACTCATGCCGAAGGACACCACCCCGGGGAAGCCGACCACACGTCGCTACAGCCCTGAGGAAAAGGCCGCTGCGGTGCGGATGGTCAGGACGCTGCGTGCCGAGCTGGGAACTGAGCACGGCACAGTGCAGCGGGTCGCAGCCCAGCTCGGGTACGGCACCGAGTCAGTTCGGTCCTGGGTGAAGCAGGCCGACATCGACGAGGGCCACGTGCCGGGTCTGAGCACGAGCGACGCGGCCAGGCTGAAGGCGCTGGAGCAGGAGAACCGGGAGCTCAAGAGAGCCAACGAGATCTTGAAGAGGGCCGCCAGTTTCTTCGGGGCGGAGCTCGACCGCCAGTACAAGAAGTAGCCGCGTTCATCGACGCCAACCGTGACGACGTGGTCGCGGGCCGGCGTCTGGGGGTCGAGCTCATCTGCCACGTGCTGCAGGTGGCCCCGAGCAGCTACTACGAGTTCAAGAACCGCCAACCCTCGGCTCGCACGCAGCGCGACGAGGTGATGGGACCGGTAGTGCGGCAGCTGTGGGAGGACAACTTCCGGGTCTACGGCGCCCGGAAGATCTGGAAGGCCGCACGACGTGCTGGACATGACATCGGCCGTGACCAGGTCGCCCGCCTGATGCGCACCGCCGGCATCGAGGGGGTCCGGCGCACCAAGCGGGTCCGTACCACCAAGCCCGATCCGGGCATGCCGCGCCACCCGGACCTGGTCGGCCGCGACTTCACCGCCACGGCCCCGAACCAACTGTGGGTCACCGATCTGACATTCGTGCCGACTTGGGCCGCGGTGGCCTACGTCTGCTTCATCATCGACGCCTACTCCCGCACGATCGTGGGGTGGCGGGTCGCCTCGCACATGCGGACCACTATGGTCCTCGATGCCATCGAGATGGCCCGGTGGTCACGCGGGACCCAGCTCCCTGGCCTGCGGTGTCACTCGGATGCCGGCAGTCAATTCACCTCGATTCGCTACGGCGAGCGTCTGGCTGAGATCGGCGCGATGCCCTCGATCGGCACTGTCGGCGATTCGTACGATAACGCGCTGGCCGAGACCGTGAACGGCTATTACAAGGCCGAACTGGTCCGTGGCCCCGCGCGTGAGGGCCGCCCGTGGAAGACGGTCGAGGACCTCGAGCTCGCCACGCTGAGCTGGGTCCACTGGCACAACCACGACCGTCTGCACGGCTACCTCAACGACATCCCACCAGCAGAGTTCGAGGAGACGTTCTACGCTACGGAACGGACCGACCAGCCCTTGGTCGGAATCCAATAGCCCGAGCCTCCATCAGACCCAGTGCGGTTCAGTCGCGACATGCCGGACTCGGTTGGACTCATCGACTGTTCGGTGCGGGAGGGCTAGCCGATCTTCACGGTGATCGACGGCGTGGACACCACGACGGACGACGGCGAGTTGCCCGCACACATGCACGCTGCCGTCGCGCAGTGGTACCGCCGCCGCGTCAGCCGCAACACTAAGGCGGCACTTGCTCGACTCAAGCGCGAGGGCAAGCACGTTGGCCGTCCTGTCGGCATCGTTGGCCCGCCACTGGTTGACATCGTTGCTCGCTTCCAGGCGGGCGCGTCCGTCTCCCAGATCGCGCGTGACCTGACGGCTGAGCACGTCGCCCGACCTGACGGCACGATCCGACCGTGGCAGCCGTACATGGTCGCCCGCGTGCTCGACCGCGCTGGTGTCCGTCCCACTCCGAAGGGAGCGGCGCGATGACTCACGAACTCTCACCCGAGGATGAGGCGTACCTCATCGCCAGTTGCGAGGCGTCGGGCGTGCCGGTCAAGATCACCGATCCCGACCTGCTCGACCGTCTGGCCGCGTTGCTCCGACCTCCCGGTTGACCTCCTGCCTCAGCCGACCGCCCGTCTCCAACAACTGGAGGCGGGCGGTTGTCGTTTCTACATCGCCAGACGACCGCAACCCGCCCGCCAGGCGTCTTCTACCTAGCGGACGGGTATCTGGCCGACCAGCGATCTATGCGGGCTCAGAGGGCATCTGGTCGTCCCCGCCGTTGTCGTCGAAGTCGTCGGCCAGCCAGTCGTCGCGGCCAAGCACTTCATCAGCGACCGCACCGGCAGCGAACGCCTTGTCCTCCAGCCACTGCGGGTCCTTATGCCGATACTCCCTGAAGTCGAGCCAGACCTGGGCGATTTGCTTTGCCTCGACGCGGGCCATGAGGTTCTTAGTGCCGCTGACCACGGTGAGTGCCTGCCATACCTTCCGGCGAACGTCATGCGAGTTGGCGCCCCGGGCGACGTACTCCATCCCCAACTCCAACTCGACCAAAGCATCTTCGGCTGTCTCGCTGATGGTGGCTCCAGTGACGATCATCCGCTGACGCTTGGCTGGCTGGTGGTTCTCCCACAGCCATGTCAGCGCCGGGACGGCCAACTCACGCGGCACGACGGCACAGACGTAGAACCGCCCCCACATCAACTTCTTGGGCTCGCGCAGCCCGTCACTCACGGTGGGCATCAGTCCCGACCAATCTCGTGCAGATCCAGAGTGAGATGGATGCCTTCGATGCCGTACCGCTTGGCCTCGTCGTCATGGGAGCGCAGCACCTCGGCAGCCGCCTGCATGGCAACCGCTCCCAAGTGGTCGAGGAACTCCTGCTTACGGCTCTTTCGGATGAATGGGTTCGGCATGCTGCCGACCTCCTTGATTCCGCCCGCGTCTCTGGGGCCGGAAGAGGATCAGCGGGAGACGGGCACGCTCACGCCGACCGGATCTCGTCCGGCGGCGCATACAGGCCGTGTTCCAGGCCAGCGAGGGGCTTCCTAAGCGCTTCTGCCGCTGACACCCTCAGAAGTGGGTGGCATCGCGGCAAGTTTCCATCACGATCTGCGACAGCGCAACCGATCAGGGTGAAGTCTCATTGCGAAGCCGCGCGGGAGCATGACAGCACGCCCCTTCGCACGTAGGTTGTGAAGTCCTATTGGTGCGTTCACTTCTGTTCATTTGGACAGGGGGGGTGCTGTTTGGCTCACATCGTTCCCGTCGAGGTCGCTGAGGCGCTCGGGCGATACGTCTACCTCCTTCGTGACCCGCGCGACGGGCAGGTGTTCTACGTAGGGAAAGGTGTCGGCAGTCGCGTGTTTGCGCATGTCGCTGAAGCTGCTGGCGCGGACCCGGCGACGGAGCGCGCGAAACTGCACCGGATCCGGCAGATCGAGAGCGCTGGGCTAGAGGTCGAACACCTCATAGTTCGCAGCGGTCTCGCGACAGACGCCGAGGCGTTCGTTGTTGAGCAAAGTGTGATCGACGCGTTCAGGGCGCAGGGTGTTCCATTGACCAACATCATGGGAGGCCACGAGAGCGCGGCCCATGGACTGGCAACCGTGGGAGCCGCTATCGCGAGATGGGCTGCTCCTGATGCACCGCCACTGACCGAGCCGACGGTGATGTTCATCATCAACCGCGCCTGGCGACCGGACATGTCCGATGCTCAGATCTACGAATCCACTCGAGGACATTGGCGGGTTGGGCTTCGCGTTCGCACCGAGGTCAGGCTGGCCATGGGCGTGGCCTTCGGAGTCGTGCGCGGCGCTTACGTCATCGACGACTGGTACAAGTCCGAGCAGCCAGGCGAAGAACAACGCTTCGGCTTTCACGGGCACACAGACCCAGAGTTAACGGCGCGTTTCGTCGGCACCAGCGTCAGACGCCTGGTGCCCGAGAAGGGCGCGCAGAATCCGGTGCGTCTGTATTGGCCGTAACCGCATGGCGACCCCGCCCGGCAGTCCGTCACCACCGAGGCGGGGCCGCTTGACCCGCGTCTGTCTGGTGTACCCGGCACTTGGGTGGAAGGTCGACCTCAGACCAGACAGACGCGGGAGTCCTACGTGCCGCGTCGCTCGCGGCGTTCCATCGCTTCCCTGATGTGCTTCGGCGGCGTGTCCGATCCGTTGACGATCTTGGGTTCCATGTTGATGACGTTGTGCGAGAGGTCGTACTCATCGAAGAGCACCGGCTCTTCGTAGGTGGAGACCACTTCACCCTCCACGACCGGGGCCGCTTCAATCGCTGGTATCGCAGGAGGCGGCGTCGATTCGACCAGCGCGTCCGGGTGCTTCAGCAGATCACCCATGAGTCGCATGAGCGGATCGGTGTCCACGTCCACGACGACCTTCTTGGCGTCCTCCATGCCGGTGGCGCGGTTGACCATCTCCGCGGCTTTCAACTTCGACGCGTCCGATGAGTTCGGGTTGTCGAGTATCGACTCAACGACGGCACGCGCTTTGTCCGCGAGGTTGACGTACCGCTCCTTGGCTCGCTTCTGGACGTTGGGAAGGTGGCCGCCGTGTTTGTCGCAGACGATGGAACCTTGGAGCGCGACCCGCTTGCATTGCGTTCCTGCCTGGGTGGGTGAGACGCAACGGACCTCGGCGGTCCCTTCCAGTTCCATGATCGCCCAGCGTTCGTCGCTGTGGCCGATGCGGCGACCCATGACCTACCTCCACACGATGTTGGGGAAGTCGCGGTTGAGTTCCTTCACGCATCGCGCGCAGCAGGCAACTTCCACGATGGTGGCACCGGCGTTGACCCACAGTCGGCCACACGGTTGGACGTTGAGCGCGCACCGGTCGCACGGGTGATGCATGACGAACAGATTCGTCATCGCGTCGAGGACCGGCATCACGCAGTTGTCCTCCTTGCACGAGACGATCAGCGTCTGGCCGTTGACGTCCGGCATGTCGGGGAGGCCGTCGTCCGCGAACTCGAACGGAATCGAGAGGGCGGCGAGAACCGCCCTCTCGACCCGCTTATCCGCGACGACCTCAGAGTTGTGCGGCCACAACCGCTTGCCATCCTCAACCGCGTCGAGGATGTTCTCTGCGCTGATCGCCAGGTTCGCCATGATCAGCTCACGTACAGCGCGGGCGGCGTGTAGACCGCGTTGGCCGTCACCTGCATGACCAGACCGGCAAGGCGGTGGCGAACACCAGTGCCGAAGCCGTGAGTCCAGTAGGAGTCCTGCAGCGGGTACTTCTCCGCACCCTCGATCAACTGCAGACCCTTGAACCGGTCGTGCTCACGCAGCATGACCGGGTTGCTGGACGCCATGGCACCGCCGCTGGCGATCGACGTCAGGTAGCCGGCGGGGGATGCGGCTGGACTCGATGATCAGGGCTTCGTCGTAGGCACCCTTGACCGGGAATCCGGCGAACGTCGGGAAGGCTGCTCGCCAAGCAACTGGTTCGGCGAGTAGAACCGCGCACCCTGGGCCGGGATGAAGTCCGCCTTCGCGCCGTTGGCGACGCGGAAGCCGGAGATGACGTCACCCTCGGACGAGTTGACGAAGATGACGATCTGGCTGCCGTTCTCTTCGCTGTAGCCGTGGCTCTTGAAGTCCGCGATGATCTCGTCCAGGTCACCACTGGTCACGACCGCCGCGCCGCTGGTGCGGTAGTGCGTGTGCGTGTTGGTGAACGTGTTGCCCGCGTACGTCGGCGGGGTCCAGCCGTCGCCGTTGGCGAACGCGTACACCGTGTACGACGCGTTCGTGTTGCGGTCCGTCACGCTCCGGTTGGCGTTGCCGTAGATGGTCTTCATGACCTCGGTGAACACGAGGTCCTGATCGGCAGCGAGGATCGCGTTGGCCGCACCCTCGATCTCGACTGCCGTCGCGTCAGCGAGGTAACGCCACGTTGCCGCCCAGCGGTTGTCGTACCAGTCGAACGTCGCGCCCATGTCGAGCGTGTTCGGCACGAGTCGCTTGGACTGCGGGATGCCGTACTCGCTGGCCTTCTCGAACGCGGCGTCGGTCGCGCCGAGGGTCTGGATCACCGACGTGACCGGCGAGGTCGTCGGGTAGGTGAACAGCAACAGGAAGTTCTGCTGCTGCTCGTTCTGGATCTGCGCTGCCTGCTGAATCTCATTGAAGAGTTCGTTGATGTCTCGGCCATCGGCGGTCCGTCGCATGACGTCCGCCCACGCCGCGTAACCACGCGCCATGATGCGGGGTCCTTTCATGAAGAAGGATGATTGGGTGGATGCGCGTCTGCCGCTGGCTACTGCGCGAAGTGGGCTCCGCCCTATCGGTCGCGACCGGCTGGAGCCGCTGGCTCAACTGCGTGTCATGGCGCCGTAGTCGAAACTGTATCCGTCGTCTCGCTTCGTTCCCGGTTTACGGAATCAAACGGGTGGTTAGCCCGTGCGCTGGCACGAGCCCCCCATCACGACCAGGTCGCCGTGGGCCATCGTGAACGACAGCGATGCGCCACCCCCGCGCGGGCGCAGGGCGAGTCTGCGCGGATCACCCACCGACACGATCGCGACCATCGTGTCCTCGCGATCGCCCCGACCGATCCGGTCGCCATGCCACGCGACGGAGTCGCGCCCGTCGCGATACAAACAGCAGCCAGCCGTGACGAACTCCTCGCCCAGCTCGTCGCGATAGTGCGCATTCAGGCGCGCACGGGCGTCGACCAATGACTCATGCGGCAAGGACTCGCCAGCGCCATAGGTGTGCAGCAGTCGCGGCACATCCACGATCCGGTCGTACATCTCCCGGCGTTCGGCGCGCCAGGGCACCCGTGAGGCCAAGGCGTCGTACACCTCATCGCGATCGCGCAGCCAGTCGTGCGCCACGTCGACCCAGGCACCGGAACCCAGCTGGTGGCGTACGACTGGCGCCGTGTCCGGTTCTGCGAAGAGCGTCCCCTGGAAGTCCATTCCGGCACTGTACCGTTGATCGAACAAGTGTTCGGTAACCGAGCGGTGAGTCAGCAGCGTTTCGGGCAGACACTCCGGCTAGACCAGCCTTATTGTGACGTCGTGGAAGACCTCGTTGCCGCCGCGCCTCGCGCGCTGAAGCACGTCGCTGTGCGCGAGTACGTCCGCGCTCTCGTACAGGATCGTGTGGCTGGCGATCCGGCACCGTCGGAGCGCGAGTTGGTGCAGAAATTCGGCGTCGCGCGGATGGCCGTACGCCAGGCGATGGACGCCCTGGTGGCCGAAGGCCTGCTGGAGCGGGCGCCCGGTCGAGGAACCTTCGTGGCCCGCCCCCGCAGGCAGGTAGGGCGGCTGACGAGCTTCACCGACGACCTCCAGCAGCGCGGCCTCGAGCCCTCGTCCGAGACGCTGCTGATGCGGCTGGAGCAGGCTGGGCCAGGAGTGGCGCGCGTGCTGGGCATGTCGCCGGGCGACTCCGTCGTGCACTGGCGACGGCTGCGGCGTGGCGACGGCAAGCCGATCGCGATCGAGGATGTCTTCTTGCACGAGGTGCTGCTGCCGGGATTCGTACACGTGCCGCCCCCGGAAGCCTTGTACGCCGGTCTGGCCGCACGCGGACTGCGACCTACCTGGGCCGAGGACGCGATCTCTGCCGATCGCGCAACCGCGGAGGAGGCGGGGTTGTTGGAGGTGGCGCCCGGCTCGCCGGTGATGCGCGTGGCTCGTCGCGCGTTTGCCAAGGACCGCCCGGTCGAGGTCTCGCGGGCCGCCTACCGCGGTGACGCGTTCACGATGTACGTGCAACTCGGCCAGGAGGCCTGAACCCGCGCTGTCTCGACGCTCCCGTCCACAAGCAACACGCGGGGTCGTTTCCGGTCGGCGCGCCCGGGCAGTCCGGGTCACATGATCCGACTCGATTTCGACGGCCTGACGGCGCTCCTCGACACCCTTGCCGATGTCCGCCGACAAGGCGCCAGTTGTCTGGGCTACACGCGCACCGAGGTCTGTCGCCCCGATGGCTTCGAGACCAGTGCGGTCTGTCTGCTCCGGCCGCTTGGCGAGGCACTGCGCGGGCTGTCGGAGGAGATCGCGGAGGCAGAGCGTGTGGTCAACGACTGGTTCGCCGAGGTCGACCTCGACGTACGCCGGGCCGGTCTGCGCTTCGCGCACACCGATGCCGACCAGACGCAGGCACTCGCCCTGGGAGCCCCGCGATGACCGGGCTGGCATTGCCAGGCGATCCCGAGTCCTGGCTGCAACCCCCCGTCGCCGGCGACAGCGGGATCAGGCACGATCCGACATTCGCGCGCTGGGACGACAGTTTCTCCGGCACCCGTGACCTGGCCAACGACGTGCTCGCGCAGATCAACGACATCCTGCGGCGCGTCGGGTTCGATCTCGCGCTGCCGATCCTGCCGACAGGTTCACTCGAAGACCTCCTGATCCTGCCGCTGACGGGTGACTACGACGCGATCCGGCGCAACGCCGACGCGTGTCGCCGGCTGGGGGATGCGCTCGATGCCTGGGCGGGCAACTTCGCGTGCCTGGCGCCGGGGGCATTGCTCGTCGACTGGGAGGGGGCGGCTGCAGCGGCGTTCGTACGACACGCCTGCTCGGGCAGCGTCGCGGCAAGCGCTGCGTCGGGCGCGATGCCCGCAGCGCGCGGGGCCTTCGCCAGGATCGCGGACGGGTGCGAACAGTTCGCGGTCGTGGTGGAGCGGGCCGTCGTGCGCCTGGGGAAGGCGCTGGCTCGACTCGTACGCACCGCGCTGCGCCGACTCGCCGGGCTGGCGGCGGTCGCCGTGCTGGCCGTCGACCTGGCGCGTAAAGGCATCGGGGTGTTCCTCGACGTCCTGGCAGACATCCGCGCCGTGCTCGACGCCGTCGACGAACTGCGGCGCCTGCACCAGCAGGTCACCGACTGGGTCAGTCAGCGTGCGGCAGACCTGCACCGGGTTCGTGACGTGATCGAGGAATTACGCCGACTGCGCACGACCCGCTGAGTCAACCCTCCCCGCTCACCAGACGACGGGGATCCGCTCATACCCGCGCAGCACCCGTGTCGTACGACGCGTCGGCGCGCCCGCGACCCGCAGGTCGGGGAAGCGGTCGTAGAGCAACCGCAGCCCCAGCGCGCCCTCGGCGCGCGCCAGACCGGCGCCGAGGCAGAAGTGCGCGCCGGCAGAGAACGCCAGATGCTCGGCCGCGTTGGCCCGATCCACGTAGAACCTGTCGGGATCTTCGAAGACCGCAGGGTCGCGGTTCATCGCGCCGTTCATCGTGATCACCATCGTGCCGCGCGGCACGACCTCGGGAAGCCGGGCCAGGTCGCCAAGTCCCGGCAGGGACGCCAGGCGTACGTCGTGCACCGCCCGGCGGGCGGTGAACTGCACCGGCGAGTCGAAGCGCAACACCTCCTCGACCGCGTTGCGCCAAAGGTCAGGGTCGGCCGACAACTGTTCGCGTTCGGCGGGGTGGCGATCCAACAGCACCACCGCGTTGCCGAGCAGGTTGACGGTCGTCTCGAAGCCCGCGCCGAGCACCAACATTCCCAGCATCCGCAGTTCGTCGTCGCTGGCGCGTTCGTGCTCCGGCGCGGAGGCTGACGCGACGATCGCCTGACTCAGCAGGTCATCGCCGGGGGCGGCAGCCAGCCGCAACAGGTGCTCGCCCATCCATTGGTGCAACTCGCGCAACGAACGCATCGCGCGCTGGAAATCGCGCCAGGTCAAGCCGGCGTCGAGCAGCAACGCCGCACCGTTGCCCCAATCGAGGATCCGCGAACGGTCCCGCTCGGGCACCGCGAGCAGATCGGCGATCACGGCCACTGGCAGTTGGGCCGCATACAGCGACACCAGATCACCACGACGCCCGGGGATCGATTCCATCCGATCCAGCAGCCGCTCGGCGGTGGCGGCGATCAACGGTTCGAGCCCGGTCACCCGGCGCACCGTGAAGGCCCGCGACACCAGGCGGCGGAGCCGGGTGTGGTCGGGAGGGTCCAGCGCAAGCAGGGACGGCGGGTCGATAGGTCCGATGGACCAAGGGTCGCGCATGGCGTGCAGCAGGCGATCGACTCTCGGGTTCCCGGTGCCGTCCCCAAGCGGGACGCCGAACTGCTCGCTGCGCAAGATCGCGGACCCGACCGCGTGATGTGCCGACCAGGCGCCGAACTCGCCCTGCGTCCACGGACCTCGCGCGCGGACCTGCGCCCAGGCCGGAGTCGGATCCTCGTGGAGTTCGGGCTCGAAGGTGAGCCGCGAGAAGATCTCGCCTCTACGCGCCTGGCGACGAAATACCGTACGCGGCACGCCGTGCTCCAAGCCCCAGCGCACCCGCGTACGCACGGCCCGTGGCGGCCTCACTCGCCAACCTCGCCCAGGACGGTGTCCGCGTCGCGGATCTCGTACGCATACCCCTGCTCGGCCAGAAACCGCTGGCGATGCTGGGCGAAATCGGCATCGACGGTGTCGCGGGTGACCACCGTGTAGAAGATCGCTGCCCGTCCCGACGACTTGGGGCGCAACAGGCGGCCGAGCCGCTGGGCCTCCTCCTGACGCGAACCGAAGGATCCCGACACCTGGATCGCCACGGCCGCTTCGGGCAGGTCGATCGAGAAGTTGGCGACCTTCGACACCACGAGCAGCGAGATCTCGCCGCTGCGGAACGCGTCGAAGAGGCGTTGGCGTTCCTTCACGGTGGTGTCGCCCTTGATGACGGGCGCGTCGAGGTCGGCGCCGATCTCGTCGAGTTGGTCGAGGTACTGCCCGATCACCAGGGTCGGTTCGCCCGCATGTCGCGCCACCAACGCTTCGGCCACGCGAGTCTTGGCGGGGGTGCAGGCGGCCAGTCGATAACGCTCCTCGGGCTCCGAGGTGGCGTACGCAATCCGCTCGGACTCGCTGAGCGAGACGCGCACCTCCACACACTCTGCGGGCGCGATCCAGCCTTGCGACTCGATGTCCTTCCAAGGTGCGTCATAGCGCTTGGGTCCGATCAGGGAGAACACATCTCCCTCCCGGCCGTCCTCTCGGATCAGCGTCGCGGTCAGACCGATCCGGCGGCGCGCCTGAAGGTCGGCGGTCATCCGGAAGATCGGGGCAGGCAGCAGGTGCACCTCGTCGTAGACGATCAGTCCCCAGTCGCGGGCATCGAGGAGTTCGAGGTGCGGATACACGCCCTTGCGACGATGCGTGAGCACTTGATAGGTCGCGATGGTGACCGGGCGGATCTCCTTGACGGCGCCGGAATATTCGCCGATCTCGTCGGCAGTCAGGGACGTACGCCGGAGCAACTCGTCCTTCCACTGTCGCGCCGACACCGTGTTGGTCACCAGGATCAGAGTCGTCGCCTTCGCGTGCGCCATCGCGGCAGCGCCGACCAGCGTCTTGCCGGCGCCACACGGCAGCACGACAACCCCAGACCCGCCGTGCCAGAAGGCCTCCGCGGCCTCACGCTGATAGTCGCGAAGGTGCCAATCATCTTCGGCCAGATCGATCTGGTGGGCCTCGCCGTCGACATACCCGGCGAAATCCTCGGCCGGCCAGCCAAGTTTGAGCAGCGCCTGTTTGAGGTTGCCCCGTTCGCTGGGATGCACCACGACCGAGTCGTCGTCCAGGCGTGCGCCGAGCATCCCCGCCACCCGTTTGGCGCGGACCACCTCCTCCAGCACGGGGCGGTCGGTGGTCGACAGGACCAACCCGTGCGTGGGGTGCTTCTCCAACCGCAGCCGGCCATAGCGCGCCATCGTCTCGGCGACGTCGACGAGCAGCGAGTGTGGCACCGCATAGCGAGAGTACGTGAGTAGCGCGTCCACCACCTGCTCGGCGTCGTGCCCGGCGGCTCGGGCGTTCCACAGCCCCAGCGGGGTCAGGCGATAGGTGTGGATGTGCTCGGGACTGCGTTCGAGCTCGGCGAAGGGTGCGATCGCGCGGCGACACTCCACCGCCTGCTCGTGGTCAACCTCAAGCAGCAGGGTCTTGTCCGACTGGACGATCAGGGGGCCGTCGTGCACCGAACCAGCCTACGGAGCCGTCGGCTGGACCACCGTGATGCGGTGGACGGCGAACGTACGCACGTCGTCGCTGCGATGGTCGTACGCCGTGAGTTGGCCACCCTCGACGCGTCGCGGATCGACCATCCGTTCGCTGGTGCTGCCGTGGTTGTCGACATAGCCGATAAGCACGGTGCTACGGGCTTCCACGGCCTCGCGAAGCGCAGCCAGCGCCGCCGTGGGACTGGTGGCCTCGCGCGGTCGAGCCGCCCCGATCTCCCGGGCAGCGTCGCCGGCTCGGATCGCGGAGACGACCGCATTGATCCGTGCCTCGTTGCGAGCCGTCTCGCGGGTCGCGACCGCTCGAGGAGTGCGGGGCAGACGCGCGCGCTGGATGTCGGCGCGCGCCACACCTACGGTCCCGTCGGCCGCTTCCACGACAGGGGCGGCCCCGAGTTCGCGCAGCCGTGGCAACAGCACGTCGAGGGGGGTATCGCTGACGATCACCGTGGGCGCGATCCGGCGCAGCCGCAACGACGCCGCCTTGGGATGGTGCATCAACTCGGTGAGCGCGCCCTCGTCGTCGGCACGCAGGAAGGACTCCGCGTGCCCGACCCGCACGGTGCCGAACGTGCGGGCCACATCGTCGACGAGGTACGTCAGTGGCTGTGGCAGCGGTGTGCGCGACAAGCCCTCCAGGTAGGCGTGTACCTCGGTTGCCGACCAGCCGGCGTCGAACGCCCGGCGCAGTGAGTCCTTGCCGAAGCGATACACCGTGGCGCCGCCGCGCGATTCGACATCCGCGAGCAGATGCAGCGCCCGGCTGATCTCGGAGGTCAACGGTCCCGGCGCGACGGCTGTCAGGTCCGCCTGCACCAGCAGGTGGTCGACAGGCTGTGGGAGCAGCGGGTCGAGCAGGCGTACGGCCTCCTCGGCATCGCCGTGCAGCAACGCCCGGGCGTACGCAGGCACCGCACCGAGTCCGGCGAAGCCCAACATCCCCGCCTCGGTGACGCTGGCCGCCACCTGAGCATCGCGCGAGGTCGGGCGGCGCGGTCGCAGCCAGCGGATCCGGGCGACGAGCGAGGGAACCCCGGTGCCTGTGGCCAGCACGTCTCCTTCGGGCAGCGCGGCGATCTCTTCCAATGCGGCGCGCCGGGTCTGAGCCTGCAGCCCGCTGGACAACTCCGGCGCCAGTGCGTTGATCGCCTTGCCGCCGCTGTCTCGCGTGCCGACCAGCGCGGGCGTGCGCGGCGAGGCGAGCCAGGCGCCCGCGAGCCGAACCCACCGTGGCGCCGACCCGAGTGTGGACCAGGCATCGAACGCCTCGGTCGGCAGCCAGGCGTCGACCTCGTCGGCTGTGGTTCCCGTGGCGAGCAGTCCGGCGGCGAAGCAGACCTCGATGATCAGGGCGGCCTCCCCGGCCTCCACTCCCAGCAGGGTGGACGCTGCCTTGAGATCGCGTACGCCCAGACCCCCCGTCCGCAATGCAGCCGGGGGATGAGTGCCCCACCGATCCAGGAGCAACTCGACCCGACGGGTGAGCTCGAAGGCGGCTCCAGCTGCGGCGCGTGCGACCAGTTTCGGGTCGCGTGACCCCGTCGCCAACTCGGGCGTGACATCCACGGGTTCGTCGGTCGTACGACCACCGTGCAGCGCCAGGCCGACTTCGCCGGGAACCACGACCGTGCCCGAGCCGGCAGGCACCAGCAGGCCACGGGCAAGCAGTTCCTCCACGGGCGTACGGGCCTCGGCAGGATCGCCGATCGTGCGTGCGGCCTGTGTGCGTCCGGTCCCTCCCGCCGCGACCACGTGGGCGAGCAACGCCCTGGCCTCGGTGGAGACCGCCTCGAGGTCGGCCGCGATCGCGTCGCTCGGACGTGGGTCCGGCCCGATCGGGCGCAGCCCGCTGGTCCCGTCTGTGCCGACGAGGAGTTCGGCGATCGTCGTCAGTGGGCGCAGTCCCTCCGGGGCGCGCCAGCACAGCGCGAGGTTCTCCAGGTGGGCCAGCGCGTCCGAGACGGCCGTGCTCCGAACGTCACTCACACGAACCAGTGCGCTCAGACCCTCAGGTGTGGTTTGACCGGCGATCACCAGGGCATCAAGGACCAAGAGCTCGCCATGGGTGAGTTGATCGAGTGCGCGCGAGACGGAGGCACGAGTCGCCGCCCGCGAAGCCAGTTGAGCAGAGTCGTGAGGAGCGGGCGTGGCAAGGTCTGGTCGTTCGCGCAGCAGCCGGCCCAGCCGGTCTGCGGGCCAGGACCTCAACACCTCGGCGAGCGTACGAGGTGCCGCTTGGGCACCAGACTCCTTCGCCATCTCGCCAACGCTACCGCCGCGCGGCTCGCGCAGCCTTGTCCGCTCCCACTACTCTCTCCCGGCTGGTTCAGCCAGGTCGGATCTCGGGGAGGTGAAATGAGCAGGGTCGAGTTGCACTACGGCGCCACCACCGACGTCGGCCACGTCCGGCGCGTCAACGAGGATTCCTTCCTTGCCGCGCCCCCGATCTTCGTCGTCGCCGACGGCATGGGCGGTCACTCCGGGGGAGACGTGGCCAGCCGCATCGTGGCCGAGGAGTTCGCGGCGCTCGCCGACTCCGAGCACACGCCACAGTCCGGCGCCGAGGCCATCGCCGACCTGCTCTCGCGCAGCCAGGCCCGCATCCAGGAGTACGCCGAGGCGCAGCGCACCTCCGGTGCACAGCGGTGGTACGCCGGTACGACCGCAGTGATCGCCCTGCTCGTCCACGACAACGGCTTCCACAAGTGGCTGCTGGCCAACCTCGGAGACTCGCGCATCTATCGACTTCTCGACGGATCGTTGGAGCAGGTCAGCGTCGACCATTCGGTGGTCCAGGAGTTGATCGAGGCCGGCGAGATCACCGCAGCCGAGGCCGACACCCACCCCGAGCGGCATGTGGTCACGCGGGCGTTGGGTGGCCCGGGCGTGGCGGAAGCGGACTACTTCCTGCTGCCGATGCCTTCGGTCGAGAGGCTGCTCCTGTGCTCCGACGGGATCAGCGGCCTCATCTGCGATGAGGTGATCGCCGAACTGCTCAACAAGTTCGACGACCCCCGCGACGCCGCCGACCATCTGGTCCGCGCGGCCTTGGAAGCAGGGGGTCGTGACAACGCCACGGCCATCGTGGTGGATGTGGTGGGATTGCACGCATCCGAGACGGACGACTCGCCCATGTCGGTGAGCTTGGAACAGAAACTGGGGGCTCGGCCATGACGAGTCAAGATCTCGTGACCACCGGCGTACGCGCCTTCGCTCCGGGCGACTGGTTCGCCGTGCTGGGCGCCGACACGGCCGTCTTCCTTCCTGCCGCTCAGCGCGATCGGGTAGCCGCGCTGTGGGATTCCGTCGACTCCGGAGCGGGCTTTTCCGAGGTGCTCGACGCGCTGCTGGCGTCGGGGTTGAGTTCACTGCCCGCCTTCGTCGTGCTCGGCGAGGACGGCGGTCGGGTGCTGGTGCGCGGTGATGCGGTCGTACGTGCCACCGCCGCAGGCGAAGAGGTCCGGGTGGCCTGCGACCAGGCAGCGACCTGGGCCGAGCACGTGTTCGAGGATCCGGCCGCACTGTCGATCGAGCTCGACGGGAGTGCGGAGCCGGCCGACCTGAGCATCACCACCGGGCTGGTGCGCGTCAGTCGGGTCGTCTGGCGCGAGGGTGGCACCGACGAGGCCGACGTCCGCGACGTGCCAGACGAGGTGACCGCACTGCTGGTCGACCCCGGCACCGAGGACAGCACCGGGCTGGAAAGCGCAGCGGTGGCCGAGCCTGAGCCGGTGGCCGACCCCGAGCCGGTCGTGGCGCCCGAGCCGGTGGCCGAGCCCGAGCCCGTGGTGGCGCCCGAGCCGGTGGCCGAGCCCGAGCCCGTGGTGGCGCCCGAGCCGGTGGCCGAGCCCGAGCCCGTGGCGGCACCCGAACCGGTGGTCAGGCCCGAACCCGTGGTCGAGCCCGAGCCCGAGCCACAGCCGGACCCGCTCGCCCACGACGGGCACACGCAATATGGCGCCCGCGACAACGAGCCTGACCGTCCGCTCATGGGCCTGCCAGGGCAGCCGCCCCCGCCGAGTGTGGTGTCGAAGCCGGTCGCGAGGCTGGTCGTTTCGTCAGGCCAGATCGTCGAAGTCGACCGCGTCGTGCTGGTCGGGCGTGCGCCCGAGGCGCGCCGATTCTCCTCTCAGGAACAACCCGTGCTGTTGACCGTGCCCAGCCCCAACCAGGAGATCTCCTCGACCCACCTGGAGATTCGGCCGGGCGCTGGTGCTGATCACGGATCGGCGGTCGTCACCGACCTCGGCTCGACCAACGGCACCGTCCTGGTGCAGCCGGGCCTGCCCCCCGAGGACCTGCAGCCGGGCATCGCCGTCCAGTTGATCCCTGGCGCGATCCTGGACCTGGCCGACGGCGTCACCATCCAGATCACCAAGGCGTGAACGGCGCCTCTCCGATGACTGCCGTCACCCCCGACGAGACCACCGCCTTCCCGGCTGCGGGTCTCGAACGCCGCTTCTATGCGTTCGCGATCGACCGCGTGATCGCGTGGACCCTCTTCGCGGCGGCAGGGGTGGGGGCGTGGGCGCTGTTCTTCCGTCATGGGGAGGTGCTGCCCGGCGTACTCCTCATCGTCGGCGTCGTGCTCCTGGTGTCGTTGATCTTCGCGGTGCTGCTCGGTGCGGCAGGACGCTCGCCAGGCAAGGCCGCGATGGGTCTGCGGCTGGTGCACCACGGGACGGGTACGCCCCCGGGCGTGGGTCCGGCACTCCTGCGCACGCTCGTTCTCGGGGTTGCCACCATCCCCACCCTGGGGTTGGGACTCGCGACCTTGGCTTGGACGGCCATGATGGATCCCTCCCGGATGCGCCGCGGCTGGCACGACCACGTGAGCAAGGCGGTCGTGGTCGACATGCGCCCGCGGCAGGTGGCCGAGGAGGCGACCGACTCCCAGCCGCGGCACGTGGTGAACCTGACCGCGATGCGCCTGGTCCCCGCCGCGCCCGCCGAGACCGCGACACCAGCGCCGTCGCGGCGCACGCCGACGCCCGCGCCCAGGCCCCCGTCCGAACCGGCGCAGGCCGCGCCGATCCCACCGGCGCCGCCCCCCGTACGTCAGGCACCCCCGCAAGCCCCGCCTCCACGTCAGCCGGCGCAGGCCCCGGAGCCCTCCGCGCCGATGTCCTCCGCGCCGATGCCATCCGGGCCGATGCCATCCGGGCCGGCTCGACCACCCGCGCCCGACAGCGGGCGCACCGTCGTACGCAGTGGTGCCCCGGCGCCGCCGCCCGCCACGGCCACGGCGCCGGTGTCACGATGGCGGGTGACCTTCGACGACGGACAGTCCTTCATCGTGGAGGGCCTGGGCATCATCGGACGCCGTCCCGAGGCACGCCCCGGTGAGCCGGTGCGACACAGCGTGCCGCTGCAGAGCAACGACATGTCAGTGTCCAAGACCCATGCCCAGATCCAGTTGACGCCCGATGGCGGGATGCTGGTGATGGACCGCGGTTCGACCAACGGCTCGACACTGGTCCGGCAGGGGGTTTCCAAGCAGTTGGGTGCCGGTCGGCCGGCGACCCTCTTGGACGGGGACGTGGTGAAGTTCGGCGATCGCAGGATGACGGTCAGCCGCGAGCGCTGAGCAGGCCCGATCCGATCAAGCCCAGTCGGTCTGCGCCAGCAACCCGGTGATGGTGGCCCCGACCTCGGGCGACACCGCGCCGACCAGCCCGGACGGTGCCGGATCGATCGGCGAATAGGCCCGCCCCTCGGCGGTCCCCAGGAATCCGCCCGACTCTGCGAGCAGGAGGCTGCCGGGCGCGTGATCCCACGGGAAGGTCCCGCCGTAGAGCAGGTACGCCGCGTCGCCCTCCACCAGATGCGGGTAATCGATCCCGCACGACACCCAGGTCAACTCCAGGGGTGACAGGCCGGGCAGGGTGCGACCGATCCATCGCCTGCGCGAGGTGACGCCGCGCCAGGGTTGTGCAACGCCGGGCGTACGCATCCGCTCGCCGTTGCGGAAGGCGCCGGCGCCACGCTCGGCGACGTAGGCCAACTCGTGCTGCGGCTGCCAGATCCAGGCACGTACCACCTCGCCGGCGCGGGTCTCGGACACCATCACCGCATGGTCGGGGGAGCCGTTGACGAAGTTCTTGGTGCCGTCGACCGGATCGACGGTGAAGGCGTGCTCGGCAGCACGGAAGGCATCGAGCAGGCCGTGGTCTTGCGCGTACGCCTCCTCGCCGAGGATCACCGCGTCGGGATAGGCCACCCGGAGCGCGGCGGTGATCGCGACCTCCGACTCCTGATCGGCCACCGTGACGAGGTCGCCGGGCTGCTTCTCCGAGATCTCACCGGCAGCCAAGGCGCGAAAGCGCGGGTTGATGAACTCGTCCGCAGTCTCCTGGAGCAACTCCAAGACGGCATCGGTGGCCAGCACGGTGACGAGGCTAGTCGCTGAGGGAGGTGCGGGCGTACGTTGCCCTCATGGATTCGATCGCTCGTGGAGAGACCAGTCCCGCCCTGCTCGACGAGACGATCGGCGCCAACTTCGCCCGTACGGTCGGGGCGTACGCCGAGCGTGACGCGTTGATCGAGTGCGCCTCCGGAAGACGTTGGACGTGGGCGGAGCTCGACCGCGATGTCACCGCGCTGGCCAAGGGGCTGCTCGGAGCCGGGATCGCGAAAGGGGACAGGGTCGGGATCTGGGCGCCCAACTGTGCGGAGTGGACACTGACCCAGTTCGCCACGGCGAAGATCGGCGCGATCCTGGTCAACGTCAATCCGGCCTATCGCACCCACGAATTCTCCTACGCCGTCAACCAGTCGGGACTGCGCCTGCTGGTCGCGGCTACCGCCTTCAAGACCAGCGACTACCGCGCGATGATCGAGGAGACGGCCCAGCACAACAGCACGCTGACCCGAGTGGTGTACCTCGACGACGAGGCCAGTTGGCAGGGGCTCATCGCGCAGGGCGCGGGGATCGACGATGCGGCGCTGCGCGAGCGCGCGGCGGAATTGACCCCCGATGACCCGATCAACATCCAGTACACCTCGGGCACGACCGGCTACCCCAAGGGCGCCACGCTGAGCCACCGCAACATCCTCAACAACGGCTACCTGGTGGGGGAGGTCTGCCGCTACACCGAGGTCGATCGGGTCGCGATTCCGGTGCCGTTTTATCACTGTTTCGGCATGGTCATGGGCAATCTGGCCTGCTCCAGCCACGGCGCTGCGATGGTGATTCCCGCGCCCGGATTCGACCCGGCCCTGACGCTGAAGGCCGTGGCCGATGAGCGGTGCACGTCGCTGTACGGCGTGCCGACGATGTTCATCGCGGAGTGGGCGCTGCCGGACTTCGAGTCGTACGACCTCGCGTCCGTGCGCACCGGCATCATGGCGGGTTCGCCGTGTCCGGCCGAGATGATGAAGAAGCTGATCGCCTCGGGCGTCGAGGAGATGACCATCTGCTACGGCATGACCGAAACGTCACCGGTGTCGACTCAAACGCGTACGGACGACTCGTTCGAGGTCAAGGTGGGGACCGTGGGCCGGGTGGCGCCGCACGTCGAGATCAAGATCGTCGACCCCGTGAGCGGTGACCCGGTGCCACGCGGTGAGCCGGGGGAGTTCTGCACGCGTGGGTACTCGGTGATGCTCGGCTACTGGCAGGACCCGGAGAAGACCGCGGAGGCGATCGACGCCGACGGCTGGATGCATACCGGCGACCTGGGCGTGATGGATGACGACGGCAACGTCTCGATCACGGGGCGGATCAAGGACATGGTCATTCGCGGTGGCGAGAACGTCTATCCGCGCGAGATCGAGGAGTTCCTCTACACCCACCCCGACGTCGAGGACGTGCAGGTGGTCGGGGTGCCCGATGAGAAGTACGGCGAGGAACTCTGCGCCTGGATCAAATTGAAGGCCGGCGCCGACCCGATCGACGCGGACGGCGTACGTGCGTTCGCCACCGGCAAGCTCGCGCACTACAAGATCCCGCGCTACGTGATGCTGGTCGAGGAGTTCCCGATGACGGTGACGGGCAAGATCCGCAAGGTCCAGATGCGCGAGGAGTCGGCCGCGAAACTCGGACTCGCCTGACTTGGCCGCGTCGTACGCTCACCCGAGTGAGTGACCTCGTTGTCGGGTTCGACCTCGACATGACGCTGATCGATACGGTGCCCGGCTTCGTCGAGGTGTTGAAAGCACTCGGTGACGAACTCGGTGTCGCGCTGCCCGTCGAGGACCTCACCGCGAAGCTCGGTCCGCCGCTCGACCACACCTTGGCGCCCTACGTCGAGGCCACTCGGTTGGGTCCGGCGATCGACCGGTTCCGGGAGCTCTATCCCGACCACGCGATCCAGAGCGTTCCGGTGCTGCCCGGCGCGGTCGAGGCGCTGGCTGCCGTACGCCACCACGGCGGACGCATCGTCGTCGTCACCGGAAAGTTCACGCCGAACGCCCGTCTGCACGTGGACCATCTCAACCTGGATGTCGATGTCCTCGAAGGCAAGGTGTGGGGTGCGGGCAAGGGCGAGGTGTTGCGCCGGGAGGGCTGCCAGATCTATGTCGGCGACCACATCCACGACGTCGAAGGGGCCAAAGCCGCCGACTGCCTGTCGGTGTCGGTGCTGACCGGTGGCTGCTCCGCCGACGAGCTGCGCGAGGCGGGCACCGACGTGGTGTTGCCCGCCCTCACCGACTTCCCGGACTGGTTGACGGACTGGCGGGCGGATCCTGCGAGGGCCGGCGGGAACAACCCGGACTGACAACCCGTTGGCCGGGGGTGGCAACAGCCACGTAGCATGTCGGCGCGCACCGATCAGCAGCGCCATCGCAGCAACACCCCAAGGAGAAGCCGTGCCCACTGGCAAGGTCAAGTGGTTCGACGCCGAGAAGGGCTTCGGCTTCCTCTCGCAAGAGAGCGGTCCGGACGTCTACGTGCACGCCGACGCGCTGCCCGAAGGGGTGACCACGCTGCGCAACGGCACGCGGGTCGAGTTCGGCATCGCGCAGGGCCGCCGCGGTGAGCAGGCCCTCCAGGTGCGCGTCCTCGACGCACCTGCCTCTGTCGTACGCAACCAGCGCAACTCGCAGCGCAAGAAGCCCGACGAGATGGCCACCATCGTCGAGGACGCGATCCGCGCGCTCGACAACCTCGGTGAGGCCTACCGCCACGGGCGCCACCCCGACGCCAAACTCACCAAACCGGTCGCCAAGGTGCTGCGAGCCCTGGCCGATCAGCTCGAACTCTGAGGCTCCCGGGCACGGGAGGGCGTACGCCCTGAGGCGCGCGACGCGAGCACGAACAGCAACCATGCGCACAGGGCTCCGGCGGCGACGCCGAGCCCGAGCCGGGGCATCAGCGGCAGCGCGATGCCGATGAAGCCCCCGATGACCCACGCCAGCTGCAGCGTGGTGTCGGAGCGCGCGAACGCGCTGGTCTGCACGCGCTCTGGCACGTCGCGCTGAATCGTCGAATCGAGCGAGAGTTTTGCCAGCGATTGTGACAATCCCGCCGTCAGGCCGAGCAGCACCAGGGGCACGAGGCCGTAGAAGAGTGCGGCGACCAGCGCGAGTGCGGCGTCAGCGATCAGCGTGACCACCACGGTGATCGAGGGGTTGACGTTGCGTAGCCACGACGCGAGGCCGACGCCGAGCGTGTTGCCGAGGCCCGCTGCGCCGATGACGAGAGCGAGCAGCATCTCCGGCTTCCAACCCTCGATCGGGTTCTCCCGCAACAAGAACGCCATGAACATCGTCAAGAAGCCCGAGAGCCAGCGCGGTCCACAGTTGGCGCGCAGCGCGAAGGCGACCGATGACGGGATCGCCATCCGCGGGCGCCCTCGACCACGCGGACGCTCGGGATGCTGGGAGGGCAGCATGGTCATGGTGCCTTCGCCGGCGGCGGAGTCCACCTTGGCGGGCAGCAGGATCGCCCAGATGGTGGCGAGGGTGAAGATCACGAACGCATAGCGCAGTGACCACTCCGGACCGGCGAGGGACGCCAACGCGGCCAGCGGCGCCGACACTGCGGCGCCGACCACTCCCGCCAGTGACGTCCGTGCGTTGGCCTTGACCAGCGTGAGATTGGGTGGACGCAACCGCGGGACGGTCGCTGCGCGGGTGACGCCGTACGCCTTGGAAGCCACCAGGCATCCCAGCGCCGCCGGGAAGAGCCAGGGGGAGTTCGTCGCGACCGCACCGGCCAGCATCAGCGCGAGGATGCCCCGGATCGCCATGGTCGCACCGATGGCCCAGCGCCGACCATGCGCGTAGCGGTCGAGGAACGGTCCGATCAGTGGCGCCACGATCGCGAACGGCAGCATCGTCAAGCCGAGGAAGAGCGCGACCTGTCCGCGCGCCTCACCGGTCGGGACCTGGAAGAACAGCGTGCCGGCCAGGGAGATCGCGACGGCCGCGTCGCCGGCGGCGTTGAAGGCGTGCAGTTCGATCAGGCGAGACAAGCCCGACTGACCGGCGCCTTCGGCGGTGGAGGCGCGGCGGGCCTGACGCAACGTGAAGGAGCCGAGTCGCCCGACGCCCCGGCCGGCCGATCCGACTCCGCGACCGACGGCGCGTACGCCCGCGAAGACGCCGCCACGACGGACATCGGCGGTCCGTTCGTCGGTGTCGTCGGAGGGCATGGGCGCAATCCTCCCTGACGTCGGTGACTTCGGGCCAACCTGACACGGCGACCAGTCATGAGTCATGATTCGGGGGTGCTGCCTTCCACCTCGCGCGTCAAGACCGACTCGGTGACCGTCGCCGCCGTCGACGCTGCTCGCGAGGCGCTGGCCGGCGAGGCGAAGACCGACGAGATCGGCGACCACCTCGGTGTGATCAGCGAGGACGAGCGCGTCACGACCCATCTGTTCGCCTGTCACAAGCCCGGCTATGTCGGCTGGCAGTGGGCGGTCACGGTGGCGCGCGCGCCACGCCAACGGCATGTGACGATCGACGAGGTCGTGCTGCTGCCGGGTCCCGACGCGATCGTCGCCCCCGACTGGGTGCCCTACAAGGAACGCATCCAGCCGGGCGACCTCAGCCCCGGCGACTTGCTGCCTGTCGAGGAGGACGACGAGCGGCTGGTGCCGACCTATTCGTTCGGCGACGACGTCCTCGAAGGCGACGAGAAGGCGCAGGTGCGCCGGGTGGCCGGGGAGTTGGGGTTGGGACGCGTACGCACGCTCTCACCGCAGGGCCGCGACCAGGCCGCGCAGCGATGGTACGACGGCGACGGCGGGCCGAGCAGTCCGTTGGCACAGTCGGCGCCCGCGACGTGTCGCAGCTGCGGATTCTTGCTGCGGATCAACGGTGGCCTCTCCGACCTCTTCGGCGTGTGCGCGAACGGCAACGCCAACGATGACGGTCGCGTGGTCAGTTTCGACCACGGCTGCGGTGCGCACTCAGAGGTGGCGTTGAAGAAGCGACACCTGCCGCAGGCGCTTCCCGATCACGTCCACGACACCCTCGACGACGCACTCGAAAGTCTCTGAGGACTACTCCTCCGCGGCCAGCCGGTTCTTGCGAGCCCGGCAGTACGCCAGGCCCAACATGCCGAACCCGAATCCGGCCAGGCACGCCCAGGGCCACCAGCCTCGTCCGTTCTCCTGCAACTGCCCATAGAAGGGCAGCAGGGCGATGAAGCCGATCAGCCACAGCGCTGAGCCGACGGTGACCGTACGGATGCCGTCGACGTCCAAGGGCGCCACGTTCGCCACCAGGTAGGTGCGCTTGCCGATCTCGTGTGCGGTCGAATCGGGTAGTCGGTCGGTCACCCGACGAGCGTACGCCAAACCTCGGCGACCCGATCTTGGCGGTTCTGACGCGCAATGTGTGGTTTTCCTGACAAGATCCGCCGCTATGACCACTGATGCGCCTGAGACTGCCACGCCCCCGTCTCGCGGTGGGCTCGACGGATTCTTCAAGATCTCCGAGCGGGGATCCACGGTGGAGCGCGAGTTCCGCGGCGGCGTCGTCACGTTCTTCACGATGGCCTACATCATCGTGCTCAACCCGCTGATCCTCGGGTACGCCACCGACGCCGACGGAAAGTTCCTCGGAGGTGGTGACGCCCCGAACCTGGCCGCGATCGCAGCAGGCACTGCTCTGGTGGCCGGAGTGATGACGATCCTGATGGGGCTGGTGGCCAATTTCCCCCTCGCCTTGGCGACCGGCCTGGGCCTGAACGCCTTCGTCGCCATCGCGATCGCCTCACAGATGACTTGGGCAGACGCGATGGGCCTGGTCGTCCTCGAGGGCGCAGTGATCCTGCTGCTGGTGCTCACCGGATTCCGTGAAGCTGTCTTCCACGCGGTGCCGAGTCAGTTGAAGATCGCGATCTCGGTCGGTATCGGTCTGTTCATCGCCCTGATCGGTTTTGTGGACGCGGGTTTCGTACGCCGTACGCAGACCGGTCCGGTGCCGGTAACCCTGGGGCCTGGCGGTGAACTCGAAGGCTGGCCGGTGCTGGTCTTCGCGGTCGGTGTCTGCCTGGTGATCGCGTTGTGGGCGCTGGAGTTGCGCGGGGCCATCTTCATCACGATCGTGGTGACGACGCTGCTGGCGATCATCGTGGAGGCGATCGGCAAGATCGGCCCGATGGTCGGTGCAGACGGCAAGGTCAACCCTCACGGCTGGAACCTCAACGTGCCGACGATGCCCGACAAGATCGTGGACCTTCCCGACTTCGGCACCTTGGGTGAGTTCAACCTGCTCGGCTCGTTCGATCGGGTCGGCGTTGTCGCGGCCGTGTTGCTGATCTTCACGCTGATGCTGGCCGACTTCTTCGACACGATGGGCACCATGACCGCCATCGGTGCCGAGGCGGGACTCAACGACGAGGAGGGCGTGCCGCCCAATACTCAGCAGATCCTGATCGTTGACTCGGTCGCTGCTGCGGCGGGTGGCCTTGCGGGAGTCTCGTCCAACACGTCTTACATCGAGTCGGCTTCAGGTGTGGGCGAGGGCGCGCGCACCGGGCTGGCCTCGATATTCACCGGCATCTGTTTCCTGCTGTCGATCTTCTTGGCGCCGCTGGTCAACATCATCCCGAGCGAAGCCGCGGTCCCCGCGTTGGTGCTGGTCGGTTTCTTGATGATGCAGCAGGTCAAGGAGATCGACTGGGACGACTTGGAGATCGCGATTCCCGCGTTCCTCACCATCGTGTTGATGCCCTATACCTACTCCATCTCTGTCGGTATCGGCGCAGGCATCTTGGCCTTCGTGTTCTTGAAGTTGGTCCGCGGCAAGGCCGGCTTGGTGCACCCGCTGATGTACGCCGTGGCCGTGGGCTTCCTGATCTACTTCGCGATCAACCCGTTGACCCGCTTGCTCACCTGATCCGCGCGGGAGTGAATCAGCCGGAGTAGGGCCAGTACTTGACCCAGTCCACTGACATGGTCTGAGGCAGTTCGGCGTCGAGGTTCTTGAGCTCGTAGTCGGAAGCTCAGCAGGCTCAGCACCATCATCTGGTCGGCTTGCGAGACACCCTGGTCCGTACGCCAGGCCACCTTGCCGTCGACCAGGATGACGTACTCCTCAGGCGTCCACTGCAGCGAGAAGACGTGGTAGTTCTTCCACCAGTCGTCGTCGGCGTCGGCCAGCAGGCTGGTCGGGTTCGGCATCCAGTCGCCCACCTTGACCGGCTTGGCGCCCGCTGCGGGGTAGTAGTGGATGAAGCTGGCGAGCTTCTTCTTCGGGTGCTCGCCGAAGAACTCCACGATGTCGACCTCGGCGCCTGCCTCGGCCGGTGAGCCCGAGCCCGGCGCCTGGCTCGACTGCAACCAGAACGCACCGTGCTGCCCGGCGCCGCGCTGGAACTTGATCCGTGCCGCGAAGGTGCCGTAGCGGAAGAGGGCCTTGGAGTTGATGTTGGCGTTGAGTCGGTAGTCGTACTGCCCGATCGATTTGCCGTTGCCGGCCTTGGCGGTGCACAGGTCATCGCGCGCCGGGTCGTCGAGTACGGAGAGTTCGAGGGTGCCGTCGCCGCCCTCGACGGTGCTGTCGTCGCCCTTGGAGCACAGCCGCATTCCGCTCGGGTTGTACTCCTGGCCGCGGTGCGCCCAGTTCGCCTCCATGTCGCCGTCGTCGAACTCGTCGGCCCACGCGGCCGGATTGCTCTTGAAGGTCTGGGACTCTCCCTGCGCATAGTCGCCGTCGGCCGCCGCGATCACTCGCATCTCAGCTCCGGCGTCGGCAGGCGCGGCGAGGGTCGCCGAACCCTTGGCGTCCAGCGCGCCCGAGTCGGTCGTCTCCCAGTCGCCGTCACCGTGGCGGCTCTGCAACTCCACCGGGCGTCCCTTGAAACCGGCCTTGGCGGGAGTGACGTTCACGATCAGGGGAGCGGTCGCCTCGCTGGCCGGCGCAGGGTCGGGGCCCTCCTGGGCCAGGGGCAGCCCGAGCGTGGCGGTGACCTGTTGAGGCGGGCTCTTCTTGGGGGGAGTGGAGGCCTGCGACGTGCTCGTCGTGGGCGTGCTGGTGGCCTCGGGATTGTCCGACCCCGAGCCGCAACCGGCCAGTGTCAGCAGGAGCAGGCTCAAGCCCAGGCTCAAACCCAGGTTCGAGCGCAATTTCGAGGCGATGGCGATCCCGGCGGGCGGTGTCGACTTCACTCAGTTCCCTTCGAAGGTGTGGCGTGGGTCAGCCTCACAGTACGGACCCGGGAATAGTTAGCCTAAGTAATGACTTAGGCTAACTGTCATGTCCACGCCTGAGACCGTCACCTCCCCGTCGCCCGCGAGTGACGCGGCTCTCGCCGCGGAGTTGCGCGTCGGCGTGATGCGACTGCGTCGGCGACTGGCCGTCGAGCGGCATCCCGCCAACGACCTGAGCCTGCCGGCCATGGCCGTGCTGGGGCTCCTCGCGCGCGAGGACCAGCAGACCATCGGTGAACTCGCGCGCAGCGAGCGCGTGCAGCCACCCTCGATGACCCGCACGGTGAACTGCCTGGAGGATCTCGGCCTGGTCGAACGTCGAGCCGATCCCCGCGACGGCCGCTGCGTCGTGGTCAGCCTCTCCGAGCACGGCCGCGGGGTCGTGCTCGCCGACCGGGACCGCCGCGACGCCTGGCTGGCCCGGCGCCTGGCCGAGTTGCCACCCGACCAGCGTGATCTGGTGCGCCAGGTCGTACCCCTGCTTCACCAACTCTCGATCAGCGACTGATCACTTACTGCTTCAAGGAGTCACCACGAGCCCCACGTTCAGATCTCTGGCCAACGCCAACTACCGCCGCTACGCCGCCGGCGGTGTCGTCTCCAACGTCGGCACCTGGATGCAGCGGGTCGCGCAGGACTGGCTGGTCTTGCAACTCTCCGCCAACTCCGGCACCGCGATCGGCATCACCACCGGGCTGCAATTCCTCCCCTTCCTGCTCTTCGGCCCGCTCGCCGGACTCGTCGCCGACCGGATGCCCAAACGCACGCTGCTGCAGCTGACCAACCTGGGCATGGCCATCCCGGCCGCGATCCTCGGCGCCCTGGCGGTGACCGGGACCGCCGAGAGTTGGCACGTGTACGTGTTGGCCTTCGCGCTCGGCACGGCCTCGGCGTTCGATGCCCCGGCCCGTCAGTAGCTTCGTCTCAGAGTTGGTCGATCCGGGCGACCTCACCAATGCGGTCGGGCTCAACTCCGCGAGTTTCAACGCCGCTCGCATCGTGGGTCCGGCCGCTTGCGGGTCTGCTGATCGCCGCGTTCGGTGGCGGGGCCGCAGCCACCGGCTGGGTGATCCTGCTCAACGCGGCGACGTACGCCGCGCCGATCTGGGCACTGCGGCACTCTCGACACGCGACTGCTGCGACACGCCCGGAGCCCCCACCGCGGGGCAAGGGGCTGATCCGCGAGGGGTTCGCCTACATCGCCTCGCGCCCCGACCTGGTGCTGGTGCTGCTCATCGTCTTCGTCGTGGGCACTTTCGGGCTGAACTTCCAGATGACCTCGGCGCTGATGGCGACCGAGGTGTTCGGCAAGGTCGGTCCCACGGCGTACGGACTGCTGGGCACGTTCGATGGCGTTCGGTTCCCTCGCCGGTGCCTTGGTGGCTGCGCGCCGCGAGACCGTACGCCTGCGGTTGGTGGTCGGGGCCGCGCTGGTCTTCGCCGTCGTGGAGATCGCCGCCGGGCTGATGCCGTCGTACCTGACGTACGCGCTGATCGTGCCCGCTGCTCGGACTCTCCGCCCTGACGATGATCAACGTCGGCCAACGCCTTCATGCAGTTGCATTCCGACGCCGGGATGCGGGGGCGGGTGATGGCGCTCTATCTGATGATCTTCCTCGGTGGCACCCCGCTCGGTGCGCCCGATCGTGGGCTGGGTCGGAGCAGCGCGTTCGGCGCACGGTGGAGCCTGGTGATCGGCGGCGTGCTGACGATCGCTGGCGTGGGTCGGCGCTACTCCGTTACGCACGGCTCCGCGGTGGCGCCTGGCAGCCGTTCTGCATGCGAGTAGCAGGCCTCGCTGGTAGCCCGCTTCGCTCGTGTCTGGGACAACCAGGCCGTTGCGCGTGCACCGGCACGCAGTCGGGGAGTCAGGCCCTCGACTCCGGCGCGCAGATCCGGCGTCTGACGGAGCCGCATCGGGTCCCGCTGACGTCGGAGGGAGGGCGACACGCCCGACCTCGGGGGCAGCAAGCGCGAGCTGCAGAGCACCACCCGAGCACGCAGCAGACACCGTGCGGGCAGAGCGCGCGTACAGAGAGCAGGAAGAAGGGGAACCACCCGGTGCCCACTATTCAGCAGTTGGTCCGCAAGGGCCGCCAGGACAAGGTGTCGAAGAACAAGACGCCTGCCCTGAAGGGATCCCCGCAGCGCCGTGGCGTCTGCACCCGCGTCTACACCACCACTCCCAAGAAGCCGAACTCCGCCCTTCGCAAGGTCGCCCGTGTGCGCCTGTCCAGCGGCGTCGAGGTCACGGCCTACATCCCGGGCGTCGGTCACAACCTCCAGGAGCACTCGATCGTGCTCGTGCGTGGCGGTCGTGTGAAGGACCTTCCCGGTGTGCGTTACAAGATCATCCGCGGCGCGCTCGATACCCAGGGCGTCAAGAACCGCAAGCAGGCCCGCAGCCGCTACGGCGCGAAGAAGGAGAAGAGCTGAATGCCTCGCAAGGGTCCCGGCGCCGAAGCGCCCCATCGACATCGACCCCGTATACGGGTCCCAGGTTGTCACCCAGTTGGTCAACAAGATCCTGCATGGACGGCAAGAAGCAGGTCGCCCAGCGGATCGTCTACACGGCGCTTGAGGGCTGCCGCGAGAAGACCGGCACCGACCCCGTACGTCACGCTCAAGCGTGCGCTCGACAACGTCCAGTCCCGCGGTCGAGGTCAAGTCCCGCCGCGTCGGCGGTGCCACCTACCAGGTGCCCGTCGAGGTCAAGCCCAACCGGCAGACCACGCTGGCGCTGCGCTGGCTCGTGGGGTACTCGCAGGGTCGCCGCGAGAAGACCATGGCCGAGCGCCTGATGAACGAGATCCTCGACGCCTCCAACGGCCTTGGTGCCGCGGTGAAGAAGCGCGAGGACACCCACAAGATGGCCGAGTCCAACCAGCGCCTTCGCTCACTACCGCTGGTGATGAGCCGGGGGTGCGTACGTCTCGTACGCGCCCCCGCTCCACCGCCCCCGACTATCTACCTAAGGAACGCTGAACTCTTCAGTGGCAGTCGACATCACCACGGACCTCAACAAGGTCCGCAACATCGGCATCATGGCGCACATCGACGCCGGCAAGACCACGACGACCGAGCGCATCCTGTTCTACACGGGCATCAACTACAAGATCGGCGACACCCACGAGGGTTCGGCGACGATGGACTGGATGGAGCAGGAGCAGGAGCGCGGCATCACGATCACGTCGGCCGCAACGACCTGCTGGTGGAAGAACCACCAGATCAACATCATCGACACCCCCGGTCACGTCGACTTCACCGCCGAGGTCGAGCGCTCGCTGCGCGTCCTCGACGGTGCAGTGGCGGTGTACGACGGTGTCGCCGGCGTTGAGCCGCAGACCATGACGGTGTGGCGCCAGGCCAACAAGTACTCCGTTCCTCGCATGTGCTTCGTGAACAAGATGGACCGTACGGGTGCCGACTTCTTCCGTTGCGTCGACATGATGGTCGAGCGTCTCAACTCCACCCCCCTGATCCTGCAGCTGCCGATCGGCGCCGAGCAGGACTTCCTGGGCGTCGTGGACCTGATCGAGCATGCGCGCGCTTACCTGGCGCGGCGAGACCAAGATCGGTGAGGACTACGAGGTCGAGGCGATCCCGGCCGAGCTGCCAGGACCAGGCCGACGAGTACCGCGAGAAGCTCCTCGAGACCCTCGCCGAGGCCGACGACGCCATCATGGAGAAGTACCTCGAGGGCGAGGACCTTTCCGTCGAGGAGATCCACGACGGCATCCGCCGCGCCACCCTGGCCGACAAGCTCAACCCCGTCCTGCTGGGCACTGCCTTCAAGAACAAGGGTGTGCAGCCGCTGCTCGACGCCGTGGTGCGCTACCTGCCCAGCGCCGCTGGACATCGACGCGATCGTCGGCCACAAGCCCGACCACGAGGACGTCGAGATCCTGCGCAAGCCGTCGGACGACGAGCCGTTCTCCGGCCTGGCGTACAAGATCGCGTCCGACCCGCACCTGGGCAAGCTGATCTACGTCCGCGTCTACTCCGGCAAGCTCGAGGCGGGCAGCTCGGTGCTGAACTCCGTCAACGGGCGCAAGGAACGGATCGGCAAGGTCTACCAGATGCACGCCAACAAGCGTGAGGAGATCGCGTCGGTCGGCGCCGGTCAGATCGTGGCCGTGATGGGCCTCAAGGACACCAAGACCGGTCACACCCTGTCCGACTCGTCCAACCCGGTGGTCCTGGAGTCGATGACCTTCCCGGCACCGGTGATCGAGGTGGCCATCGAGCCGAAGACCAAGGGTGACCAGGAGAAGCTCGGCACCGCGATCCAGCGGCTTTCCGACGAGGACCCCACCTTCACGGTCAAGACCGACGAAGAGACCGGCCAGACGATCATCGCCGGAATGGGCGAGCTCCACCTGGAGATCCTCGTCGACCGGATGAAGCGCGAGTTCCGCGTCGAGGCGACCGTCGGCAAGCCGCAGGTGGCCTACCGCGAGACCATCCGCAAGAAGGTCGAGAACCACATCGTACACGCACAAGAAGCAGACCGGTGGCTCGGGTCAGTTCGCCAAGGTCGTGGTCTCGCTCGAGCCCAACATCGACCCCGAGACCGGGCTGGGCGCGGGCTACGAGTTCTCCAACAACGTCACCGGCGGTCGCGTGCCGAAGGAATACATCCCTTCGGTCGACCAGGGTGGCCAGG
Source organism: Nocardioides sp. (assembly GCA_037045645.1). Classification (NCBI taxonomy): domain Bacteria; kingdom Bacillati; phylum Actinomycetota; class Actinomycetes; order Propionibacteriales; family Nocardioidaceae; genus Nocardioides; species Nocardioides sp. The sequence goes on from JBAOIH010000004.1 coordinate 220,540, forward strand.
ACGCCATGGAGTTCGGCGTCCTCGCCGGCTACCCGATGGTGGACGTGAAGTTCAGCCTCGAGGACGGCGCCTACCACGACGTCGACTCGTCCGAGCTGGCGTTCAAGATCGCCGGCAACCAGGCCTTCAAGGAGGCCGCACGGATGGCCAAGGCGGTGCTGCTTGAGCCGATGTTCGCGGTCGAGGTGACGACTCCCGAGTCGTTCCTGGGCACCGTCATCGGTGACATCAACAGCCGTCGCGGTCAGATCCAGGCACAGGAGGAGCGCCACGGCGACATGGTCGTCAGTGCGCTGGTGCCGCTGTCCGAGATGTTCGGGTACGTTGGCGATCTGCGGTCGAAGACCTCGGGTCAGGCGTCGTACTCGATGGAGTTCGACTCGTACGCCGAGGTTCCCACGAACATCGCCGACGAGATCGTCAAGAAGGTTCGCGGCGAGTAAGTCGCTTCTCGCGCCCTGCGAATTAGGGCGCGGAACCCTCGGCACGCAACAATCAGTCCCTACACGAGTCAAGAAACACACAACAGGAGGAGCCCCAGTGGCTAAGGCGAAGTTCGAGCGGACCAAGCCGCACATCAACATCGGCACCATCGGTCACATCGACCACGGTAAGACGACGTTGACCGCAGCGATCACCAAGGTGCTGCACGACAAGTACCCCGACCTCAACGAGGCGTCCGCGTTCGACATGATCGACAAGGCGCCCGAAGAGCGTCAGCGCGGTATCACCATCTCGATCGCCCACGTCGAGTACCAGACCGAGTCGCGTCACTACGCGCACGTCGACTGCCCCGGTCACGCCGACTACATCAAGAACATGATCACCGGCGCGGCCCAGATGGACGGCGCGATTCTCGTGGTCGCCGCCACCGACGGTCCGATGCCGCAGACTCGTGAGCACGTGCTGCTCGCCCGCCAGGTCGGCGTTCCCGCCCTGGTCGTGGCGCTCAACAAGTGCGACATGGTCGACGACGAGGAGCTCATCGAGCTCGTCGAGATGGAGGTGCGCGAGCTCCTCTCCGAGTACGAGTTCCCGGGCGACGACATCCCCGTCGTGCGCGTGGCGGCCTTCCCGGCCCTCAACGGCGACGCCAAGTGGGGCGAGTCGGTTGCCGAGCTCATGCAGGCCGTCGACGACTACATCCCGACCCCCGAGCGTGACACGGACAAGCCGTTCCTCATGCCCGTCGAGGACGTCTTCACCATCACCGGTCGTGGCACCGTCATCACGGGCCGCATCGAGCGTGGCATCGTGAAGGTCAACGAGGAGGTCGAGATCATCGGCATCCGCGAGAAGTCGCAGAAGTCGACCGTCACCGGCGTCGAGATGTTCCGCAAGCTGCTCGACGAGGGCCAGGCCGGCGAGAACGTCGGGCTGCTGCTTCGCGGCACCAAGCGCGAGGACGTCGAGCGCGGCATGGTCGTGATCAAGCCGGGCACCACCACCCCGCACACCAACTTCGAGGCGAACGTCTACATCCTCTCGAAGGAGGAGGGTGGCCGTCACACGCCGTTCTTCAACAACTACCGTCCGCAGTTCTACTTCCGGACCACGGACGTGACCGGCGTGGTGACCCTCCCCGAGGGCACCGAGATGGTCATGCCGGGTGACAACACCGAGATGTCGGTCGAGCTCATCCAGCCGATCGCCATGGACGAGGGCCTGCGGTTCGCCATCCGTGAGGGTGGCCGCACCGTCGGCGCCGGCCGGGTCACCAAGATCACGAAGTGATCAAGCCGGTCCTCGACCGGTCTTGATCTCACGAACGGCCCCGTACTCCTACCGGAGTACGGGGCCGTTCCCCATTTCCCGACCGGGCGAATGTGCACGAGCCAGACGCGCCGACCGGGCGAATGTGCACGAGTCCTCGATCGGCCCGCTCGTGCGTTTGCGCCCGGTCGGCACACCTCACGCGTGCGTTTGCGCCCGGTCGGCGAGGATGGGGGCGTGGGGTTCACCAGGGCTGAGTTGGAGTCGTACCGCGGCGCAGAGGTGCCGGATCTGCTGCCCGAGCAAACCGAGGTCGAGGCCGGGGTCCTACCGGCCACCAGGTTGCTCTTTGTCGGGATCAACCCGGGCCTGTGGACTGCGGCGACCCAGACCCACTTCGCCCATCCGGGCAACCGCTTCTATCCGGCCCTGCTACGCGCGGGCATCATCGACCATGGGATCGACCCGGCTGTGGGGATGACCCTGGACGATCGTCGGATGTTGCTCGCTCGGGGAATCGGCATCACCAATGTCGTACGACGTGCCACCGCGCGCGCCGACGAGCTCAGCCGCGACGAGCTGCGTGCCGGGGGTCGAGCGCTGCACGAACTGGTCCTCCAGCGCCAACCGCGAGTGGTCGCCATCGCGGGGATCACCGCGTACCGCAGCGCCTTCGACCACCCCAAGGCGCAGGTCGGCGAGCAGGCGGAGTCGTGGGGGAACAGCCGGGTCTTCGTGGTGCCTAATCCCAGCGGACTCAACGCCCACGAGACCATCGATTCGCTGGCGGCGGCGTACGCCGGGCCAGCACGCGTGGCAGGCATGATTGGGCCGTCCGACGCGGTGGCACAGTAAGCCTGTGGACGAGACCGAAATCCTCAAGCATCAGCAGAGGCGGCTGAAGTATTACGCCGAACCGGTCATCGACGTATCCGTCCCTGATCCCGCGGGCTCTCTGACCTCGGTCGAGGCCAAGGACACCCGCAAGCCGGTGCTGGTCGTGCTCGTGTGCTTTCTCGGACTTGTCTACTTCGGCAACATGATCGACGTCTCCGAGCGCACGGGGCACGACCTGCTGGCGCAGATCTGTTACGTCGCCATGGCCGGCTGCGTCGTGGCTGTCCCTCTGCTGATCTGGTACGCGCGCAAGCGCAGCGGGCACGTGGATCTCGATGGACCACTGGCGCGGCCGTGGCTGGACCTGCGCGAGGGCCTGCGGCTGGGTTCGGTAGAGCCCGCCAACCCGGCGTGGGGGGAGGCGATCACCCGGGCGTCGCGGATGCAGACGCTGATGCGCCTGGCCAGTGGGACGGGCAAGGTCTTTCCGCACTCCATGCGAGACGAGGTGCAGGAGATCGGCTCTCGCGTGTGGGCGATCAGCGAGGTGTGGCGCCGCGAGCAGGCAGCGCTTGCGTACCAGCGTGCCGTCTCCCCGCTCGACCGACTGCCACCGAGGATCGGACCGTCGGCGCTGGATGCCTCCCATGCCAGCGATGCGGCTGCTGATGCGGCCACCCGCGCGTTGGGGATGGGCGAGTACGACCTCGACTTCGAGGCGTACGCCAGGAGGCGGGCCGCCATGTATGCCCGCAAGTCTGGAACGGACACCCTGGTGCCCGACCCGAGGGAGGCACTCGCGGTCGACCTTGGGCAGGGGCCACCGGAGATCTACACCAAGATGGGTTGTGCCACCTTCCTGGTCAGTGGCACGGCGGCCTGCGCCCTGCTTGTCCTGGAGGAGCCGGTGTGGTCATTCGCGGCTGCCGTTCCCGCGCTCGTGTCGATCGCCACGACGATGCTGTTGCCCGACGCCGGACCCCAGTTGCAGCCTGTCCTGATGGCGCCCGGTCCGGCGATGGCCTGGGCGGACTATCTGGATTCGGTGGCGTACGCCGACTCGGGTGCGGCAGCCGTGACCACGGTCGAGGCGATCCGCGGCGGCGAGCAACGCGTCCGCGCGATCCTGCTCGAACTCACCGAGGGGACGGCGTCACAGGTGGAGCGGGAGCCGATGGAGCGCGAGCTCTACCGCTTGTGCAGCCAGGCCTGGACCCTGGTCGGGCAAGAGCGGGCCGAGTCGCGGTTGCTCAACGAGCCACCGCGGGACGGACTCACCCCGTAGGTTGTCGCCATGTCGTTCGAAGAGTCCGCGAGCAGGCTGGTGGTCAGCGCGCTCGGCAAGGCACCCGTACGCCTGCAGCGCCTGATCGGCGGTGCTCCCACTGATCGTCAGGGCAGGGCGCTGCACCCCGAGGTCGCAGCGGCGTTACGGCTGCTCAACGCCATGCCTGACAGCGACTTCTCCGATCTGCCGGTGGACGAGTCTCGCCGCACCATCGACGCCGAGGCCGCACTCTTCGGTGGACCGCCGCTGCCGCTGGCGGAGGTCCGCGACCTCGAGATCCCCACGTCGTACGGCTCCCTCCCCGCTCGCCGCTATCGTGCAGAGCACCGTGACGCCGACCGCCTGCTCGTCTACTTCCACGGCGGCGGCTGGGTCCTGGGCAGTCTGGACAGCGCGGATTCTGCCTGTCGCTTCCTGGCCAAACACTCCGGGGTCAGCGTGCTGTCGATCGACTATCGACTCGCGCCCGAGCACCCGTTTCCCGCCGCGACGCAGGACGCCCGGACCGCCTTCGACTACGCCGTCGCGAAGGCCGGGGAGTGGGGGCACCGCGCGGACCGGATCGCCGTCGGTGGCGACAGCGCCGGGGGCAACCTGGCGGCCGTGTTGTGCCAAGACCTGCGTACGGCAGCCGTACGACCGGCGTTCCAGTTGTTGTTCTTCCCCGTCACGGATCTGTCGCGACAGTCCGCTTCGTACGACGAGTTCGCCGAGGGCTTCTTCCTCACCCGCAAGCAGATGGAGTGGTATTCCGCGCACTACCTGGGCGGCGCCGACCCCCGCGACCCCCGCGTCTCGCCCCTCCTCGCCGACGACCTGTCCGGATTGCCGACCGCCTACGTCGCCGTGGCGGGATTCGATCCGCTGCGCGACGAGGGGGAGGCGTACGCCCGGCGTCTCGATGCTGCCGGAGTGCACACCACCTTGCGCCGCCATGACGGCCTGATCCACGCCTTCGTGAACGCCACCGGGGTGGGCTACACCGGTCGCGAGGCGATGTTGGAGGCATGCGGTGCCCTGCGCGTGGGCGTCGGTGCGGGATTGGGTGTCGGCTAGGGCGGGCGTGTCAGGCTCGGTCCATGTCGATCACGTCTTGGGCCACGCAGTATGTCGTCGCAGCGATCGCATTCTGTGTGATCGACTTCTTGTGGCTCACCACGTTCGCCAAGCCGCTCTATGACAAGCACCTGGGGCATCTGCTGGCCGAGCGTCCCAACGTCGCGGCTGCCGTGGTGTTCTATGCGATCTTCTTGGCAGGGTTGGTCTACTTCGTGATCCACCCGGCCGTCGACGCCGGCTCGTGGCAGCGGGCGTTGCTCGTCGGCGCCTTCTTCGGCCTGGTCACGTATGCGACCTGGGACCTCACGAACCTGTCGGTGCTCAAGGACTTCCCGGTCGCCATCGTGCCGATCGACCTGGCTTGGGGAGCCTTCCTGGCGGCCTCGGTCAGCACGGTGACGTACGCCGTGGTGCAGGTGCTGCCCGACTGGGCCAGATGAGGATGTCGTCGCGCACCCCCTAGGCTCACCTCCCGTGTCCGACGAACGCCCGGTGACTCCGGCCCGCCCCCACCTCAAGCTCACCGACGACGGGCGTCGGATGCGCGAGGTGCTCTCGTACTCGCGGCGCGGCAGTCGGTTCACCCCCAAGCAGCAGCAGGCCTGGGAGGCGTACGCCGAGCGCTGGGTCATCCCCGACGAAGCGGTGGATGCTCAAGACTTCGACCTGGCGCACTGGTTCGGGCGGAGCGCTCCGTTGATCGTCGAGATCGGCCCCGGGGTAGGTGAGGCGACGGGCGTGCTCGCCGCCCAGCGGCCGGACCTCAATGTGCTCGCGCTTGAGGTGTGGCGCCCCGGTGTGGCGGCCGGGCTTGCCGAGGCGGCCAACGCGGGTGCGGAGAACGTACGCTTCTGCTCCGTCGACGCGGCCTGGTTCTTGGAGCACCTGATCGCCCGCGAGGGACTCGCAGAGCTCTGGACGTTCTTCCCCGACCCGTGGCCGAAGACCCGCCATCACAAGCGTCGTCTCGTGGACGCGGAGTTTGCGCGCCTCGTGGCGGGTCGGCTCGCGCCGGGAGGGCTGTGGCGGTTGGCCACGGACTGGGCTGACTACGCCGAGCAGATGCAGGCCGTCCTCGACGCCGAGCCGATGTTGGACGGCGGCCGGGTTGCGCGCTGGGCTGACCGCCCGGTGACGAAGTTCGAGCGCAAGGGGATCGCGGTCGATCGCGAGATCGTCGACTTGTGTTATCGACGGGCGAAATGATCGCCGACCTCGGCGGGCTCGCCGCCCAACGTCGGGAGTGGTACGCCGAGCCCACTCGCGGCTCGTTGACTATGCCGAGTCCAGAACTCCCGTTGCCCTCCCAGGCGGCCAGTTATCGCGACCGGATGGCGACCAAGAACAGTGACGGGGTCGCCGTCGGGTGCATGGGGCTGATCGTCACCGCGCTCTATGGCGCGGTGTTCGCCTACCGGGCCTGGGCTCGCGACGAAGTGCAGACGGCGCTGGTCATCGCGGGCGTCGCTTTGCTCAGCGCGGTCGGTGTCGTGGTGATCGTGCGCCGGATGGCCTCACGCCTGCCGGACCGGGACCTTCCCACGAGATCGCGCAACCGTGGCAGGACTTCATCGCTGCCGCCGAACCCGATCCCGCCGAACCCTTCGACACCTCCTGGGCCACCTTCACCGCCCGTGAGCGTGAGGTGCGCACCGCTGCGACCGGTCTGTGGCGCGAGCACGGCGACGCGCAGGATCGCGAGCGCTGGCGTGAGGTGCTCTGGTCGGCGGGCAGCGAGGCGTACGCCCTGCGCGAGGCGGCGCGGCGTACGACGCGGCTGCTGGCCAAGGAGACCGGCGTCTCCCACGCCGTACGCTCGGTGATCGACGCGCTTCCCCCGCTCACCGCGACTCTGCCCGAGGCGGCAGCACAGACCCTCGACACAGCGCTCGAGGCCTCGCAGGTCGTCACGACCTCCCTCCCGCACGGGCTGGCCTGGCCCGACTTCCACAGGTTGGCCGCGAGTCGCGAGCGCGACTACGCGCACAGCGCCTGGGCGCCACCGGACGAGACCGAACGCGTCAGCAATCCGCGACAGACCGGGTGGTGGGACGCAGACGCCCCGCGCCGCGAGCGGCTCTCGCGGGTCAACGACCTCGGCACCACCGGGTCGGAGGCGCGCGTACGCGCCTGCGCGGTGCTGCTGCTCGACGGCTCGGACGCGACCCTCGACAAGCCCCTGGGGGATCAGGATCGGGTGGTCGTACGCCGTGAGTTGGAACGGCTGTGTGCCCAGGCTTGGGCGCTGCGCGAGGTCGAGCAGCGTACGGACGACAGCCTCGACCTGATCGCCGAGCAGATCGGCCCTGACGACGGCGGACCGGTCAGGCCCGCAGAGCCGCCAGCGCCTCGGTGAACACCGCGGTGTGATGGTCCACGTCCGCCTCGCTGTGTGACGGTGCGAAGAGCGCCATGTTGTGGAAGGGCGCCAACAGGATCCCGCGATTGAGTGACCACAGGTGCATGAAGCCGTCGAGTTCCTCGTCGATCGCGGCGGCCGCTTCGGCGCCCGTACGGGGCGGGGGACAGAACCAGTACTCCGCGCGACAGCCGAGGCGCTGCACGTGCCACGGCAGGTCGTACGCCTCGATCGCCCCGGCGACGCCGGCCGTGAACCGCTCGGCCAGGGGGATCGCGACGTCGAAGTCCTCCTGCGCGCAAGGCAGTTGGTCAGACGTCGCCCGGGTCGCGGCCAGTGCCAGCGCGTGACCCGGTCAGCGTGCCGCCGACCCCGGCGACGTCGATCTCGTGGCCGAGCATCGGCTCGTCGAGCACGGTCGGCGATCTCTGGCGGTCATGCCGTACGCCGCCACGGGGATCCCGCCGCCGATCGGCTTGCCGATCACCACGACAGGTCGGGCTCGAGGCCCCAGTACGCCGTGGCGCCGCCCGGCCCGGCACAGAGGGTGTGCGTCTCGTCGTTGACCAGACAGCACGCCATGGCGACGGGTGATCTCGCGAACGGCGTCGAGGTAGCCCGTCGTCGGGCAACACGATGCCGATGTTGGTCAGCGCCGGCTCCATCAGCAGGCAGGCGACATCGCCGTGCGCCAGTGCGGCGGTCGAGCGCGTCGAGGTCGTTGAAGGGTACGACCGCGCGTGGTCAGCGTCGACCGGCGCCTGCGGGCCGAGCGCTCCCGGACGCGGAATCACCGCACCGGTCGCTCGTACAGCACGGCCAGCGTCTCGTCGACCGTGCCGTGATAGCACCAGTCCATCACCGCGATCTTCGGGCGGCCCGGTGAGGTAGCGAGCAGAAGCGCAGTACGAACCGGTTGGCATCGGTCGCCGTCATCGCGAACTGCCAGCGGCGGTAGCGCCGAACCGGCGCGCGAGTTCCTCGCCCACCCACGCCGGCGTCGGACGAGGGCAGCATCGTGGTGATGCCGCGCTCGGCCCGCTCGTCGATGGCCTCGCGAACGCTGCGGCAGCGCGTGGCCGGTCATCGCACCGGTGTCGCCCAGGCACAGGTCGACGTACTCGATGCCGTCGACGTCGGTGAAACGCGCTCCCGACCGCCTGGTCGACGAAGAGCGGGAACGAGCCCGGCCAGCGGGTCATCCACGGCATCGGCACGCCGGCCAACAGTGAGCCCCGGGCCTCTTCGGCCAACTCGGCAGAGCGTGGGTGGGTGTCGATGAAGCGTTGCTCCTCGGCCGCGCGGAGGTCGGCCAGGCGCTGACGGTCGATGAAGGGGCGGTCGATGAAGGGGCGGTCGATGACGGGACGGTCGGACATGGCCGCAACCTAGCGAGGAACCGTCCCCCTGGCGAGGGGTCACCAAATCCCGCCGAGGGGTCACGAAATCCCGCCGAGGGGTCACCAAACCGGGCCACGGCCCTACGATGCGGCGGTGAGTACGACCGAGCAGCGCCAGGCTGACCAGCCGGCCCGGCAACGCCGCGGTCTGCACCGCGCCTGGTGGGTCGCCCTGATCACGATGTTGGCACTGATCGGCGCTGCCGGTTTCCGATCGAGCACCGGAGCCCTGCTCGTACCTCTCGAAGAGGAATTCGGCTGGTCGCGCGCGACCACCTCAGGCGCAGTCAGCCTCAACCTGATCGTCTATGGCCTGACCGCCCCGTTCGCTGCCGCGCTGATGGAGCGCTTCGGCATCAAGCGGGTCGTGGCCGCCTCCTTGACGCTGGTGTCGATCGGCTCCGGTCTTACCTTGGTGATGACCTCGCCGTGGCAACTGTGGCTGCTGTGGGGTTTCGCGGTCGGCATCGGCACCGGCGCGCTGGCGCTGGTCTTCGGCGCGATCGTGGCCAACCGCTGGTTCGTGGAGCGCCGCGGCGTCGTGATCGGCGTCTTCTCGGCCGCGAGTTCGACCGGGCAACTGGTCTTCCTGCCTGCCATCGCCCACCTCGCCGACGGCCCAGGTTGGCGCTGGGCGGCAGGGCTGGTCGCCGGTTTCGCCCTGCTCCTCGTGCCACTCGTGCTGTGGCTGCTGACCGATACGCCCAAAGCTGCCGGCACCACGCCGTACGGCGCCCCAGCGGGGTACGTCGAACCGCCACCGCCGAGTCACGGCGGGGTCTCCGCCGCCACGATCGCGATCCGGACGCTCAGGGAGAGTTCGAGTTCGAGGACCTTCTGGATCCTCTTCTTCACCTTCTGGATCTGCGGCTGGTCCACCAACGGCCTGATCGGCACCCACTTCATCCCGGCCGCGCATGACCACGGGATGCCGGAGACGACCAGCGCCGGACTGCTGGCGCTGATCGGCATCTTCGACATCATCGGCACCGTCGCCTCGGGCTGGCTCACCGACCGCGTGGACAGCCGCTACCTGCTGTTCTTCTACTACTTCTTCCGCGGCCTCTCGCTGCTCGTGGTGCCGTGGCTGCTCGGCCCGAGCGTGCAACCGAGTCTGTTCGTCTTCGTGCTCTTCTACGGTCTCGACTGGGTCGCGACAGTGCCGCCGACCGTCGCGTTGTGTCGCCAACACTTCGGCATCGACAAGGCAGGGGTCGTCTTCGGTTGGGTCTTTGCCGCACACATGGTGGGCGCGGGGGTCGCCGCGAGTTATGCCGGACTGATCCGCAGCGGCACCGGCGACTACTTCTTCGCCTGGATGACCGCGGGCGCACTGTGCGTCGGAGCAGCGGTGGCCTGCCTGCTGATCCCGCGGCTCAACGAGACGTCAGCCGCTGGCGCAGCTGCGACTCGCGCGTGAGCCGGGCCAGGTCGCGTTCGCGCCGAGAGGCGATCACTGCCGCGAGGTACGCCTCGGCGGGGGTGTAGGGGGGCGGCTTGGGGGCGACGTACGGGTCGGTCTGCTGCGCCAGCCGGGTCGCCAACGATTCACGCATCCCCGGCTCCATCTCGGGAGCCCGCTGCAGGAATGAACGGATCGCCAGCGCCAGTCCCACCGGCAGCGCGGCCATGTCGGCGCTGGCCGCCCACTGGGCCAGGGGCGGCGGCATCACCGGCGGTGCGGGCAGTGACAGCCGCACCCGCTCTCGTACGACGTAGGTGCCGGCCGCGAAATCTCCCAGCCGCTTCCCTCGCGAACTCAGCAAGGCCGAGAAGAACGCCGGGGCACCGGTGAAGACATAGATCTCCACGAACCCGATCAGGGCACGCACGAACGCATGCTGGGCAGAGATCGGACCCGCGTCGTCGCGCACCGTACGCAGCCCCATCGCGAGCTTGCCCAGCGACCGACCGCGGGTCAGCGTCTCCATCGCCGTCGGATAGACCAAGAAGATCGTGATCATGCACAAGATCATCGAGGCCCTGAGCAGCGCGTTGCCCAGGTGCACGGTGACAGACAACGTCAGCAGCATCAGCAACGTCACCAAGACGACCGTGACCAGCACGTCGATCAGTCCCGAGACCATCCGAGCGCCGAGGCTGGCCGGCGGCAGGTCGAGCGCGACCGCCTCACCCGTGACCAGGTCGTCGGCGGTCAAGGTGGCGAACTCGGGGCGTCCCGCTGCGTACGCCGGCTTTGAGGTGGACATTGCCCCCGAGCATAGGACCCCAAGGCATCGGGCCCGGAAGCTTAGGACCGGACCGCGAACCAATCGCCGCATAAGGTGTCCGCGTGGACCTCGACGCGTACGTGACCGCGCACGCCGGTGACTGGCTGCGTCTGGAGGAGTTGACCAAGCGCCGTCGTCTCACGGGCGAGGAGAGCGACGAGTTCGTCGACCGCTATCAGCAGGTCGCCACCCACCTGTCGGTCGTACGCACTTCTGCGCCCGATGCCGCGTTGGTGTCCTATCTGTCGTCGATCCTGGCGCGAGCCCGGATCCGCTCGATCGGCACCAAGGGCGCTTCGTGGCGAGGCGTGGGCCGATTCCTGACCGAACGCTTCCCCGCCGCGCTCTATCGGCTGCGCTGGTGGTGGCTGACCACGATGTCGGTGAGTTATCTGCTCACCGGCATCGCGATGTGGTGGCTGCTGCGGCACCCCCAGGTCGAGCAGAGCCTGCTCACGCCCGACCAGGTGGACCAACTGGTCAACCACGACTTCGAGAACTACTACTCCGAGAGCGCAGCCTCGCACTTCGCCTTCCAGGTGTGGGTCAACAACGCCTGGGTGAGTGCGCTGTGTCTGGCGTTCGGGATCCTCGGCGCGCCGGTGATCTGGCTGCTCTATCAGAACCTGCTCAACCTCGCGATCATGGGCTCGATCCTGATCCGCCACGATCACGGCGGGCACTTCTTCGGGTTGATCCTGCCCCACGGGCTGCTCGAACTCACCGCCGTCTTCGTCGCCGGTGGCGTCGGCCTGCGACTGTTCTGGTCGTGGATCAAACCTGGTCCGCTCACCCGGGTGCAGTCCGTCGCACAAGAGGGGCGTACGGCCGGCACGGTTGCGATGGGACTCGTGCTCGTGCTCTTCGTCAGTGGGCTGATCGAGGGCTTCGTGACGCCGTCCCCGTTGCCCACGTGGGCTCGTGTGGGGATTGGCATCGTGGCCGAGTTGGCGTTCTTGGCGTACGTCTTCACCCTCGGCCGCAGCGCTTATCTGGCAGGTGACACCGGCGATCTCGACGTGGAACTCTTGGAAGACCGGGTCGCCACCGCCCAATAGCTCTACAGCAGCCCTTGCCGCTTCAACATCAGGTAGTGGTCGGCCAACTTCGGCGGCAACGACTCCGCACTGGCATCGACCACGTCGACACCGAGCGTCTTGAGCAGATCGCCCGTCCTGCGCCGTCGCCCCAACACCTGTGCTGCTGCCGCCGCGTCGTACACCTGATCCACCGTCACGCGCGAGGCAGCCAACTCAGGCAGCGCGGGATCCTGCACCGAGGCGAGTACGACGCGATGGTGCGCCGTCAGGGTCGGCAACACCGGAAGCAACCCCTCTTCGATCGCAGCCGGCTCCAGCGGGGTCAGCAGCACCACGAGCGCCCGCTGGCGCCCCAACTGCTGCACTGCGGCAGCCAGCCCCGACCAGTCGGCCTCGGCCAACACCGGTTCGAGGTCAGCCATCGCGTCCTGCAGGTTCGACGTGACGTCACGCGAGCCCGCCGATCGCAGCCGCGACCGAACCCGCCGATCGCCTGCCACGAAGTCGATCCGGTCGCCTGCTCGCGCGGCCAGAGCCGCGAGCAGGAGTGCCGCGTCCATCGCCGAATCCAGCCGGGGCACGTCCTCGACGCGTGCGGCGGACGTACGCGAGGTGTCGAGCACCAGCACCACGCGCCGGTCCCGCTCGGGCTGCCAGGTGCGTACGACCACGTTGCGGCTGCGTGCGCTGGCGCGCCAGTCGATCGAGCGCACATCGTCGCCGCGCACATACTCGCGCAGTGAGTCGAACTCCGTGCCCTGACCGCGCACCCGGATCGCGGCGCGCCCGTCCAATTCGCGCAGCCGCTGCAATCGCGACGGCAGATGCTTGCGCGACTCGAAGGGTGGTAGCGAGCGTACGGCGCCGTCGATGTCCACCGTCGCCTGGCGAGCAGCCAGCCGCAGCGGACCCCACAGGCGCACGGTGACGCCGACTGCGCGCAGGTCGCCGCGACGGATCGGTGTCAGCATGGTCTCCGCACGCGTCCGACCGTGCGGCTCCAGGTCGAGTCTGTGCCGATTGCCGCTCGCGCCTGCGGTCGGCTGCCAGGCGTCACGCAGCAGGCCGCGCATGGACCGGTTGGTCGGGTTGTGGACGAGCAACCGGGTCGCGATCGGATAGCCCAAGCGGGTCTGTCCGACGGGAGGACGTTGCATCGCCAGGGACGTCGGTCGTGGCGCCAGCACCCAGTCGAGCAACGTCACCAGGGCGACGAGCAGCAGCCACAGCCACACCGTGCTCATGGCAGGGCGCAGCACCGCCGGGACAAGCCCGGCGAGCAGCAGCAGCGGCACTCGCCCGGAGATGATCAACGACAGCGCCTCATCGGGGGACCGGCACCGAGCCGAGCGCCGAGGACAGCACCTGGCTGACGTCCACGCCTTCGAGTTCGGCTTCGGGTCGCAACCCGAGCCGGTGCGCCAAGGTCGCCTGGGCCAGGGTCTTCACGTCGTCGGGCGTCACGAAGTCGCGACCGTTGAGCCATGCCCACGCCCGAGCCGTACGCATCAGCGCCGTCGCGCCTCGCGGGCTCACGCCCAACTCCAGCGAGGGTGAGATCCGGGTCGCGCGGGCGATGTCGACGATATAACTGACGACCTCCGGCGCCACCTGGACGGTCTTGACGGCCTGGCGACCCGCCTCGATGTCGGCCGGCCCGGCCACGGGGCGTACGCCTGCCCCCGCGATGTCACGCGGATCGAATCCCGCCGCGTGGCGCCGCAGGATCTCGGACTCCTCGTCGCGTCCGGGGATCGGCAGCACGACCTTGAGCAGGAATCGGTCGAGTTGGGCCTCGGGCAGGGGATAGGTGCCTTCGTACTCGACCGGGTTCTGGGTGGCCGCGACCAGGAAGGGCTGCGGCAATTGCCGGGAGACGCCGTCGACGGAGACGGTGCCTTCCTCCATCGCCTCCAGCAGGGCCGACTGGGTCTTGGGCGGGGTGCGGTTGATCTCGTCGGCAAGCAGCAGGTTCGTGAAGATCGGGCCCTCACGAAACGACAACTCGCCAGCGTGTGAATCGATCACCATCGACCCGGTGATGTCGCCCGGCATCAGGTCGGGGGTGAACTGCACGCGGCGGGTCTCGACGTCGAGAGCGCCGGCGAGGGTGCGTACGAGCAGCGTCTTGGCCACGCCGGGCACCCCCTCCATCAGCACGTGGCCGCCGCAGAGCAGGGCGACCAGGAGCCCGGAGACGGCTGCGTCCTGCCCCACCACGACCTTGGCGACCTCGGAGCGTACGGCGGCCAGCCGCTCACGCACCGGATCGGTCGGCAGACCAGTGTTTTCAGGTGTCTGGGTCATGAGCGGCGTACCTCTTTCTCCAACTCGGACAGAGCGTTGGCCAGACCGATCAGGTCGGCATCGGTGGATGGGACGGGAGCGGCGTCGTCGACCAGGAAGGTGACCTGCTCGAGCGGTCGGCCGGTGTGTCTGGACACTTCACGCAGGAGGGCCGCGACGTCGTCCAGGGGCAGGCGCAGATGTTCGGCGAGCGTACGACGGGTTGCGGCACGCAGTTCGCGCACGGCGTGCGTACGGTCGTGAGCGCGCCGATAGAGACGGCCGCGACTCTTGGTCGTCTCCACGGCCTTCACCACGACCGGGAGCGGCTCCACGGCCAGGCGACCCAGCCGACGGCCCTGCCACCACAACATCGCGAGCAGCGCCAGGGCGATCAGCCAGAGAGCCGGACGCAACCACTTCGGCAGGAGTGCGGCCAGCGTGCTGTCGCCGGAGTTCAACTTCTCCGCAGGGGAGGGGGCGTACCAGATCAGTCGGTCGCTCTGACCGAGCAACCGCAGACCGATCGCGGCGTTGTCGCCGTCGAGGATGTGGCCGTTCGCGATCACCGACGGCGCGCCCAGGAGCAGCAGGTTCGGCTCGGGTTGGGCCAGCAGCACGCCTGCGTCGGTGGCGAAGCAACCCTGATCGGTGTCGTAGACCGCGCTCTGGTCCGTCTCCAACCGCAGGTCCCCGAGGAGAGCTTCGAGTTCGGGGTCGGTGCAGTCGGAGAGTGCGCTGTGTCCGCTCCACGTGTTCACGCCGTTCGGCAGGTCGAGGTGCTCGGTCACCAGCGCGGTGGGAAGGACCAGGATCACCCGAGTCGAGGAGGTCAACTCGCGCAGTCTGTCGAGCGGACGCGTGCCGAGGTTCTCGGTGCCGGTGACGAGCACCGTGTCGGACGCGGACGGAGCGATCGACTCGACACCCTCGATCGTACGCACGATGTGGAGGTCGACGCCTTGGTCGCCGAGCACCTCGGCGATCGCCTTGGCGCCGGAGCGGGCCGGGTTGTCGGGGTCGAGTGCGGCGCTGGTTCGCGACCCGCCGATGAGCACCGCGAGGGACAACGCGAAGAGCAGGCCCGCGGCGATGAGCAGCGTCGTGCGGTGTCGTTGCCACCATTTCATCGCGCACCTGCCAGGGCGTCGTCCAGGGCCAGCATTCGGACCCCTTGCTCACGGATCGCTTCGCGGTGGCCGTACGCGATCAGGTCGAAGACTGCGCTGGCTTGTGACATCTCGACCCCGAGCGTGGGGAACTCGACAGCCACCGCCGCAGCGATCTCACGCGCGGTCGCACCGGGCAGGTCGTCCAAGCGGCCGGTCTCGATCTGGCGCAGGGCGGCGGCGCGATACCCCTCCAGGACGACGTCGTCCCAACGGCCGTCCGCCAGTGCGGCGTCGGCTGACGCGCGATGTTCGGCGGCCGTACGCCGGCCGTCCGCGAAGACCTCTGCCCCGCTGCCTCCCGACTTGCGCGCCGACCGGCTCGGCCGGGTGAGCAGGAAGGCAGTGCCCATCAGGACTGCCAGGAAGAGGATCAGGCCGAAGAAGAACAGCAGCGGCGGGGTGTTGCTTGCCGCGTCGATCGCCCGCAGCAGTGTGGTCTGCACCCACTGGATGAAGCGCGAGACGTACTCCTGATCGGCATATTCGGACTTCAACATCTCGCGACGCAGCAGCGAGCGCCCCTCGGCCCCGGACGGGTCGAGAGGCGGCTCGGCAAGCATCGCGAGCGGCCTCACGCGCGGGTGATCCCGGCGCGATTCATCAACTCCACGTCGAAGGCTTCCTTGCGGATCCGCAGGTCGAGGTATTGCAGCGCCGTCACGCTGCCGGTGAAGGGGGCGACGAACGCGGTGGTGATTACGGTGCTCACCGCTTGGGTGAGCATGAAGATCAGCAGGAAGTACTGCGTCGTCGCTCCGGCCATCATGCCCACCTGTCCCAGGAAGCTGAAGGGCATGGCCAGCATGCTGCTGGCGATCTGGGCGACGATCAGCGTCAGGACAGCGATGCCGAACGTACGCCAGAACGCGCGCGAAGCTCAGCGAGTAGCCGCGCCGGATCGCCTCGATGACGCCGATGGGTTCGAGCATCAGCGCCGGCACCGGCAGGTAGTAGAACCGGATCCAGAACCATGGCATGAAGATCAAGAACGCCGGCACGCTCACCGCGGCCCAGCCGGCGATCACCCACCCCGACGGGGAGGCCAGGATGACCAACGCCCACGCGCCGATGTAGACGGCCAAGATCAAGGTGGTCACGAAGCCGAGCAGCAGCGCCAGACCGATCAGGCGCCAGCGTTTGCCGGCGGTGGCGGCCCACGCCTCGCCGAGCGTCATCCGGCGCCCGACCGCCGCACCGGCGACGACGCGCGCGATCATCCCGGTGACCAGGATCAGGCCGAGGCTCTGCAGCACGGCGCCGAGGCCGAAGGAGCCCAGCGACGAGGCCATCCCGATGGCGTCGCGCTGACTGAAGTCGGTGGCTTCGGGGTCGATGCTCATGTCGAGGGCGAACGTCAAGATCGCGGTCAGTACGACGGGGATGGCCATCGCCACGCCCGCGACCAACACCGCAGCGCCGACGGTCGCCTTGGGGTTGAACCTGATGATCTTGAAGGCAGCGTCGTAGATGTCGCCCAGGGTCAGCGGTCGGAGCGGGATCGCGCCCGGCTTGTGGGCCGCCCCGGCGAACATGCCCGGCTGGTGGGCCCACGGGGGCAGGCCCGGTCCGGGCGGTTGCCCCCATCCCCAGGTCGATGGGGATTGATGGGTCGGCGGCAACGATTGCGGGTCCGAGGCCGATCCCGGTGCTCCGGGGGCGGGATACTCGTCGGGGCCGGTCATGCTCGCTATCCTTCCAGCCACGCTCAATCCGACACCTTTTCGGTGCGCTGAGATGGACGCCTCTTCTCGATTTGGTCTCCTCGTCCGGCTCTGCCAAGATTGCACGGTTGCTCCGGCAGGTGCCGGGGTGCGACGCACATTGACTGCTGAATCGCTTCTCCCGAACGAGATCGGTGGCTGACGTGCGCTCACCCCGATCTGGGCCATCAGTTTCACGGCCCGGGCCAAGCGATCAGCACAAACCCTTGTGTCTGGCGTCGCGGGCAACACGACCCGATTCCTGAAGAGGAAGACGCGGGCTCGTCGTGAGAAATAGCACGACACGCCCGACCGCGGGGGTCGGGAACTGGACACTTACGAGAAGGACGAGAGAGACAGATGGCGGGACAGAAGATCCGCATCAGGCTCAAGGCCTATGACCACGAGGTGATCGACACCTCGGCGCGCAAGATCGTGGACACGGTCACCCGTACGGGTGCGAAGGTCGCCGGCCCGGTGCCGTTGCCCACCGAGAAGAACGTCTATTGCGTCATCCGCTCGCCGCACAAGTACAAGGACAGCCGCGAGCACTTCGAGATGCGCACCCACAAGCGGCTGATCGACATCATCGACCCGACCCCGAAGACCGTCGACTCGCTGATGCGTCTCGACCTTCCGGCCGGTGTCGACATCGAGATCAAGCTCTGAGCTGGGCGAAAGAGATACTGAGATGGCTAAGACTCTGGAACGCAACGTGAAGGGCCTGCTGGGCACCAAGCTCGGCATGACCCAGGTGTGGGACGAGAACAACCGCGTCGTCCCCGTGACCGTCATCGCGGTGACCACCAACGTCGTGACCAAGATCCGCAAGCCCGAGACCGATGGCTACAACGCCATCCAGGTCGGCTATGGCGAGATCGAGGCGCGCAAGGTCACCAAGCCCGAGGCGGGTCAGTTCGCGAGCGCCGGTGTGTCTCCGCGACGCCACGTCGTCGAGATCCGCACCGCCGACGCCGCCGCCTACACCCTCGGCCAGGAGTTGGCCGTCGACACCTTCGCTGCTGGCGAGGACATCGACGTGACCGGCACCAGCAAGGGCAAGGGCTTCGCCGGCACCATGAAGCGCCACGGGTTCTCCGGTGTCGGCGCTTCGCACGGTGCTCACCGCAACCACCGCAAGCCGGGTTCCATCGGCGCCTGCGCGACTCCCGGTCGCGTCTTCAAGGGCACCCGCATGGCCGGTCGGATGGGCGGCGACACCGTCACCACCCAGAACGTCACCGTGCACGCGGTCGACACCGACAAGGGCATCGTCCTGATCAAGGGTGCCGTCCCCGGCCCCAAGGGCGGCCTCGTGGTGCTTCGCAGCGCGGCCAAGAAGAACCAGGAGGGCTGAGCGACATGGCTACCAAGTCCCTGTCCGTGGACTTCCCCGCCGAGATCTTCGGCGTCGAGGTCAACGTGCCCCTAATCCACCAGGTCGTCGTGGCCCAGCAGGCCGCGGCCCGCCAGGGCACGCACGCCACCAAGACCCGCGGCGAGGTCCGCGGTGGTGGCCGCAAGCCGTACAAGCAGAAGGGCACCGGTCGCGCTCGCCAGGGCTCGACCCGCGCTCCGCAGTTCGCCGGTGGTGGCACCGTCCACGGCCCGCAGCCGCGCAACTACAGCCAGCGGACCCCCAAGAAGATGATCGCCGCCGCGCTTCGTGGCGCGCTCTCCGATCGGGCGGCCAACGGCCGGATCCACGTCGTGGACTCGCTGGCCGGTGGCGACAAGCCGTCGACCAAGGCCGCGCTGAGCACGCTGTCGGGTCTGTCCGAGCGTACGAAGTTCCTGGTCGTGCTGGAGCGTTCCGACGCGTTGACCTGGCTCTCGCTGCGTAACGCGCCGGAGGTCCACATCGTCGCGGTCGACCAGCTCAACACCTACGACGTCTTGTGCGCCGAGGACCTGGTCTTCACCAAGGGTGCGTACGACGCGTTCGTCGCCAAGGCCTCCGGCACCGCCAAGGCTGAGAAGCCCGCCAAGGCCGCCGAGCCCCAGGTCGCCGCGTTCGCCGACGTGGCTGCCGACGACGAGCCCCAGTTCGAGGGCGCTGTCAAGGCCGGCGCCGAGGGCGAAGGCCCCGAGGGCTACGAGATCAAGGGCAACGCCCAGTCGATGAAGTACCACGCCCCCGGCGGTCGTTGGTACGACGCGACAGTCGCGGAGTACTGGTTCAAGACCGCGGCCGAGGCCGAGGCCGCCGGCTTCGTCGAGGCCGGCTCCAAGGCTTCGATCGAGCAGAGCCACGCTGAGGAGGACGACAAGTGAGCACCCTGCACAAGGACCCGCGCGACATTCTGCTTGCGCCCGTCGTGTCGGAGAAGAGCTACGGCCTCCTCGACGCCAACAAGTACACCTTCCTCGTCCGTCCGGACGCCAACAAGACCGAGATCAAGATCGCGGTCGAGAAGGTGTTCAACGTCAAGGTCACCTCGGTGAACACGATCAACCGCCAGGGCAAGACGCGCCGTACGCGCAACGGCCTGGGCAAGCGCAAGGACACCAAGCGCGCGATCGTGAGCCTCGCCGAGGGTCACCGCATCGACATCTTCGGCCCCGTTAGCTGACCGGGTCATACGAAGGACTGATTGAACAATGGCTATCCGCAAGTACAAGCCGACCACCCCGGGCCGTCGTGGCTCCTCGGTGGCCGACTTCGTCGAGATCACCCGGACCACGCCGGAGAAGTCGCTGACGCGTCCGCTGCCCAAGAAGGGCGGCCGCAACAACCAGGGCCGGATCACCACCCGGCACCAAGGTGGCGGTCACAAGCGGGCCTACCGCGTCATCGACTTCCGTCGCTATGACAAGGACGGCGTCCCGGCCAAGGTCGCGCACATCGAGTACGACCCCAACCGCACCGCGCGCATCGCCCTGCTGCACTACGCCGACGGCGAGAAGCGCTACATCATCGCGCCGAAGGACCTGACCCAGGGCACGCCCGTGGAGTCCGGCCCCAACGCCGACATCAAGCCCGGCAACAACCTGCCGCTGCGCAACATCCCCGTCGGTACGACCGTGCACTGCATCGAGCTGCGCCCCGGTGGCGGAGCCAAGATCGCCCGCTCGGCCGGTATGAGCGCCCAGCTCGTCGCGCGTGAGGGTTCGCGCGCCACGCTGCGGATGCCCTCGGGCGAGATGCGCTACGTCGACGTGCGCTGCCGCGCCACGGTCGGCGAGGTGGGCAACGCCGAGCAGTCGAACATCAACTGGGGCAAGGCCGGCCGGATGCGGTGGAAGGGCAAGCGCCCGACCGTACGCGGTGTCGTCATGAACCCGGTCGACCACCCGCACGGTGGTGGTGAGGGCAAGACGTCCGGTGGTCGTCACCCTGTCTCCCCGTGGGGCAAGCCCGAGGGCCGTACGCGCAAGCGCAAGGCCTCCGACTCCATGATCATCCGCCGCCGCAAGACCGGCAAGAAGCGCTGAGGATAAGGAACGAAGATGCCTCGCAGTCTGAAGAAGGGCCCCTTCGTCGACGGCCATCTGCAAAAGAAGGTCGACGCGGAGAACGAGAAGGGCACGCACAACGTCATCAAGACGTGGTCGCGCCGCTCCATGATCGTGCCGGACATGATCGGTCACACGATCGCCGTGCACGACGGCCGCAAGCACGTGCCGGTGTTCGTGACCGACTCCATGGTCGGCCACAAGTTGGGTGAGTTCGCGCCCACCCGCACCTACCGCGGACACGTCAAGGAAGACCGGAAGGGACGTCGTCGCTGATGGCTACCACCGAACGCAACCGTACGAGCGCTCGTCGCGAGACGCTGCTGGGCGACGCGCCCGGCGCCTTCGCCAGTGCCCGCTACCAGCGCATCTCGCCGATGAAGGCCCGCCGTGTCGTCGACATGGTCCGCGGCCTGCCCGTCGACGAGGCCCTGGTGCTGCTCTCCTTCGCCCCGCAGGCGGCGTCGGAGACCGTGTTCAAGGTGCTGGAGAGCGCCGTCGCGAACGCGGAGAACACCGAGGACCTCAACCGGGCCGACCTGGTCGTCTCGGTCGCGATGGTCGACGAGGGGCCCACCATGAAGCGGTGGCGTCCGCGCGCCCAGGGTCGCGCCACGCGGATCAACAAGCGCACCAGCCACATCACGCTGGCCGTTCAGCCGGCCGACGTCGTGGTGGCGAGCAAGCAGAAGAAGGGGAAGGACGCCTGATGGGCCAGAAGATCAACCCGAACGGGTTCCGGCTCGGCATCTCCACCGACCACAAGAGCCGTTGGTACGCCGACAAGCTCTACAAGAGCTACGTCGGTGAGGACGTCGCGATCCGCAAGCTGCTCAGCAAGGGCATGGAGCGCGCCGGCATCGCCAAGGTCGAGATCGAGCGCACCCGCGACCGCGTACGCGTGGACATCCACACGGCACGTCCGGGCATCGTGATCGGCCGTCGTGGCGCCGAGGCCGACCGCATCCGCGGCGAACTCGAGAAGCTCACGGGCAAGCAGGTTCAGCTCAACATCCTCGAGGTCAAGAACCCCGAGATCGACGCCCAGCTCGTCGCTCAGGGCGTGGCCGAGCAGTTGTCGGGCCGGGTCCAGTTCCGTCGCGCGATGCGCAAGGCGATGCAGACCTCGATGCGCTCGGGTGCCAAGGGCATCCGGATCCAGTGCTCGGGTCGTCTCAACGGCGCCGAGATGTCGCGTACGGAGTTCTACCGCGAAGGTCGAGTTCCGCTGCACACCCTGCGCGCCGACATCGACTACGGCTTCTACGAGGCCAAGACCACCTTCGGCCGCATCGGCGTGAAGGTCTGGATCTACAAGGGTGAGGTTGCCGGCACGCGCGCCGAGCGCCAGGCGCAGGCTGCTGCTCGCGCCGGTGCTCCCGGCCGTTCCGGTCGTCCCACCCGTGGCGGCGAGCGTCCCAACCGCGGCACCCGTGGCCAGCGCGACGACGCTCCCGCCGACTCCACTGCTACCCAGGGTGCGACCGAGGCTGCCGCGACCGGCGCCGAGGCCGCACCGAACACCCAGGAGGGCTGACCCATGTTGATGCCCCGTCGGATCAAGCACCGCAAGCAGCACCACCCCAAGCGCCGCGGCGCTGCCAAGGGTGGCACCTCGCTGGCCTTCGGTGACTTCGGCATCCAGGCGGTCGAGGGCCACTACGTGACCAACCGCCAGATCGAGTCCGCTCGTATCGCCATGACCCGTCACATCAAGCGTGGCGGCAAGGTGTGGATCAACATCTACCCCGACCGTCCGCTCACCAAGAAGCCGGCCGAAACCCGCATGGGTTCCGGAAAGGGTTCGCCAGAGTGGTGGATCGCCAACGTCAAGCCCGGCCGCGTCATGTTCGAGCTTTCCGGTGTCGACGAGACCACCGCCCGTGAGGCGATGCGTCGCGCGATGCACAAGCTCCCCATGAAGTGCCGCTTCGTCACCCGTGAGGCAGGTGAGTTCTGATGGCTACCGATGCCACCAAGGCCCACGAGCTCGATGAGCTCAACGGTGCCGACCTCGAGGCCAAGCTGCGCGAGGCCAAGGAGGAGCTGTTCAACCTGCGCTTCCAGGCCGCGACCGGCCAGCTCGAGAGCCACGGCCGTCTGCGCACGGTCAAGAAGGACATCGCCCGGATCTACACCGTCGTACGCGAGCGCGAGCTCGGCATCCGTACGGCTCCGGGCAGCGAGAAGGAGAACGCATGAGCGAGAACGCCGTGGACACCACCCCACGCAACCAGCGCAAGACCCGTGAGGGCGTCGTCGTCAGCGACAAGATGGACAAGACCATCGTCGTGGTCGTGGAGGACCGTGTGAAGCACGCCCTGTACGGCAAGGTCATGCGCAAGTCCTCACGCCTGCACGTGCACGACGAGAACAACGACTGCGGCATCGGTGACCGCGTGCTGGTCATGGAGACC
Organism: Nocardioides sp.; assembly: GCA_037045645.1. Taxonomy (NCBI): domain Bacteria; kingdom Bacillati; phylum Actinomycetota; class Actinomycetes; order Propionibacteriales; family Nocardioidaceae; genus Nocardioides; species Nocardioides sp. Next base: position 243,498 of record JBAOIH010000004.1, read on the forward strand.
CGCCCGCTGTCGGCGACCAAGCGCTGGCGCCTCGTCGAGATCCTCGAACGCGCGAAGTGATCGCCGCGGGCGTGGCCCGCGACGTACACCTCGAGCAACAACCACACCAGTTCGGCAAGGCTCAGCGAGCGAGACTCACTGAGAACCGGCACGACAACCAGGAGAAACAATGATTCAGCAGGAGTCGCGGCTCAAGGTCGCCGACAACACGGGTGCCAAGGAGATCTTGTGCATCCGCGTTCTCGGTGGCTCCGGCCGTCGCTACGCCGGGATCGGCGACATCATCGTCGCCACCGTCAAGGACGCGATCCCGGGTGGCAACGTCAAGAAGGGTGACGTCGTCAAGGCGGTCGTCGTCCGCACCGTCAAGGAGCGCCGTCGTGCCGACGGTTCCTACATCCGCTTCGACGAGAACGCCGCCGTCATCCTCAAGAACGACGGCGAGCCCCGTGGCACGCGCATCTTCGGCCCCGTCGGCCGTGAGCTGCGCGAGAAGCGGTTCATGAAGATCATCTCGCTGGCACCCGAGGTGCTGTGATGGGGAAGAGCGTGAACATCAAGAAGGGCGACGAGGTCGTCGTCATCTCCGGCAAGGACAAGGGCGCCAAGGGCAAGGTGATCCAGGTCCTGCGTGAGCAGGAGCGGGTCATCGTCGAGGGCGTCAACCGCGTCAAGAAGCACACCAAGTCGATCCAGCAAAGCGGTGGCAACACCGGCGGGATCATCACCACCGAGGCCCCGATCCACGTGTCCAACGTGATGCTGGTCGAGGGCGACGGCGTGACCCGCGTCGGCTTTAAGCGTGAAGAGGTGCTCAAGCGCCGTCCCGACGGGTCGCAGTACGCCGCCGAGCGCAGCGTGCGCATCTCCCGCAAGACCGGGAAGGAGATCTGACATGACTGACACCACTGTCGAGACCGACACCACCGAAGCTCCCGCAGCGGAGGAGAAGGTGACGCCGCGTCTGAAGACGCGCTACCGCGAGGAGATCATCCCCGCGCTCAAGAGCGAGTTCGAGATCGCGAACATCATGCAGGTCCCCGGTCTGGTGAAGATCGTGGTCAACATGGGTGTCGGCGACGCCGCCAAGGACTCCAAGCTGATCGAGGGCGCGATCAAGGACCTGACCGTCATCACCGGTCAGAAGCCGATGGTCACCAAGGCTCGCAAGTCCATCGCCCAGTTCAAACTGCGTGAGGGCATGCCGATCGGCGCGCACGTCACCATGCGTGGCGACCGGATGTGGGAGTTCCTCGACCGACTGCTGTCACTCGCGCTCCCGCGCATCCGTGACTTCCGTGGTCTCAACCCCAACCAGTTCGATGGCAACGGCAACTACACCTTCGGTCTCACCGAGCAGGTCATGTTCCACGAGATCGACCAGGACAAGCTGGACCGGTCGCGAGGCATGGACATCACCGTCGTGACGACCGCGACCAACGACGACCAGGGCCGCGCGCTGCTCAAGCAGCTCGGCTTCCCGTTCAAGGAGAACTGAGCGATGACGAAGTCGAGCGGGTTCGAGTTGAACCTTCAGCACAGCAAGGAGAACTGATATGGCGAAGACCGCTCTGAAGGTCAAGGCCGCCCGCAAGCCCAAGTTCGCGGTGCGCGCCTACACCCGCTGCCAGCGCTGTGGCCGGCCCAAGGCCGTCTACCGCAAGTTCGGCCTGTGCCGCATCTGCCTTCGCGAGATGGCGCACCGCGGCGAGCTGCCCGGCGTGACCAAGTCCTCCTGGTGAGCATCCGCCACCATCACTGACCGCTGCAGGTCCGTGGCCCGTCCCGGGTGCGGAAACCGCAGCAGAGAGAGAAGCAACACCCATGACGATGACTGACCCGATCGCAGACATGCTTACGCGTCTGCGCAACGCCAACTCGGCGTATCACGACGAGGTCTCGATGCCGTTCAGCAAGCTGAAGGCCGGCGTCGCCGAGATCCTCAAGCAGGAGGGCTACATCACCTCCTTCGACGTCCAGGAGCCCGCCGAGGGTGAAGTGGGCAAGACCCTGCACATCACCTTGAAGTACGGCCGCAACCGCGAGCGTTCGATCGCGGGTGTGCGCCGCATCAGCAAGCCCGGTCTGCGGGTGTACGCCAAGTCGACCGCACTGCCGCGCGTACTCGGTGGCCTCGGCGTCGCGATCATCTCGACCAGCCAGGGCCTGCTGACCGACCGTCAGGCCAACCAGAAGGGCGTGGGTGGGGAAGTCCTCGCCTACGTCTGGTAAGCCCGAGGCGAGAGGAAGACGAAGCAATGTCACGTATTGGCAAGCTCCCGATCACGGTCCCGTCCGGCGTGGACGTGCAGATCGACGGCTCCGCGGTGACGGTCAAGGGCCCCAAGGGCACCTTGTCGCACACTGTCGTCAGCCCGATCACGGTGGAGCAGAACGACGGCGTTCTAGACGTCAAGCGTCCTGACGACCACCGCGACTCCAAGGCCCGCCACGGTCTGACCCGCACCCTGATCAACAACATGGTCGTCGGCGTCACCGAGGGCTACGAGAAGAAGCTCGAGATCGTCGGCGTCGGTTACCGCGTGCTGTCGAAGGGCCCCACCCAGCTGGAGTTCCAGCTCGGCTACAGCCACTCGATCACGTTCGATGCCCCCGAAGGCATCACGTTCGCGGTCGAAGGTCCCACCAAGCTCGGCGTCCAGGGCATCGACAAGCAACTTGTCGGTGAGGTGGCCGCCAACATCCGCAAGCTCCGCAAGCCCGAGCCGTACAAGGGCAAGGGCGTCCGGTACGCCGGCGAGCACATCCGCCGCAAGGTCGGAAAGGCTGGTAAGTAATCCATGGCTATCTCGCTGAAGAACCGCAAGCACACGGCGAGCCGGGTCAAGGCCCGTCTCAACCGTCAGGCCCGCGGTCGCAAGAAGATCTCCGGCACCGCCGAGCGTCCGCGCCTGGTGGTCACCCGGTCGGCCAAGCACATCTCGGTCCAGGTCGTCGACGACCTGGTCGGCAAGACGCTCGCGTACGCCTCCACGATGGAGTCGGACGTGCGGGGCTCCGAGGGTGACAAGACCGCCAAGGCAAAGCTGGTCGGCGGCCTCGTCGCCGAGCGCGCCAAGGCCGCGGGTGTCGAGTCGGTCGTGTTCGACCGGGCCGGCAACAAGTACCACGGCCGCATCGCGGCCCTCGCCGACGCCGCCCGGGAGGGCGGCCTGACCTTCTGACCGGCCCACAGGCCCATGTCAGCAAGAAACTAAGGAGAGAAGTCTCATGAGCGGAGCCCAGCGCGGACAGCGCGCGGGTGGCGAGCGCAGCGGAGACCGTCGCGGGGGACGTGACGGCGGACGCGGTGCTGAGAAGAGCCAGTACATCGAGCGTGTCGTCACGATCAACCGCGTCGCCAAGGTGGTCAAGGGTGGTCGACGCTTCAGCTTCACCGCCCTGGTCATCGTCGGTGACGGTGACGGTCTGGTCGGTGTCGGCTACGGCAAGGCCAAGGAGGTGCCGGCCGCGATCGCCAAGGGCGTCGAGGAGGCCAAGAAGCACTTCTTCAAGGTCCCGCGGGTCCAGGGCACCATCCCGCACCCGGTGCAGGGTGAGAAGGCTGCCGGTGTGGTCATGCTGCGCCCGGCTGCGCCTGGTACCGGTGTTATCGCCGGTGGCCCGGTGCGCGCCGTCTTGGAGTGCGCCGGCATCCACGACATCTTGAGCAAGTCGCTCGGATCGTCCAACCAGATCAACATCGTGCACGCGACCGTCGAGGCGCTGCGCATGCTTGAGGAGCCCGAGGCTGTCGCCTCGCGCCGCGGCATGCGTGTCGAGGACGTCGCACCGGCTGCGCTGCTCAAGGCGCAGCAGACAGGTGCCGAAGAGGCTGCTGCGGCCAAGGCCGCTGCCGTGGGGAGTGCTTCCTGATGGCACAGCTCAAGGTTCAGCAGAAGAAGTCGGCCATCGGCCGTCAGGCCAACCAGCGCGAGACTTTGCGCTCGCTCGGCCTGAAGCGGATCGGCGACGTCGTCGTCAAGGAGGACCGCCCGGAGATCCGCGGCATGGTCCAGACCGTGCGTCACCTCGTCACGGTTGAGGAGGTTGAGTGATATGACGCTCAAGTTGCACCACTTGCGTCCCGCCCCGGGAGCCAAGACGGCCAAGACCCGCGTGGGTCGTGGTGAGGGCTCGAAGGGTAAGACGGCTGGTCGTGGCACCAAGGGCACCAAGGCCCGCTACCAGGTGCCGGCCGCGTTCGAGGGTGGTCAGATGCCCATCCACATGCGGCTGCCCAAGCTCAAGGGCTTCAAGAACCCGTTCCGGGTCGAGTTCCAGGTCGTCAACCTCGACAAGCTCGGGGAACTCTTCCCCGAGGGTGGCACCGTCACCATCGAGGACCTGGTCACCAAGGGCGCGGTTCGCAAGAACCAGCCTGTCAAGGTGCTCGGGACCGGCGACATCTCGGTGGCCGTCCAGGTGAGCGCGAACGCGTTCTCCGGCTCCGCCAAGGAGAAGATCGAGGCCGCTGGCGGCTCGGTCACCGTCGTCTGACGTCACGTTGCGATGAGGGTGCGTGCACCTCGAGGACCCTCGAGAGCACGCACCCTCTTTCGCCGTCCAGTGCCCTGTTAGGCTTCCCCGGGCTCACGCGAGCCCTGCCCCACCGAGGAGAAGGATCTCGTGCTCAGCGCTTTCGTCAACGCTTTCCGCACTCCGGACCTGCGACGCAAGTTGCTGTTCGTGCTTTTCATCATCGTCATCTTCCGGCTGGGATCGCAGATCCCCACGCCCAACGTCCACGTCGCGAATGTGCAAAAGTGCATCGACCTGGCCGCGCAGGGTGACAACGCCGGGCTCTACAACATGATCAACCTGTTCTCAGGTGGCGCGTTGTTGCAGCTGACGATCTTCGCGCTGGGGATCATGCCGTACATCACGGCCAGCATCATCTTGCAGTTGCTCGTCGTGGTGATCCCACGGCTTGAAGCGCTCAAGGAGGAGGGCCAGGCCGGGCAGACCAAGATCACCCAGTACACGCGCTATCTGACCTTGGGCCTGGCAGTGCTGCAGGCCACGGGCATCGTGGCGTTGGCCCGCTCTGGGCAGCTTCTCCAGGGCTGCAACGAGAACCTGTTGCACAACGACGGCACGGCCGCGTTCTTGACGATGGTCGTGGTGATGACCGCGGGCACGGCCGTGATCATGTGGCTGGGCGAACTGATCACCGACCGTGGCATCGGCAACGGCATGTCGCTGCTGATCTTCACCCAGGTCGTCGCGACGTTCCCCGCCTCGCTGTGGGGCGTCAAGAAGACCCAGGGTTGGGGAGTGTTCGCGATCGTGCTGGTGATCGGACTGATCATCCTGGCCGCCGTGGTCTTCATCGAGCAGGCCCAGCGCCGCATTCCGGTGCAGTACGCGCGCCGCATGGTCGGGCGCAAGATGTTCGGTGGCTCGTCGACCTACATCCCGCTCAAGGTCAACCAGGCCGGTGTGATCCCGGTCATCTTCGCCTCGTCGCTGCTCTACCTGCCGGCGATGGCGGTGCAGTTCAACCAGGGCAGTGACAGCAAGGTCCTCAACTGGATCTCGAACAACTTCGTGCAGGGCGACCATCCGCTCTACATGCTGACGTACTTCCTGATGATCATCTTCTTCACCTACTTCTACGTCTCGATCACCTTCAACCCTCAAGAGGTGGCCGACAACATGAAGAAGTACGGCGGCTTCATCCCCGGGATCCGGGCGGGCAAGCCGACCGAGAACTACCTGGCGTACGTGCTCTCCCGGATCACCTTCCCGGGCGCGCTGTACCTCGGTCTGATCTCCCTGATCCCGTTGATCGCCTTCGTGTTCATCAACGCCGATCAGAACTTCCCGTTCGGTGGAGTCTCGCTCCTGATCATGGTGGGTGTCGCCCTCGACACCGTGAAGCAGATCGAGAGCCAGCTCCAGCAGCGCAACTACGAAGGATTCCTGCGCTAATGCGTCTTCTCATCATGGGCCCTCCCGGGGCTGGCAAAGGCACCCAGGCCAAGACCGTCGCCGAGCGCTTCGGCATCCCGGCGATCTCGACGGGTGACATCTTTCGTCGCAACGTCTCTCAGGGCACCGAGCTCGGCGTCGAGGCCAAGCGCTATATGGACGCGGGCGAATACGTTCCCGACAGCGTCACCAACGCGATGGTGCGCGACCGGATCGCCGAGCCCGACGCGGCTGTGGGCTTCCTGCTCGACGGCTATCCGCGCACGCTGGCCCAGGTCGAGGAACTCGACGACATGATCGCGGCGACCGGCCACGCGCTCGACGCCGTGGTGGTCCTCACCGTCGATGACGAGGAGATCGTGCAGCGACTCCTGCAGCGCGCCCAGATCGAAGGTCGCGCCGACGACACCGAAGAGGTGATCCGGCGCCGTCAAGAGGTGTACGCCGAGCAGACCGCACCGTTGATCGATGTCTACCGTGATCGCGACCTGCTGGTCGAGGTTGACGGCATGGGTGAGGTGGCCGAGGTCACAGAACGGATCCGCGAAGCGCTGAACGCCGTCTCCGAGAGCTGATCCCCGTGGGGTTGCGCGATCGCGGGGTCCAGATCAAGACTGCGGAGCAACTCGACGTGATGCGTCGAGCCGGGCTCGTGGTCGCGCGCACGTTGGAGAAACTGCGCGGTGAGGTGCGTGCCGGAGTCTCCACCGCCGACCTCAACGCGGTCGCCGAGGACCACATCTTGTCGTCCGGCGCGACCTCGAACTTCAAGGGCTACCACGGTTTCCCGGCCGTGATCTGTACGTCTGTCAACGACGAGGTCGTGCACGGGATCCCAGGTGAGCGGGTGCTGGCGGACGGCGACGTGATCTCGATCGACTGCGGCGCGATCGTGGAGGGCTGGCACGGCGACGCCGCGCTCACGGTCGCGGTCGGCGAGGTGTCCCAGGACGTACGCGACCTGATGACCGTGACCGAGGAATCGCTGTGGGCGGGCCTGGCGGCCGTACGCCTAGGTGGGCGGGTTACCGACATCTCGCACGCGGTCGAGCGTCATGTTCGCGGGCGCGGGGCGTACGGCATCTTGGAGGACTACACCGGCCACGGCATCGGCACCGCGATGCACATGGCGCCCAACGTGCCCAACTACGGCAAGCCCGGACGTGGCGCGCGCCTGGTCAACGGCATCGCGCTCGCGGTGGAGCCGATGATCACCCTCGGGTCCAAGGAGACCGAGGTGCTCGATGACGACTGGACGGTCGTGACCGACGACGGGTCCTGGGCGGCGCACTTCGAGCACACCTTCGCGCTGACCCCCGCGGGAGTGTGGGTATTGACCGCCGAGGACGGTGGCGAAGCGCGGCTGCGCGAGCTGGGGGTCCCCTACGGCGGTCGTTGAGCGGACACGTGTCCGCTCAACCCCCGAATTGTCGCGTCCGTGACCTGGCGTGTCAGACTCTGCGCTCAGGAGGGGAGTATTCCCCCGCAGCGATGTCGTCAGTACGGTGGTGAGGGCCAGGGGCCACTCCCACCCGGTATCGCGGTCGGCGGTGTCGCCGGCGGAAGAGACCTCCGGAGCAAGCGGCGTGCTCGGCGCCGAACCTAAACCTCCGGAGGAGTATCTTCGTGGACGTGCCCACCTGGGTCTGGATCGCCACCGGCGTGGCGGCATTGGTCATCTTCACCTTCGATCTCGTGGTCGTGGGTCGCCAACCGCACGAACCGAGCATGAAGGAATGCTCGATCTATCTGTCGATCTACGTGTCCTTGGCGATCCTGTTCGGCCTGGGCGTCTGGTGGACCTCGGGCGGAACTCTGGCGCTGGAGTTCTATTCAGGTTGGCTGGTCGAGTATTCGCTCTCGATCGACAACCTGTTCATCTTCATCATCATCATGAGCAAGTTCGCGGTCCCGCGCGAACTCCAGCAGTACGCCCTGATGATCGGCATCGTGATGGCGCTGATCATGCGCGCGATCTTCATCGCGGTAGGTGCCGCGGCGATCAACAACTTCAGCTGGGTGTTCTACCTCTTCGGCCTGTTCTTGATCTACACCGCGGCCAAGCTTCGCCCGTGAGGGCGGCGAAGACGAGGACGAGTACGAGGAGAACAAGCTCGTCGCCTGGGTCGAGAAGCGCTTTCCCGCCACCAAGGAATGGCACGGCAAGCAGATCTTCACCTCCTCCGGCGGCAAGCGCCTGATCACGCCCATGTTCATCGTGATCCTCACGCTCGGCACCACCGACCTGCTGTTTGCTCTCGACTCGATCCCGGCGATCTTCGGCATCACCAAGGAGCCCTACCTGGTGCTGACGGCCAACATCTTCGCGTTGATGGGCCTGCGTCAGCTCTACTTCCTCATCGGTGGGCTGCTGCAGCGCCTGATCTACCTGTCGTACGGCCTGGCGTTCCTGCTGCTCTTCATCGGTGTGAAGTTGATCCTGCACGCGATGCACGAGAACGAGTTGCCCTTCATCAACGGTGGCAAGCACATCGAGTGGGCTCCCGACATCCCGATCTGGCTGTCGTTGGTGGTCATCGTCGGCACCCTGGCCGTCACCGCCGTGGCGTCGTTGGCGGTGTCGAGTCGGATGAGCAGTGCCGAGCAGGACGCGGCGACGGGTCCCAGACGCGACTGGGAAGACGACTGACCGAGGAGTGAGCCGGAGGTACGCCGAGCGTTGCGAGGTGTGCTGGAGGGGAGCCCCGCAGTGTCAGTCGTAATTCAAGACCGACTGACCGAGGAGTGAGCCGGAGGTACGCCGAGCGTTGCGAGGTGTGCTGGAGGGGAGCCCCGCAGTGTCAGTCGTAATTCAAGACCGACTGACCGAGGAGTGAGCCGGAGGTACGCCGAGCGTTGCGAGGTGTGGCGAGGGCGGGCCCCGCAGTGTCAGCAGGTGGGGGCGACGCGGCGTACGACCCGGGCGTCGGCCGCGGTGACCGGGAGGTCGTACGCTTTCGCGACCTTGAGGTAGGCCCGCAGATAGCGGCACCAGGTGCGGCGCCACGGTGGCATCCACTGCGCCGGAGTGGCGCCGAGCTTGGCCTGATTGGCCCGCGCGGAGACGGCCCAGAGTTCGCGCTCGACGTCGTTGGCGAAACGCACCCGGCGGCGTTGGGTCCAGGCCCAGGCGCCCTCGTGCCAGGCTCGGGAGAGCGGATAGACGTGATCGATCTGGATGAAGTAGCCGTCGTCGCGCCAGTTCAACCGCTCGCCTGTGTAGGGATCTCGCAACTTGGCCTGATAGATCCGACAGTCTGATCCCCAGCGCATCTCGATGTGGCGCATCTGGCGCAGGAGTACGTCCTCTCGCGTGGTGCAGCCGTTGTGCCCATAGGGGCCGGCGTGCGCGTCGGTCCAAGGTGAACCGAAGACGCAGGCGCCTGGGTCGCAGGACCGGTCGTAGCCCGGGTGGTAGCCGGGGGCGGCCACGATCCTGACTCGATCCAGCAGCGACAGCAGCGAGTCACCGGCTGGAGACGACGCCTGCGCGGGGTAGGCGCCCAGGCACATGGCCAGCGCGAGCACTGCTGCCAGCGCTCTGCGAGCGACCGAACTGGCGAGCATGGGCGGCATCGTACGTCCGCGTGTCGATCCAGGCGGTTCGACACCGCAGGGCCTGGCGAGGCGGACTCGATTTCTCCTGGCCCGGGAGTCACCCCGACAATGGAGCACGTGTTTCGGGTGAGGTTCGTGGGTTGGGTCGCGCTGTGCGCTGCCCTGTCCGGGTGCGCAGCAAGCGAACCGCTGACGCTCCCGGAATCCTCGACCGCGACCCCGTCGACCACGGCTGACCCGAGCGTGAACTCAGCGCGGCCGCAGGCCAACGGCGAGGGATCGGGTGGTCGGGCGCGAGATCGCCGCGACACCACGCAGCCTTCGGCGGTCTGGCCGATCTCCCGAGAACTCCGCGAGCGCGCCACCCGGTTGGGCATTCCCGCCGAAGCCCTCCAGGCCTACACCAGGGCCGCATGGTCGGTGCCCGACTGTCAGATCGGGTGGGCGACCCTGGCCGCCGTCGGACAGGTGGAGTCCGACCACGGGCGCATGGACGGAGACGCACTCGGTCGCGACGGTCGTCCCAGCCGCGACATCATCGGACCGCGACTGGACGGCCGCGGCAACTACGCCGCGATCCCGGCCACGTCGTACGGCACCAGCCTGCACGGCGACAACAAGTGGGAGCACGCGCTCGGACCGATGCAGTTCCTACCCGAGACCTGGCAAAGGTGGGGCGCGGACGGAGACGGGGATGGCGTCAAGAACCCCCAAGACCTCGACGACGCGGCGATGGCGAGCGCGGCCTACCTGTGCGCGTCGGGCGTGAGCCTGTACGACGGCTCGACCTGGGAGCGCGCGGTGTTGTCCTACAACAAGTCCGACGACTATCTGCGCAAGGTCTTCGACATGGCCGTGCATTACGCCGCGTTCGGCTGACGGCGCACCTTCTAGACTGATCCGGCACCCCCTGCCCGTGCTGGCAGGGGGGTTGTTGTGATGTCCCGCCTTCCCGAAGGAACCCGATGAGTCCGTCCCTGCTCTCTGTCACTGAGGTCGTCTGCGCCGGTCAGCCGCTGGCCGGTGCGCTGGCGGCTGCCGACAGTGGGGCGCGTACGACTTTGGACCTCACCGGCCCGGCCGCGATGTGGCCGTTCGTCACTGCTGGGCTGGCCGGAGTCGGGCGTACGGTCCTGGCGGTCACGGCCACCAGCCGTGAGGCAGAGGACCTGGTCGCCGCCCTCGGCGACGTCCTGGACTCCGACTCGGTGGCCTACTACCCGAGTTGGGAGACGCTCCCGCACGAGCGGCTGAGCCCGCGCAGTGACACGGTCGGGCGTCGTCTCGCGGTGCTGCGACGACTCAAGCATCCGGGCACGGCGCCCGGGTCAGGCCCGCTTCAAGTCGTGGTGGCGCCCGTACGTTCGGTGCTGCAGCCGCAGGTGAAAGGGCTGGCCGACCTGGCGCCCGTGGAAATCTCCACCGGCGACACCGTGGTGCTCGACGACCTGGTCGCGGCGCTGGCCGGGGCGGCCTATTCACGTGTCGACCTGGTCGAGAAGCGCGGCGAGTTCGCCGTCCGTGGTGGCATCGTGGACGTCTTTCCGCCCACGGAGGAACACCCGCTGCGAGTGGAGTTCTGGGGAGATGAGATCGAGGAGATTCGCTCGTTCTCGGTCGCCGATCAGCGCACCTTGGAGTCGGTTCAGCGGCTGTGGGCGCCGCCGTGTCGCGAGTTGTTGCTGACCGACGACGTACGCCAACGAGCCGCGGAGATCGGCCAGGCGCATCCGCAGCTGCTCGACATCAGCGACCGGTTGGCGCAAGGCATCGCGGTCGAGGGGATGGAGTCGTTGGCGCCGGCGCTGGTCGACGACATGGAGTTGTTGCTCGATCTGCTGCCCGAGAGCACGCACGTGCTGATGCTGGAACCCGAACGCGTACGCGCCCGCGCTCACGACCTGGTTGCGACCAGCGAGGAGTTCCTGGGCGCGTCGTGGGCTGCGGCAGCCGGTGGGGGACAGGCCCCGATCGACCTGCAGGCTGCCTCGTTCCACTCCCTGGCGGACGTACGCCTGCACGGGCTTGAGCGCGGTCTGAGTTGGTGGTCGATCAGCCCGTTCGGACTCGATGACGAGACGCCCGCCGGTGACGCCGATATCGCGGTCGAGGTGCTGCCGCAGCGGGCGGCGCCGGCGTACGCCGGAGACCTGCCCAGGGCCGTTGCGGACCTCACCCACTGGCGAGCCGAGGGCTATCGGATCCTGATCACGCACCCGGGCCACGGTCCTGTGCAGCGCACCATCGAGGTGCTCGGCGAGCACGATCTGCCCGCCCGTCAGGGCGATCTGCCCGAGGTGGCCGACGGCGTGGTCTCGGTGACGACGGCCGAGTTGGCGCACGGCTTCGTCGACGACCGGGCCAAGCTGGTGCTGCTCACCGGCGACGACATCTCCGGGCAGCGTTCGACTACGCGCGACATGCGCGCGATGCCGGCGCGTCGCAAGCGCACCATCGACCCGCTCGAACTCAAGCCCGGCGACTACGTCGTGCATGAGCAGCACGGTGTCGGTCGGTTCGTGGAGATGCGCCAGCGTGAGGCTGCGGGTGCGACCCGTGAATATCTGGTGATGGAGTACGGCGCGGCCAAGCGCGGCGCGCCCCCCGACCGGCTCTTCGTACCCGCGGACTCCCTCGACCAGGTCACGCGCTATGTCGGGGGTGAGCAGCCCAGTCTCGACCGGCTCGGAGGCGCCGACTGGTCCAAGCGCAAGAACAGGGCCCGCAAGGCCGTACGCGAGATCGCCGCCGAGTTGATCAAGCTCTATGCGGCACGTCAGGCCACCAAGGGTCATGCGTTCGGGCCCGACACGCCATGGCAGGGCGAGTTGGAGGACGCGTTCCCGTTCACCGAGACACCCGATCAACTCAGCACCGTCGAGGAGGTCAAGGCCGACATGCGCCGCGCGGTGCCGATGGACCGTCTGGTGTGCGGCGACGTGGGCTACGGCAAGACCGAGATCGCCGTACGCGCGGCGTTCAAGGCGGTGCAGGACGGCAAACAGGTCGCGGTGCTGGTGCCCACGACGCTGCTGGTCACTCAGCACACCTCGACCTTCGCCGAGCGGATGAGCGCCTTCCCGGTGGTGATCAAACCGCTGAGCCGCTTCCAGAGCGACAGGGAGGCCCGCGAGGTCATCGCGGGTCTGGCCGACGGCTCGATCGACATCGTGGTGGGCACCCACCGGTTGCTCAACCCGGACATCAAGGTCAAGGACCTCGGCCTGATCATCGTCGACGAGGAGCAGCGCTTCGGTGTCGAGCACAAGGAGCAGATGAAGCGGCTGCGCACGTCGGTGGACGTGCTCTCGATGAGCGCCACCCCGATCCCGCGCACCCTGGAGATGGCGATCACGGGCATCCGTGAGATGTCGACGATCATGACGCCGCCCGAGGAGCGGCACCCGGTGCTGACCTATGTCGGGTCGTACGAAGACCGGCAGGTCACCGCGGCCATCCGACGCGAACTCCTGCGCGACGGGCAGGTCTTCTTCATCCACAACCGGGTGCAGTCGATCGAGAAGGCCGCGGCCAAGATCCGCGAACTCGTCCCCGAAGCGCGCGTCGCCACCGGCCACGGCCAGATGTCGGAGCACCAGCTCGAGCAGGTGATGCTCGACTTCTGGGAGAAGCGCTTCGACGTCTTGGTGTGTACGACGATCGTCGAATCGGGCCTCGATGTCTCCAACGCCAACACCATGATCATCGAGCGCGCCGACATGCTCGGCCTCTCGCAGTTGCATCAGTTGCGCGGCCGGGTCGGGCGCTCGCGCGAGCGGGCGTACGCGTACTTCCTCTATCCGCCCGAGAAGCCGCTCACCGAGACCGCTCACGAGCGACTCGCCACCCTGGCCCAGCACTCCGACCTGGGCGGCGGCATGGCGATCGCCACCAAGGATCTGGAGATCCGCGGCGCGGGCAACCTGCTCGGCGGCGAGCAGTCCGGCCACATCGCCGACGTCGGATTCGACCTCTATGTCCGCATGGTCGGGGAGGCGGTCTCGCAATTTCGCGGTGACGCCGAGCCCGAACTCAACGAGGTCCGCATCGAACTCCCGGTCGATGCGCATCTGCCGCACGACTACATCGAGTCCGAACGACTCCGCTTGGAGATCTACAAGCGCCTGTCGGAGGTCCGCTCCGACGACGACGTGGATCAGATCGCGGAGGAGTTGGAGGACCGCTACGGTCCCCAGCCCGAGACGGTGATCTCGCTGCTCCTGGTCGCGAGGTTCCGCGCGCGGGCACGGCAGGCGGGCATCGGCGAGATCACGATCGTGGGCAAGCACGTCCGGTTCGCGCCCGTGGACCTGCCGGAGTCACGAGTCGTCCGACTGCAGCGTCTCTACAAGGGCTCTCTGGTCAAACCGGCCACGTCGTCGGTGCTCGTACCCAGGCCGCAGACGGCCGTGATCGGCGGCAAGCCGATCCAGGGGGTGGCGCTGCTGCAGTGGGCTCGCGAGGTCATCGACACGATCATCGACCCCACCTCCTAGACTGAGCCCCGCACCGTCGCTGCGATCTCCAGGAGTTCTTCGTGAGGCACAAACTGCTGCCCGTCATCGCCCTCGCACTTGCGGGCCTGACCGGATGTGGGGGACTGAACCCGGGGATCGCCGCACAGGTGGGCGGCGACCGGATCACCGAGCAGAAGGTCGCCACCTACACGCGTGACCTGTGCGAGGCGCGCACCCGTGATCTGAAGGCGCAGAACGAGGTGCACGCCAACTACCAGATCGCGCGCACGATCGTGCAGATGCTGGTGCTGCGCTCGGCCGCAGAGCAGTTCGCCGACGAGCAGGGCGCCAAGCCCGGGTTGGCGTACGCCCAGAAGTTGCGCGCGTTGCAGGGCACGGCCGCCAAACTGCCTGCCGGGCAGGGCGAGGCCATCGCGGTGATCGGCACCACGGTGGAATACGTCCAGGACGTGATGCGCTCGGCGGGCGAGAAGATCCTGGCTGCCGAGGGGGACGCGGCGCCGTCGGTCGATGACTCCCAGGCAGCCGGCAAGAGCGCCTTCGCGACCTGGGTGGCCAACAACCCTGCCAAGATCGACCCCAAGTACAACCTCGCGTTCGGTGACGCCACGATCATCGGCGTCGACAACACCACGTCGTACGCCTGGAGCGAGCAGGCGAAGGCCGGTCGCGGCACCGACCAGGCTGCGTACGCCGCCTATGTCGACTCCCTCGCAGACAACCAGGTCTGCGGCCGGTGAGCGACGTCGAGGATCCGCTGCGCGAGTTCCTCGACGTGATGCGCCGCTTGCGGCGCGAGTGTGACTGGAAAGCCGGGCAGACCCACCGGTCGCTGGTGCGCTATCTCCTGGAAGAGACGCACGAGACAGTCGAGGCGATCGAGTCCGGCGACGCCGACCACCTGCGTGAGGAACTCGGTGACCTGCTCTTGCAGGTCGTCTTCCACGCAGTGATCGCCGAGGAGGCCGGAGAGTTCACCCTCGACGACGTTGCTGGTGACATCACCTCGAAGATGCGGCGGCGCAACCCTCACGTGTTCGGCGACGTGGCGGTTTCGGGCGCCCAGGCGGTCAACGAACTGTGGGAGTCGGTCAAGGCCGCCGAGAAGTCCCGCACGACCGTGACCGAGGGTCTGCCTGCCTCGCTGCCGGCCCTGCTCTATGCGGACAAGGTGCTCGATCGTCGGTCCAGAGCAGGGCTGGCTGACCCGACTGTCTCCGACGATCTCGGCGACCGACTCCTCGCGCTGGTAGCCGAAGCGCACACAGCCGGCGTCGACCCCGAGCAATCGCTGCGTGAGGCCGTACGCCGGCTGGGTGACTAGGAATCAGCGAATCAGCGAATCAGCGCAACGTGCGCCTCACCGAAGCGGTGGACGCCGCATGCGTCGTGTCGCCGCGGTAGACGACCCGGAAGACCCGGACGCCCTTGCGCACCGTGACCCTCATCCGGGCGGCCCCGTCGCGCAGCGTACGTACGCCCACCCGCTTGCCGTTGACCTTGAACACGACCTTGCCGGTCGCGCTGCCGGGCTTGAGGCGCGCCTTGAGGCGTACGACCCGCTTCGCGCCCTTGCGCTTGAGCAACGCGACCCGCAGCCCGGACTTCGTCCGTGTGAGGGGAGCCGTCGTCGTGGTCGTCGTAGGTGACGTGGTCGGGGTGGGGCTGGTGGTCAGCGCCGGACCGAAGATCGAGGTCGCCGTGCCGAGTTTGAGGAACACCGTTTCGCCGGTGGCGTCCTTGAGGCCGTCGTTGTCGGTGACGGCATAGACATTGCCGTCGGCACCGATGGTCAGACCTTCGAAGCTTCTCCTGAGTCCAGCCCTTGGTGGCGCGCAGCGCGGGCAGGACGTCGACGGCCAGTTTCTTGGTGAGCCTGACCGGTGTGGTCGTCCCGCCCGTGGCCGGCACATCGACGGTGTAGACGCGCTTGATCCGCGCCGCGGGTCCGTTGAGCTTGTCGCGCTCGATCACGGCCAGTGTGTCGTCGTCGACGGCTGTGATCTCCGACAGGCCCATCCAGTCGCCGGGCGTCGAGGTGGACTCCAACTGATAGCCGAACCACGACCAGGTGTTCGTCGCGACGTCGTAGCGACCGATCCGGGCCACTCCGGTGCCGTCCACCTCGCCGGTGGCCGCGGTGGTGTCGGTGAACAACGGTCGCTGGAGTGCGACGTACACGAGTTCCTTCCCGCCCGCGTTGGTGGCCGTCACACCCTCGAAGCCCCACTTGCCGACCTTGGCGGCCACGTCGGCCGGCAGTGTGACGGTCTGCTGGATGGTGCCGGCGCTGTTGGTGCGGATCAACTGGTTGCCGGCGCCGTTGGCGCCCTCGCTGGCCAGCCAGAAACCACCCTGCGGACGGGCGAAGAGACCCTCGATGTCGAGGTTGGCGTTGCCGCCGGCAGCGGTCTTGACATTGAGCGCGCGTTCGATCACGGCTGGGCTGGCCTCGACGTTCACGCGATAGAGCCGACCGGGCTTGAACGCCGAGTCGCTGGCGGTCCACAGGTGACCGGGTCGACCCGGAGCCGCGCTCAGGGCACCGAGTGCACCCCAGCCGATCGGGGCGCCCTCTGTGTCGGTCTCCGACAGGATGCTCGGGAACGTCGCATCGCCGGCGCCGAAACGATAGAGGCTCACCGACGCGCGTACGGACACGCTCGCGTCGTCGGTCTCGGACGAGATCGCGATCAGATTGCGCGCGGGCACGGCGAGCAGGCCCTCGGGACCGTTGGTGGTGGGCAGGATCTGCTCGAACACCGGCTTGGTCGGGTCGGTCAGGTCATAGACCGCCACGAAGTTGCTGCGTTCGGAGCCGACGAACGCGCGGCGCTTGCCGCCGATCGTCGCGATCATCAAGCCCTCGGGTTCGCTGCCCTTCTTGGCGGCCCGGTCGTTGTTGAACAAGCCGTGCTGGAGCGCCAGGCGCTCGAAGGAGTTGCCCGCGTCCCACGCGACGGTGCCGGTGGTGGTGTCGAAGATCGTCCAGCCGCGGGTGCCGCCCTTCCAGTCACCTTCGTTCGCGGTCGCGACATAACGCTCGTCGATCCAGCCGATCGCGTCGGGCTCACGGGGCAGATCGAGGGAGCCGGTGGCGTTGAAGGTGGCGTCCTTGGTGACGTCGATGCCGTCGACCTGCGCGTTGCCCGCAGTGAAGACCCTCTCCACCGACTTGTCGGCCAGGTCGATCACGACGATGCCGTTGTTCTCCTGAAGGGTCAGCGCGAGTTTGTTCGCCGCGTTGATGGTGACGTACTCCGGTTCGGGATCGCTGGGGGCGGCCAACCCGGCAGCGGCCAACTGCGCCTCGGGGAGTTCGACCTTCGTACGCGTCCAGGCGTCCGGGGCACCGGCGAGTCCCAACACCTGGACGAAGCCGGCCGGATTCTGCGGGATGTCGCCGTCGTTCACCTCCTCGTCGCGCTGGTTCTCCATCGCGATCGCGGCGTACTGCTTGTCCGCGCTGATCGCGATCGAGTCGGGTTGGCCACCGAGGTCCATCGTGCGGACCAACGACCGGTCGCTGATCCGATAGACGTTGAGGTAGCCGCTCGGGTTGACGAAGTCGCCGCCCGAGGAGTCCACGACGACAACGAGGTAGTCGCCCACAACCGCTACGGACGTCGGCTGGTCGTCTGCGTGGCCGGTGGTCGCCAGGCTGATCGCGCCCTTGCCCACCGGGTTTGCGGAGTCGGTGATGTCGAGGATGCCGATCCGCTTGCCGAGCGCGTCGGTGTAGAAGAGCGTGTTGCCGTCCTGGCTCACCGCGGAGATCTCGGCCACGGTGGTGGACTTGGGGTCCACGCCGGCGGGCAGGTTCTGGAAGACCGGATAGGTCGCGGTGCGCTGGAACGCGCTGGTGGCGTCATCGGCGGCATCGGCAGAGTGGGTGGCCGCGACCAAGGTCGCGCCGACGAGGGCCAGGCCCACGAGGGAGGTCAGGTGTGTGTGCGTACGCATGGCCGAACCGTCGGCGGGTCAGGTGACGCCGGGGTGAACCCTGACTGAACACCGTGGAAGTACGGACAGAAGTGTCGGAGACGGGCGCCGCACGGAAGGGCCGCGACAGGCCGGAGGGCTTTGGTCTGTATTAACGCGGGCGCCGGCGCGCGACCAGCCGGCCGACCACTCCGACGCTCAGCACGGCGATGCCCGCGACCACCGATTCCCAGGGCAACGTGGCGACCAACACCAGGCAACCGACCAGGCCGAGCACCTGCAACGCGCGAGGCCACCGCCGCTGCGCGACGGGCTGACGCAGCGCCGAGAGGTTGGCGACCGCGTAGTAGAGCAGCACGCCGAACGACGAGAAGCCGATCGCGCCGCGCAGGTCGGCCACCAGCACCAGTGCCGCGACCAGCACGCCCACCAGCATCTGGGCGTGGTGCGGCACCTGGTGGCGTGGCTCCACGTGCGCCAGCCATCCGGGCAGGTCGTGGTGGCGGGCCATCGCCAGGGCCGTACGCCCGACTCCTGCCACCAGCGCCAGCAGCGCGCCCAGGGATGCGGCCGCAGCTCCGATGCGTACGACCGGCTCCGCCCACGCCGCACCCGCCGCGCGGGCGGCGTCGGCCAGCGGCATCGACGACGTCGCCAGGTCGTTCCCGAGGACGCCCAACAGGCACAGCCCGATCGCCAGATACAGGGTGACCGCGACGGCGAGTGCGGTGAGGATCGCGCGACCGAGCACCTCCGGGCGGCGTACCTCCTCCGCGAGAGTCGCGATTCGCGCGTACCCGGCGAAGGCGAAGAACAGCAGCCCTGCCGACTGCAGGACTCCGAGCGGGCCACCGTGGGCGGACGCAGACGCCGGTGCGTCGGCGCTGGGTGCGGTCACGACCAGGAAGAGCAGCAAGGTGGCCAGAGTGAGGATCAGCAGGGCCAGCGCGACCCGCGCGGTCTTGGAGACTCCACGCAGATTGGCGAAAGTCAGCAGACCGACGGCCGCAAGTGCCGCGAGACGTTGTGCCCACTGCTGGTCCGGGAAGGCGTACGCCCCGAAGGTCATCGCCATCGCGGCACACGATGCGGTCTTGCCCACCACGAAGCCCCAGCCCGCGACGAAACCCCACCACGGCCCCAGCACCTCACGCCCGAAGAGGTAGGTGCCTCCCGATGACGGATAGGCCGACGCCAACTGCGCCGACGCCACCGCGTTGCAGAAGGCGATCACGGCCGCGATGCCGAGTCCGATCATCAGCCCCGACCCGGCGGCGGCAGCCGCCGGCGCGAAGGCGGCGAAGACCCCGGCGCCGAGCATCGCGGACAGACCGACGACGACGGCGTCGCCGGTGCCGAGTCGGCGAGCAAGGGTGGGTTGGCTCATCGAGGAGCACGCTAGCCCCTGCGCCGGACCTCGACTCACCGGTCGCCCGAACGCATGGCTAGGCTGACGATGACCGTCAATTCCCACGTTCAGGAGCACATCCCATGGCCGCAATCGAAGCCGTCGGCGCCCGCGAGATCCTCGACTCGCGCGGCAACCCCACCGTCGAGGTCGAGGTGCTGCTCGACGACGGCACCTTCGCGCGCGCCGCGGTGCCCAGCGGCGCCTCCACCGGCCAGTTCGAGGCCGTGGAACTGCGCGACGGCGGGGACCGCTACCTGGGCAAGGGCGTCGAAGAGGCCGTCAAGAACGTCGTGGAGAAGCTCGGTCCCGCGATCGAGGGTCTCGAGGCCGATGACCAGCGCCTGATCGACCAGACCATGCTCGATCTCGACGGCACCGCCAACAAGGGTGGCGTCGGTGCGAACGCGATCCTCGGCGTCTCCCTCGCCGTGGCCCGGGCCGCTGCCGACAGCGCCGGCCTGAGTGTGTACCGCTATGTGGGTGGCCCCAACGCACACCTGCTGCCGGTGCCGATGATGAACATCCTCAACGGTGGCTCGCACGCCGACTCCAACGTCGACATCCAGGAGTTCATGATCGCGCCGATCGGCGCGGAGTCCTTCCGTGAGGCGCTGCGGGTCGGTGCGGAGATCTACCACCAGCTCAAGTCGGTGCTCCAGAAGCAGGGCCTGGCCACCGGTCTGGGTGACGAGGGTGGCTTCGCGCCCAACCTCGAGTCCAACCGTGCTGCGCTCGACCTGATCCTCGAGGCCATCAAGGCTGCGGGCTACGAGCCCGGCAAGGACGTGGCACTGGCACTCGACGTCGCCGCCAGCGAGTTCTGTGCGGACGGCTCCTACACCTTCGAGGGTCAGCAGAAGTCGTCGGCCGAGATGGTCGCCTACTACGCCGACCTGGTCGCCAGCTATCCGCTCGTCTCGATCGAGGACCCCCTCGACGAGGAGGACTGGGACGGTTGGAAGCAGATCACCGAGGAACTCGGCGGCAAGGTCCAACTCGTCGGCGACGACCTCTTCGTGACCAACGTCGAACGGCTGCAGCGCGGCATCGACGGCGGCCAGGCCAACGCCATGCTGGTCAAGGTCAACCAGATCGGTTCGCTCACCGAGACCCTCGACGCTGTGGAGTTGGCCCACCGCAACGGGTTCCGCAACATGATGAGCCACCGTTCGGGCGAGACCGAGGACACCACGATCGCCGACCTTGCCGTCGCGACCAACTGCGGCCAGATCAAGACCGGTGCGCCGGCTCGCTCCGAGCGCGTGGCGAAGTACAACCAGTTGCTGCGGATCGAGGACGAACTCGGTGACGCGGCTCGCTATGCAGGCTCCGGCGCGTTCCCGAGGTTCTCCGCCTGATTTCGCCTAGCGTGGTGCCGGTGAGTGAACGACGTCGCGGCACCACGCTGCCTCAGGGTGGGCGCAAGCCTGGCCGACCGGGTGCGCGCCCGGCAGCACGCCTGGGCTCCGCGCGGTCCGCGGCGAAAGCGGTGGCTTCCGCGCCCCGGCCGAAGTTCACCGGACGGGCCGCGATCTTGTCGCTGGTGCTGCTGGTGCTGGCCATGTCGTACGCCTCCTCGCTGCGCGCGTACGTCCAGCAGCGCAAGGAGATCGCCGAACTCAAGAGCACCATCGCCGAACGCACGACCGAGATCGCCAAACTCGAGCGCGAGAAGCGCCGCTGGCAGGATCCGGCCTTCGTGGAGAAGCAGGCCCGCTCCCGCTTCGGCTATCTGATGCCGGGCGAGGTGTCGTACGTCGTGACGGGCGCCGACGGCAAGCCGCTGGAGGCAGGCGCCGAGTTGGCCGACCCCGACAGCGTCGTCAAGCCACCTGTGCCGACGGCGTGGTGGGACTCGGCCTGGGAGTCGGTGAAATTGGCCGGCAACCCGCCCAAGCCCGGATCGAGGGTTCCGGCCACCGACATCGACGGCACGCAGTAGCCGCATGGGTGACATCGACCCACGCGACGAGGCCGCGATCCATGCACAATTTGGGTCGCCCACCTCGTGGCATCCACGAGGTCGGGCATCGCTGCCCGTGCGCGCTGCCCGATGTGGTGAGTACCGAGCCCCGGCTGCCCAACGGCACGCCGTTCCCGACGACGTTCTATCTGACCTGTCCGCGCGCCGCCTCCCGGATCGGCACGTTGGAGGGCTCGGGCCTGATGAAACAGATGCAGGAGCGCCTGGCCGAGGACCCCGAACTCGCGGCCCACTACCGCCGCGCCCACGAGAGCTATCTGGCCGCTCGTGCCGAGATCGGCCGCCGAGCCGGGCTCGACGTGCCTGAGATCGAAGGCATCAGCGCCGGCGGCATGCCCGATCGGGTCAAGTGCCTGCACGTGCTGGCGGGGCAGTCCCTGGCGCAGGGACGAGGCGTCAATCCGTTGGGCGACGAGGTGCTGGACCTGCTGGGCGAGTGGTGGGCCGAGGGTCCGTGCGTCGATACTGACTCCTTGTGAAGCCTCAGCCCTGCCACCCGATGAAGCCCATCGCCGCGATCGACTGCGGGACCAACTCGATCAAGTTGCTGATCGGCACGATGCCGCAGGTCTATTGGCTCGACTCGCGCATGGTGCGCCTGGGTCAAGGAGTGGACACCACCGGTGAACTGTCAGACGAGGCGCTGATGCGTACGTTCGGGGCACTCCTGGAGTTCAAGCAGGCTCTCGACCACTTCCAGGTCACTCCGGACCGGATCCGCTTCTGTGCCACGTCGGCGACTCGTGATGCGAGCAATGCCTCGGCCTTCACCGAGCGCGTCGAGCGACTCCTCGGGGTGACCCCCGAGGTGTTGTCCGGCGCGGAGGAGGCGGCGCTGGTCTATGCCGGAGCCACCCGCGACCTCGGCGAGGTCCCCGAGCCCATCCTGGCCGTCGACATCGGCGGTGGGTCGACCGAGTTGGTCCTCGGTGAAGGAGGCGCCCCGGTGCAGTCGGTCTCGCTCGACGTCGGCTCCGTCCGTCTCTTCGAGCGTCATCTGCACGACGACCCGCCCGACACCGAACAGATCGTCGCCTGCATCGCCGACGCGGATAACGCCCTGGATGGTTCGGGCGTCGACCTGGCCCGCGCGCGGACCGTGATCGGCACGTCGGGCACCATCAGGACGATCGCCGCGGGGGTGCTGGGCCACGAGACGTACGACGCTGGCCTCCTGCGGGGCGCTAACCCCTCGGTGAGCGACACCCACGACTACATCGAGGCACTGCTGGCGATGACGATCGAACAACGCCGCGCCCTGGGCTACATGCACCCGGGCCGTGCCGATGTGGTCGCGGCGGGCGCCCTGATCTGGTCGCGGATCCTGCGCCGGACCCAGGTGGAACGATTCCAACTCGCGGATGCCGACATCCTCTCCGGGATCGCGTGGTCGATGGTGTCGTGAACCCCCTCCCGCACCCGGTCACCGGCGAGCTCTTCGAGTCTCCGGTGCCCGCTGGGTGAGGGCTGGCCCGACGATCCGGCGTCGGCTGACACCCCCATCGCGCGCACCGCTGCGGGCGTACGCGCGCTCGCGAGCACCGACGACCTCGCCGAACTCGACGCGCGGGTCTCGGTCTGCCGCGCTTGTCCCAGGCTCGTGGCGTGGCGAGAGCAGTGGGCGGCGACCAAGCGCGCCAGCTTCGCCGACCAGCCCTATTGGGGCCGCCCGATCGCCGGGTGGGGCGATCCGCAGCCGCGCGTGCTTCTGGTGGGCCTGGCTCCGGCGGCCAACGGTGGCAACCGTACGGGCCGGATCTTCACCGGTGACCCCAGCGCCGACTGGATCTTCGCGGCGCTGCACCGTTGCGGACTCGCGGCGATCCTCACGTCGACGCATGCAGGCGACGGACAACGGCTTCTCGGCGCGCGGATGATCGCCACGGTGCGTTGCGCGCCACCGGCCAACAAGCCGACCCCGACCGAGCGGGACACCTGCGCGCCCTGGCTGCTGCGCGAGATCGAGCTGGTGTCCGCGTCCGTACGCTCGGTGGTGGCGCTGGGGGCCTTCGGCTGGACGGGGGCGCTGCGGGCGTACGAATCGCTGGGCTATCGCACCGGTGTGGCGAAACCGAAGTTCGCCCACGGCGCCGAGGTGGTGCTCAGTCGCGACGGCTACCCGGATGTCACATTGCTGGGCTGCTATCACCCCAGCCCGCACAACACCTTCACCGGCAGGCTGACCGCCGAGATGACCGACGCGGTGCTCACCCGAGCCCAGCAACTAGATTGAGCCCTTGACTCCCACGTCGCCCCGGTAGCCCAATCGGCAGAGGCAGGCGCCTTAAAAGCGCTTCAGTCTGGGTTCGAGTCCCAGCCGGGGCACGCAGGCGGGAACACGAGGGCCGCGCAAGACGTTGGACGTTGCGAGACGCCCGATAAACTGCGGCGTCACGGATCTAGATGTCGCCTGAACGGGCGACGATCCCGGCCTCCGAGGAGAGACCACGATGCGAAGCAACAACCCGGTATTCAACCGGTCAGCCGAGTTCAACGGCCAGACCAATGCGTACGGGAACCAGACCTACGCCGGCAACGGCAACCCCTACGAGGGTTATGGCCAGCCCGCCGACTGGCAGACCGGCACGCCGACCCCACAAGACGCCGGGCGGATGACGATCGACTCGGTCGTCCAGAAGACCGCGATGTCGCTGATCTTGGTCTTCGTGACCGCAGCCGCGACCTGGTGGTACGTCGGTGACGTCGCGGTCAGCCAAGAGGCGCTCAGCCGGGCCACCCTGCTGTCGATGCTCGGAGCCGGCCTGGCGTTCGTGCTCTCGATCGTCAACTCGTTCAAGCGCGTCATCAGCCCCGCACTCGTGCTGGCCTTCGCGGCGGCTCGAGGGTGTCGCCCTCGGCGCGATCAGCAAGTTCTTCGATGCCAGCTTCGGCGACGGGATCGTCAGCCAGGCGGTGCTCGGCACCTTCGCCGCCTTCGCGGGCACCCTGGCGGCGTACAAGTTCTTCGACATCAAGGTCGGCAACAAGTTCCGCACCTTCGTCATCGCCGGCATGTTCGGCGTCGTCGGCCTGGGCATCCTGAGCCTGGTGCTGAGCTTCTTCGGCATCGACACCGGCCTCTTCGGGTTCGGCACCCTCGGCCTGGTCATGGCGATCGTCGGCCTCACCTTGGGTGTCTTCATGCTGATCCTCGACTTCGACTTCGTCGAGAACGGCGTCGCCGCCGGTCTCCCCGAGCACGAGTCGTGGCGAGCGGCCTTCGGCCTGACCGTCAGCCTGGTCTGGATCTACACCAACCTGCTGCGCATCCTCGCCATCCTGCGCGGTGACTGACCTCGCGTGAGAGGATTCCAGTGGCCCGTCTCTTCCTGCTGTGGGAGACGGGCCACCGGCATTTCAGTCCCCGGTGGACTCGTCGGACTCGGGCGCCTCGGCCTCGCTGGGCGGCCCGAGCACACGGTGGCGCAACTCGACCCAGCGCCCGCGAAGGCCGCGCTGGCTGCCGGCGATCTCGGTGCCGTCCAACTCGGTTCCTGGCGTCTTCACCGCCTTTACGGCGGCAGTCGCCACCGGAAGGACCCCTTCGCCCCGACCGCGCGGCGGCGCCGCCTCGGTCTCCGGTCCCAGCTCCAAGGCGGCGACCACCGAAGGCACCACGACCGAGGCCATCGCCCGATAGCCCTCCGCGGAGGGGTGGAAACGGTCAGGTCCGAAAAGGACCTCGGGCGTGGCCAGGAACTCCGCGCCGAGGATGGAGCCGAGCGAGACCGTACGCCCGCCCTCCTCGACGACGGCGATGGTCTGGGCGGCGGCCAAGCGTCGTGACCAGGAGCGGGCGATCTGCTTCAGTGGCGGGCCGATCGGCTTGATCGTGCCAAGGTCGGGACAGGTCCCGACCACCACCTCGACGCCCGCCTCGACGAGCCGGCGTACGGCCTCCGCCAGCGAGCGCACCGAGGCCGAGGGCAACACCTGGTGGGTCACGTCGTTGGCGCCGATGAAGATGACCACCACGTCGGGGTGGGTCGTCAGTGCGCGATCCACCTGCCCGGCGAGGTCGGCCGAACGAGCACCGACCTTGGCGAACGAGCGCAGGTGCACCCGCCGGTCGGCTTGCAGGGCGACGCCGGAGGCGAGCACCGCGCCGGTCGTCTCCTCCACCGAATCCACGCCATAGCCGGCCGCGCTGGAGTCGCCGAGCAACGCCAGCCGGATCCCCGGACCGGGGCGCCCCCGGCCGTACCACCCCGTCGGGTCCGGCGGGGTGTCCTTCGCCTCGCCGATCAGATAACGCGCGAACTTCGCCTCGGCGGTCAGCACTCCGTAGAGACCGGCGCCGAGCAGTGACAGGCCGCCCCCGCCGTACGCCGCGGCCGAGGCCAGCTTGCGTGCCGCGGTCACCTTGCTCATGACGGCAACCATACGGACGAAGGGGTTGCCCCCGCGGGCGGTCGTCGCGTTTCACCACGCGTTCGCTCCAACGCCTAGATTGAGGGCGTGGACTACGCGAACTCGTTGCTGGACCTCATCGGAAACACGCCTCTGCTGCGGCTGCGCAGGTCACTGGACGACCTGGAGTCACCGCTGGTGCTGGCGAAGGTCGAATACCTCAACCCGGGCGGGTCGGTGAAGGACCGGATCGCGACACGCATGATCGACGCGGCCGAGGCCTCGGGCGAACTGCAGCCAGGAGGGACCATCGTCGAGCCCACTTCGGGCAACACCGGGGTGGGACTGGCGATGGTGGCGCAACAACGCGGCTATAAGTGCGTCTTCGTGTGCCCCGACAAGGTCAGCGAGGACAAACGCAACGTGCTCAAAGCGTACGGCGCCGAGGTCGTGGTGTGCCCGACGGCGGTCGCGCCCGAGCACCCCGATTCCTACTACAACGTCTCGGACCGCCTGGCCTCGCAGCCGGGTGCCTGGAAGCCCAACCAGTACGCCAACCCGCACAACCCGCGCTCGCACTACGAGACCACCGGCCCCGAGATCTGGCGCCAGACCGAAGGCAAGATCACTCACTTCGTGGCTGGCGTCGGCACCGGCGGCACGATTACCGGGATCGGACGTTTTCTGAAGGAGCAGAATCCCGACGTCCAGGTGATCGGCGCCGATCCGGCCGGCTCGGTCTATTCCGGCGGCACCGGGCGCCCGTACCTCGTGGAGGGCGTCGGCGAGGACTTCTGGCCCGAGACGTACGACCGTGACGTCGCCGATCGGATCATCGAGGTCTCCGACGCGGACTCGTTCGCCTTCACCCGCCGACTCGCACGCGAGGAGGCGCTGCTGGTCGGCGGTTCGTCCGGGATGGCCGCGTACGCCGCCGCACAACTGGCGCGCGAGCTCGCCGAGGAAGGCCGCGACGACGCCGTGATCGTGGTGCTGCTGCCCGACTCCGGTCGCGGCTACCTCACCAAGGTCTTCAACGACGACTGGCTCTCGCGGTTCGGCTTCGAGACCGGCACGGATGCGGCCGAGCGTACGGTCGGAGAGGTGCTGCGGGCCAAGACCGGCCCGATCCCGGACCTGGTCCACACCCATCCGGGCGAGACGCTGGCCGACGCGGTCGCGATCTTGCAGGAATACGGCGTCTCGCAGATGCCGGTCGTACGCGCGGAGCCGCCGATCGTCGCCGCGGAGGTTGCCGGTGCGGTCTCCGAGCGGGCGCTGTTGGATGCCATCTTCGCCGGGCATGCGAAGTTGACCGACCGCGTCGAGGACCACATGTCCGAGGCGCTGCCCTCCATTGGTTCCAACGAGGCCGTCTCGGCTGCCGTGGCGCTGCTGGAGAGCGCCGACGCGGCGCTGGTGCACGAGGACGGCAAACCGGTCGGCGTCTTGACCCGCCAAGACCTGTTGGCCCACATGGCGGGAGCGTGAGGAGGTTCCTCGGCCTCGCGCTGGTGAGCCTGTCGTTGGCGGCCTGCTCGGGAGGCGGTCAGGGCGAAGGCCACGACGCGCCGATGGAGATCGAGGTCGGCAAGGTCTTCGAGTGGAACGGCTTCAAAGCAGCCGAAGGATGGCACCTCACGAGTACGAAGGTCTCGCGGGGCGGCCAGGACGTGCAGCAGCCGGACGTCGTGGATCTCAAGGTGACCAACACCGGGGAGACCACCAGGTTCGCCCTGTTCCGGCTCGAGTTCGGACTCGGCAGCGAACTCGTGGCCGCGATCAACTGCACGTCCGAGTCCGAGATCGCGCCCGCGGGCTCGTCCACGATGGTCTGCCCTGGGCTCGGTGCGGTGTATCCCACCGACTACGACTCGGTCCTGGTCGGCAAGATCCAGCGCTGACCGATGGCGGATCTGTCACTCCAGATCGTCCTGCTGCTGGCGCTGGCCGCCCTGGCGGCGGGATTCGTCGACGCGGTTGTCGGCGGCGGAGGGCTGATCCAACTCCCGGCGCTGTTGCTCGGCCTCCCTGGCGCGAGTCCCGTGCAGATCCTGGCCACGAACAAACTGGCCTCGATCTGTGGCACCACCGTCGCGGGGGCCACGTACTTTCGCAGGCTCAGGCCCGATCCCAAGACCTTCGTCCCGCTGATGGTGTGCGCCTTCGCCGGGTCGGCGGGCGGCGCCGCCGTGGCGTCGCTGATCCCACGCTCGGCGTTCGACCCGATCGTGCTGGTGGCCCTGGTGCTCGTGGGCGCGTACGTCTTCCTCAAACCCTCCCTCGGAGAGGAGACGGCGCTGCGGTACGCGGGGCGGCGACACACCTGGGGAGCGATGCTGATCGGGGCGCTGGTCGGCTTCTATGACGGGGCCC
This sequence comes from Nocardioides sp., assembly GCA_037045645.1. Taxonomy (NCBI): domain Bacteria; kingdom Bacillati; phylum Actinomycetota; class Actinomycetes; order Propionibacteriales; family Nocardioidaceae; genus Nocardioides; species Nocardioides sp. Next base: position 271,531 of record JBAOIH010000004.1, read on the forward strand.
TCGGCCCGGGGACCGGATCGTTCTTCGTCTTCGGACTCGTCGGCCTGCTGGGCTACTCGTTCCTGGAAGCCTCGGCCAAGGCGCGCCTGGCCAATTGGGCGACCAACCTCGCTGCTTTGGTGGTGTTCATCCCGCAGGGCGCGGTGATGTGGCAACTCGGCCTGGTGATGGGCGCCGCCAACCTGGCCGGGGGGTACCTCGGGGCGCGGGTCGCGTTGGGCGCGGGCGCGAAGTTCGTACGTGCGTTCTTCTTGCTGATCGTGTCTGCGTTTGTGGTCCGCATCGGTGGTGACGTGCTCGGGGTGTGGTGAGCGATAGCCTCACGCCCATGCCGAGCGTCGGACCCGTGGACCGCTTCCAGCGGGAGCACACGAGCGTCGGCTTTCCGCTCGCCGTCATCTACAAATACTTCGACGACCAGGGCAACTACCTGGCCGCCACGATGACCTACTACGCGTTCATCGCGATCTTCCCGCTGATGCTGCTCGGCACGTCGATCCTGGGCTTCGTCCTTGCCGGTCGCCCCGAGTGGCAGGAGGTGATCCTCGACTCCGCGCTGTCGCAGTTCCCGATCATCGGCGACGAGATCGGACGACCGCAGGGCCTGCAGGGTTCGGTCGGCGGCATCGTGTTCGGTTCGCTGGCCGCCCTCTACGGGTCGATGGGGCTGGGGCAGAGCCTGCAGAACACGGCCTGGCTGGTCTGGTCGGTGCCGCGCAACAGTCGCCCCAATCCGGTGCAGTCGCGGCTCAAGACGCTGGTCTTGCTGTTGACCGCCGGGACGTCGCTGCTCGTGGTGTCGGTGTTCTCCACTGTGGTGGCGCGCACCGACTGGCTGACGCGTTGGCTGGGCGGTGGGCTGAAGTTCTTCCTGCCGATCGCGATCACGTTGATCGTGGGCACGATGCTCACCCTGTTGTTCCGATTCGCGGCAGCCGGCCGCCCGCCGTTCCTCCAGACGATGCCCGGCGGGTTCGCGCTCGCGATCATGTGGCAGTTGTTGCAGTACGTCGGGGCGCTCTATGTCGAGCACGTGCTCGTCGGTGCCGCTTCGATGAACCGTACGTTCGGCCTGGTCCTCGGGCTCGTGGGCTTCTTGTGGCTCGGTGCGGTGATGGCGGTGCTCGCGATGGAGATCAACGTCGTGCTCACCAAACAGTTGTGGCCGCGCGCGCTGCTCACGCCCTTCACCGATCGCGTCGAGCTCACCGAGGCCGACATGCGCGCCTACCAGGGCTATGCCCAGATGCAGCGGCATAAGGGGTTCCAGGAGGTGTCCGTGCGCTTCGAGAAGTTCGTGGAGGCCGCCGAGAGGGAGCGATCCGGCGGCGACTCGTGAAGTCGTACGTGTCCCTCGCGGCGCCCGCGAGTGCCGAGATCGAGGTCAAGCGCTCTCGATTCCTCGCGGTCGTCGCTCCGGTGTCGTCGGAAGAGGCGGCTCGCGCGGTGATCGACGGCGCGCGTCGCGAGCACTGGGACGCGCGGCATCACTGCTCGGCCTTCGTCCTCGGGCCCACCTCGTCGATCGCGCGCTCGTCGGATGACGGCGAGCCGTCGGGGACCGCGGGGGCGCCCATGCTGGAGGTGCTGCGTGGTGCCGGTCTCACCGACACGGTGGCGGTGGTGACCCGGTGGTTCGGGGGCACCTTGCTGGGTGCGGGTGGTTTGGTGCGGGCGTACGGCGACGCGGTGCGCGCGGCGCTGGACGTGTCGACGTTGAAGCGTTTCGAGTTGGTCTTCGAGGTCGCGCTGCGCGTCTCGCACGCCGACGCCGGCCGATTGGAGAGTGACCTGCGAGGTCGCGGGGTGCGCGTGCTGGACGTGGCGTACGACTCGGCGGTGACGTTGCTGGTCGGGGTGCCGGAGGTGGACCAGTTGGCGGGCCTGGTGGCCGAACTCACCGCGGGCACGGTGACCCCGGTGTCGACGGGGCAGCGCTGGCTAGGCTCCTCACTATGAGCGCGGCGCTGGAGCGGCTGGCCGAGTTGGCACAACGTGAGTCGGAGGCATCCGGGCTGCGGCGGCAGTTGAACGTGGCTGAGCAGAATCGCGCCGAGGCCGAGCGCCGACTCGATGCGGCGATCGCCGCGCACGCGAAGGAGTCGTTCGACGTCGAACGGCTGCGGTCGTTGTCGATGACGCGGATCCTGTCGGCGTTGAAGGGCAATCGCGACCTGGACCTCAACCGGGAGGAGGCCGAGGCGGCAGCCGCTGCCTATCAGGCGCAGGAGGCCGAGGCCAGACTCGAAGCCGCGCGCCGCGAAGTGGAAGATCTGGACCGACGGATCGCGACACTGGGTGACTTCTCCGCGCAACGAGCAGAGATCCTGCAAGAACGAGAACGTGAACTCTCCGCCTCCGCATCTCCGGCCGCCGCTGAGTTGACCGCATTGGCCGAGCAGGTGGGGCTCACCCGAGCCGAACTGGCACAGATCCAGGAGGCCGACGTGGCTTGCCGCTCGGCGTACTCCGCACTCAATGCTGCCGCCGAACATCTCGGATCAGCGCAGAGTTGGGCGACGTACGACACCTTCTTCAGCGGCGGTGTGTTCTCCGACATGATGAAGTACGACCGCCTCGACAAGGCGGGCGACCTGATGCGTCGGGCCGATCAAGCACTGACTGCGCTCGCGTCCGAGTTGGCCGACGTGGGGATCGGGTCAGTGGGTCAGATCGAGATCACCCAGATGAACCGGACCTTCGACGTCTGGTTCGACAACATCTTCAGCGACTATGCGGTGCGTGAGCGGATCAAGGAGGCAGCCGCGCGCGTGCAGCAGTTGCAAGCCGGCCTCTCCACCACCGGAGACGAACTCGCTCGCCGCAAGGCTGCCGCGCAGCGCGCCCTGGCGGACGCTGAGGTCCAGCGCGAACGCCTCCTCACGTCAAGTTGAGTTCCCCCTCGCCAGGCGTTGAGTCCCGTGTCCCTGGGCCTTGAGTTGCGCCTCCCTGGGCCTTGAGTTGCGCCTCAAACTGGCCGACAGTCGTTATCGCAGTCGGTCTGGTCACCGGCACTCACCGGGGCTGCCGGCCCGTCGGCATGTGACGCCGGGCGGTGCAACACCGCGCTCTCGGGCGTGAAGTCGATGCCGTCACCGTCTGCCTCCGCAGTCCCATCGATCAGCAAGGCATACCCGCGTGGTGCCGGAGGTGGAAACAGCAGCGTCGCGCTCGGATTGGAGGCGAGATTGGCGGCGGAACCGCGGCTGGCTGGCAGTCGTACGACGCCACCGTCCAGGTTCGCGTCGACGGTGACCACCTTCGTACGCCCGTCGCCGACGGTAAGCAGATAGCCGACACCGAAGTCCTGCAGCACAGCTTCCAACGACTCGATCTTCACCGGGATGCTCATAGTTCGACCGTACGCCCAGGCAAGCCCAACTCAACGCCCAGGCGGGCCCAACTCAACGCCCAGGCGGGCCCAACTCAACCGACGAGATAGACCAGACCGGGGCCTTCGTCGCGATATGGAACCCCGACAGAGTCGAGGGCGGGCTTCCACGAACCGCGTACGTCTTCGCGTGAGCCCTCGAAGCCGTGGTCGGCGGTGAGCAGGAACGTGACCTGGTCGGTGATGCCGAGTGCGTCGAGGTGTTCGAGAAAACTCACCAGGCGAGCATCGCTCTGCCGGAACGCGTCCAGCGCCATCTCCGAACGAGGACCGGCGCCGTGGTGGCCGCAGTCGGTGACCACGTTGGCCCACCAGGTCAGCTTCGGCGCGGACTCCGGCGTGGCGAAGAGATCGAGCATCTGCTGCAGCCCGAGATCGTCGACGCGTACACCCCAACGGAAATAGTCGTCCTCCAAGAAGGCAGGGTTGCGGAGGTAGGGCGAGGTGTGCGGGTCAGGCAGCGCGTCATCCAAAGCGTCGGCTCCCGACTCGCCTGAGCCGCGGATCAACGCCATCGTGGAGTAGTCCGAGCCGCGGTCGATCGCCTCGTCGACGCTGGCCGTACGCAGTCCGCCCTCGGGCAGCGTGTCGGCGACCATCTCGAAGATCGTCCGAGCACCGTCGTGCAGCCACTCGCCGCTGCGGTGCCAGGTCGACTGGTCGTTGGGAACCACGCGCTCGCCGCTGATCCGGTCGAAGTAGACGTTGCCCATCACGCCGTGGCGACCCGGCCCCACGCCGGTCAGGATCGCGGTGTGGTTGGTCAGCGTGATGCTCGGGAACTCCGAGATCCCGCCGCCGCGCAGGGCCAGCCCGTTGGCGATCAGGCGCGCGACCCCGGGCGCCTCACCGCGCTCGGCCATCGCCAGCAACTCGCCACAATGCGCGCCGTCCCACAGCATCCCGATGACGTAGCGCGGCTTCTCACCCGTCAGGTGCTCGGTCACAACCCGGCCATCGAGCGCCGCTCCATCCTTGTCGACCAAGTCGCCATCGGGCACACCCGCGAGCGATGCGAGCGTCGGGCCGACATCGACGAGGCGGGCGTACGCGTCGACAAACCCGCTCTGTTTCACCCCGACACCGGAAAGGATGAACGGCGCGCGCGACTGGATCAGGTCGAGCGAGCCGTGCTCGCCTACGTGCCCGTGCTCCTCGGGGAAGTAGTGCCGCGGGGTGTGCACGATCGCGAAGTCGGGGGACCGTTCCGGATCGGCGAAGAAGCTTCTTGAGTCGCACCGACGCGAGGGGATAGGCGTTCTCGGTCGAGACCACCGGGGAGGGGTTGTCGAGTTCGAGCTGGTAGGGCAAGAACCCGAGGGGATCCTCCGAGCCGATCGGATTCTCGCCCGCGATCACCTCGCAGGGTGCGTCGTCGTGGAAGCGCACCCGGCCGACGTGATTGGCGCCGTACGCGAACCCGTCCTCGACCCAGACGACCAGGTCGACGATGGGTGCGTACGCCGGGTCGCACAGCGCCTGGATCATCTGCTCGCGCGCCGGGTGGGGTTCGTGGTGGGACATGGCGCGAACGCTACCGGTGACCGGGCCTTTCGGCGTACGAAATCCGGGCGACCGAGCGGAGGGGGACGGGGCCCTCACACTCCGCAATAGACACGGTCTAAAGTGGAAACAATCCCTGAGCCCGAGGAGCCGAGATGACCGACGAGTGGCTGACCACCCTGATCACCGACACGCCGCAGGCCGGCTTCGAACTGGCGATCACGCTGAGTCGACGCGGCGTGAAGTACACCCAGCCTGACACCGAGGTGCTGCATCAGTTGCGACCGGAGTACGCCGGTTCGGCCGAGGCGTTGACTGCCGCCTCACAGGTGGTGGCGATCAATTTCCAGACCATCGCCGCCGCGAACGGGTACTGGCGCGGATGAGCGAGCAGACGGTCGGTCAGGTGCTCGAAGACGACCACCATGTGATCGACGCGCATTTCGCCACCTTCGCCGCGTCGCTCGAGGCCGAAGAGCCGGACGCGGCTGCGCTGAAAGCTGGTGCCGCCGGCCTGCGCCATCACATCTGGGTGGAGGAGACGATGCACTTCCCACCCTTGCGAGCCGGCGGGCTGATGGGGCCGATCCTGGTGATGCTCAGAGAGCATGGGCAGTTGTGGGACCTGTTGAGGGTCTTGGAGCAGCAGGTGGCGGCGGGGGCGCCCGCCGAGGCACGCCAGACCTGGGCCGAGTTCGCGGCGATCCTGGAAGCGCACAACGCCAAGGAAGAACAGATCGTGTATCCGACCGGCGATGAGTTGCTCTCGCAAGAGGCTTCGGACGACGTGCGCTATGCCCTCGAGTCCGAGACGATGCCGGACGGCTGGGTGTGCCAGATGGCGACAACCTGAGCGCTCACGCCCGACCGCGACCGTGGTGTTGGGGCAGCGCGCAGAGTGGCCAATTGGGCAACGGCACCACCGTTTCCCAACAGCAGGGCGAACACGCGGTCTTCCAGGTGCCTGGCACCTGGTGGGACATCCAAGCCGACCAGGGCTATTCGTGCGGCATCGCTCAAGACGGCGGCAGATGGTGCTGGGGCGGCAACGCAGGCAGATTCGGTGACGGCACGACTCACGATTCCTTGGTCCCCGCGAAGATGCCCAGCAGTTGGCAACAGGTGGCGCTCGGCTGGGTGAGTTCGTGCGGTGTCACCAGCGCCGGGACCGCGATGTGCTGGGGCAGCAACGGCAATGGCCTGTTGGGCAACAACAGCACGACCGATTCCCTGGTGCCGGTGGAGATCTGGACCGGCGGCTCTTAATGCGTGGCTAGACCGAACGTCCCGGTGAGACCATCTTCGACATGACGATCCAGCGCATAGACCCGCCGCTGGCCGCCGACGAGGTCACGATGTTGCGGTCGTTCCTGGACGCCTTCCGTGCCACGATCCGGCGCCAGGCCGACGGGCTTAGCGACGAGCAGTTGCGACAACCCCTCGGGCCGAGCCCGCTCACCTTGGGTGGGATGCTCAGCCACTTGGCGTTCGTCGAGGACTACTGGTTCACCCACGTCCTGGCCGGTCAGCCGCCGTCGCAGCCCTGGGCCGAGGTGGATTGGGAGAGCGACAACGACTGGGACTGGCACCTTGCCGAGCGGCTGTCGTACGCCGAACTCGACTCGCTGCTGGTCACCGCGATCGCCAACTCCGACAAGATCCTCGACGCCGCCTTGGCGACCGGCGGCCTCGACCAGCAGGCCAAGCGCGAGCGCGGGGCCGGGCGCGAGACGCCGACACTGCGCTGGATCCTGGTGCACCTGGTGGAGGAGTACGCCCGCCACACCGGTCACGCCGACCTCATCCGCGAGTCCATCGACGGGGCGACCGATCTGTGATCCGCTGGTTGACCGTCTTCCTGGACCTGGAGCCCGAGTCGTACGACGTCGCAGCCGCCTTCTGGTGCGCAGTCACGGGCGCCACGCTCAGCGAACCGCGCGGGGAGTACGCCGAGTTCGTGACACTCCTGCCGCCGACGGGAGACGCGACTCTCAGGGCGCAACGGCTGGGCGAAGGCCCGAGCCGGATCCATCTCGACCTGCATGTGGACGACCCACGCGCGGCTGCTGACGCGGCCGTCGCCCTCGGGGCAATGGAAGTGGCTGATCACGGCTATTTCGTGATGCGATCGCCGGGCGGGTTGGCGTTCTGCCTCGTCTCCCACCACGGTGACGCCGTGCGCCCACCCGTACGCATCTGGCCGGGTGGGCAGACCGGTGGCGTCTATCAGGTCTGCCTCGACATCCCGGCCGACATCTATGAGCAGGAGTCGGCGTTCTGGAAGGCACTGCTCGACGCGAGGGACGAGCCTTTGGAACGACGCCGTGAGTTCGCCTGGCTGCGACCGCGCGGAGAGTTGCCCCTCGACGTACTCCTGCAGCGCCTCGATGAACCAGAGGGCGACACCCGAGCCCACCTCGATTGTGGCTCCAATCACCGCCCGGTCGAGGTGGCGCGGCATCGAGAACTCGGCGCCCGGACGGTGCTGGATGAGGAGTTCTGGGCCGTGATGTCCGACCCGGCGGGGCTGCATTACTGCATCACCGACCGCGACCCGGCCACCAAGGAGTTGTGATGTATCTCGACCTCGCAGCCCAACCCGAGAACGAGAACGTGTTCTAGTCTGACCCCATGCCTGATCTCAAGCCCGCCATCGAGGGTTGGTTCACCACCGGCGACACGCCTGCACTGCTCGGCTCGCGCTGCGAAGGGTGCGCGTCGACGTACTTCCCGCCGGTCGGTGAGGCCGCGTTCTGCCGCAACCCCTCCTGCGACAGCACGGACTTCGAGACCGTCGAACTCTCCCGCCACGGCACCGTCTGGTCCTACACCGACGCCCGCTATCAGCCGCCGCCGCCGTTCCAGCCGCCGACGGACCCGTACGAGCCGTTCGCGCTTGCCGCCGTCACCTTGCCCGAGGGCATCACGGTCCTCGGCCAGGTCGCGCAGGGCTATGGCGTCGATGACCTCAAGGTCGGCGCCGAGATGGAACTCGTGATCGAGCAGGCCCGAGAGGGCGAGCTGATCTGGCGCTGGCTGCCGGTTGCCGAGTTGGGACAGGAGGCCGACCAGTGAGCACGAGTGTGCCGATCATCGGCGTGGGCATGCACGCCTGGGGCAAGTGGGGCCGACCATTCACCGAGTACGGCGTGGTCGCCGCTCGCGCGGCCCTCAAAGACGCGGGCATCCCCTGGACCGACGTCGACCTGATCGTCGGCGGGGAGACCGTCCGCAATGGGTACGGCGGGTATGTCGCGGGCGCCACCTTCGCCCAGGCGCTGGGTTGGAACGGCGCGCGGGTCGCGACCTCGTACGCCGCGTGTGCCACGGGTGCGCAGGCACTCGACACCGCGCGTGCGCGCATCCTGGCCGGGATGTCCGAGGTCGCACTGGTCGTCGGTGCCGACACCACGCCGAAGGGCTTCCTCGCGCCCAACGCCGGTGAGCGCTGGGACGATCCCGACTGGCTGCGCTTCCGCCTTCTCGGCATGACCAACCCGGCGTACTTCGCGCTCTACGCGCGCCGCCGGATGGACCTCTACGGCGCGACCAGCGAGGACTTCGCGGCCGTCAAGGTCAAGAACGCGCGGCACGGTCTGGCCAACCCGTACGCGCGCTATCGCAAGGAGGTCAGCGTCAAGGACGTCCTCGAATCAGCCGTTGTCAGCGATCCGCTGCACCTGCTCGACATCTGCGCGACCTCGGACGGTGCGGCTGCGGTCGTGGTCTGCTCGGAGGCGTACGCGCGCAAGATCGGTGCCGACCCGGTCCGGATCGCGGCGATCTCGACCGTGACGCCGACCTTCCCCAACACGGTGATCGACATGCCGCTGCTGGCGACGGACCCGGCTGGTTTCCAGACGCAGCCTTCGGCTGCTCCTCAACCACCGGTTCGCACCTTCAAGCAGTCCATCGGCGACGCGGCGTACGAGGAAGCGGGCATCGACCCTGCGGACGTCGATGTGGCGGAGGTGTACGACCTCTCGACCGCTCTCGAACTCGACTGGATCGAGGACCTCTCACTGTGTGGCGAGGGTGAGGCCGAGCAGTTGCTGCGCGACGGCGACACCACGATCGGGGGCCGGATCCCGGTCAACCCCAGTGGTGGCTTGGCGTGCTTCGGGGAGGCGGTGCCCGCGCAGGCGCTGGCGCAGGTGTGCGAGCTGACCTGGCAACTGCGGGGTCAGGCCGAGGGCCGTCAGGTGGAAGGGGCCCGGGTCGGCATTACGGCCAACCAGGGCCTCTTCGGTCACGGATCGTCGGTGCTGCTGGCCCGCTGATCAGTCCTGGTCCTCTGATCAGTCCTGGTTGGTGATCAGCCCACCGGTCGTGGGCTGATACGGGTTCAGCCCGTGGTCGATGGCGTACTGCTTGAGGTAGCCCTCGCGCCCCAGCACCTTGATCCGCTCGGCGATCTTGGCGGCTTCGGCCTTCTCGACCTCGACCTGTGCCTGCGCGGCCTTCACCTGAGCTGACGCCTCGGCCTCCTTGGCCTTGGCGCGAGCGACCGCTTCCTGCTGGGCGACCAGCGCGTCCTTCACGGCCTCGGGCGGGACCGGCTTCTGCAGCGTGATCGCGAAGTCGGTGAAGAACTCCTCGTCGCCGTCGATCTGGCGACCGACCAGGTCGGGCAACTGCGCGAGCACGTCCTGCTCCCACTTCGCCTTCACCGCGGGGTCGGTGTAGAGCTCGGTGTAGGTGTAGTTCTGGCTGGCCCTGTCGACAGCGGTCTCGAGCGGCCGTGAAAGATAGACGCTGAGCATGGACAGCCAGCCACTCGATCCGTTGCCCTCGGCCGAGTCCATGTACGCCGAGTAGCGGTTGCCGATCAGGTCGTGGAACTTCTGCAGGGTCCGGCATTCGGTGTTGAGCATGAAGGCGGCCACGCCGTCGACCGACATCTCGATGCCGTCCTTGGTCACGAACGTCATCGCGCCGCGATCGCCACCCTCACCGAAAACGTAGTTGCGCTGAGACGACGGGTACGAATAGTGCTTGTCGCCAGGACCGTCCCAGGCGCGCGTCGAGCTCGGGATGCACTCCTTGAATCGGCGCGGGGTGAAGGCACCGTCGCTGTAGTGCAGGGCCACCTGGTCGGGCCCGGTGGACACGGTCGTGGGGCGGATGAACATCAGCAGCCCGAGACCGACGACCAGGATCGCCCCCAGGGTGACCAGCGCCTTCCCGAGGGCGCCCGCGCGGGCCTTGACAGTGTTGACGTTGCTCACGGAGGGATTCTTTCTACTCATGCTGACCTGCTCATGACGAGGGGGGCATTTGCTTTCGGTGTCGTGCGGACACCTCGTCGATCAAGATGGTGGAGAGTTCGGGCGAGATGTCTCGATGCTGCCAAGCCAACTCGCGCAGATGCTCGATGAACTCGTCTCGTTCGGCGATCTCGGCAGCCTCACCCGGGCGCTTGTCACCGGCCGACACGCCCAGGAAGTAGCCGATGGTGCCTGCGGCAACGGCCACGATTGCGACAACGAAGGCGATCGCGAGCGGCATGGACACATCCTGCCCTGTTCTCGATGAGATCAACCGTGGGGGTGTTGCGGTCGGCGATAGCGTGAGTTTCGTGACCGCGCCCTCGATCTCGACCCTGGCCGAACTCCGCGCGAGCGGACACGAGCAGAAGACGTTGCGACAGGAGATCCGCGACAACCTGCTGGCCAAGCTTAGAGACGGCGTCGACCCGTGGCCCGGCCTGCACGGCTTCGAGGAGACCGTGATCCCCCAGGTCGAGCGCGCGGTCTTGGCCGGCCACGACCTGGTCCTCCTCGGCGAGCGCGGGCAGGGCAAGACCCGGCTGCTGCGCTCGATGGTCAGCCTGCTCGACGAGTGGTCGCCGGTGATCGCGGGCTCGGAGTTGGGCGAGCATCCGTACGACCCGATCACCGTCGCCTCGCAGCGGCTGGCCCAGGAACAGGGCGACGACCTGCCGGTCGAATGGCGCCACCGCGACGAGCGGTACGCCGAGAAGCTCGCCACCCCTGACACTTCGGTTGCGGACCTGATCGGCGACGTCGACCCGATGAAGGTCGCGGAGGGCCGACACCTCGGTGACCCCGAGACGATCCACTTCGGACTTATCCCGCGCTCACACCGCGGCATCGTGGTGATCAACGAGTTGCCCGACCTCGCCGAGCGGATCCAGGTGGCGATGCTCAACGTGATGGAGGAGCGCGACATCCAGATCAGGGGGTACGTCTTGCGGCTCCCGCTCGACGTGCTGGTGCTGGCCAGCGCCAACCCGGAGGACTACACCAACCGCGGGCGGATCATCACGCCACTCAAAGACCGCTTCGGCGCCGAGATCCGCACGCACTATCCGACCACTATCGAGGACGAGATCGCGGTGATCCGACAGGAGGCGGATCTGGTCGCCGACGTCCCGGACGTGCTGATCGAGATCCTGGCCCGCTTCACCCGCAACCTGCGTGACAGCCAGTCGGTCGACCAGCGCTCCGGCGTGAGTGCCCGATTCGCGATCGCGGGCGCGGAGACGATCGCTGCCGCCGCGCTGCACCGCGCGACGCGGCAGGGTGAGGACGTGGCCGTCGCTCGCGTGGTCGATCTGGAGACCGCGGTCGACGTGCTCGGCGGCAAGATCGAGTTCGAGACCGGTGAGGAGGGCCGCGAGGCCGAGATCCTTACCCACCTGCTGCGCACCGCGACAGCGGAAGCCGTACGCGCCCATCTCGGCGGCATCGACTTCCACCTGCTCGTCGACGCTCTCGAATCCGGCCAGGTGATCTCGACCGGCGCCCAGGTGGCGGCGCGCGACTTCCTCGGTGGGCTGCCGGTGTTGGGAGAGTCCGACCTGTTCGACCAGGTCACCGGCCGGCTCGGTGCCACCAACGACGGCGAACGCGCCGCCGCGATCGAACTTGCGCTGGAGGGCCTCTATCTGGCGCGCAAGATCGGCAAGGACTCCGACGGGGCCGAGACGATCTATGGCTAGTCGCTATCAGAAGTACGACGGGGGCGACCCGCTCGCGCCACCCGTCGATCTCGCCGAGGCGCTCGACGCCATCGGTGAGGACGTGATGGCCGGCTACAGCCCCGAGCGGGCGATGCGCGAATACCTGCGACGCGGCAGTCAAGACCAGCGCGGACTCGACGACCTGGCCCGCCAGGTCGCGCGCAAGCGCAACGAGATCCTGCAACGACACAACCTCGACGGCACGCTGCGAGAGGTGCGCGAACTGCTCGACCAGGCTGTCCTCGAGGAACGCAAACAACTCGCGCGCGATCCGATGATGGACGAGGGCGACCGGGCCTTTCGTCAGTTGCAGCTCGACAACCTCCCCGCCAGCACCGCCGCCGCGGTGAGCGAGCTGGGGTCGTACGACTGGACGAGCGCCGAAGCGCGCGAGACCTTCGAGCAGATCAAGGACCTGCTGGGACGTGAGTTGCTCGACCAGCGCTTCGAGGGGATGAAGCGGGCGCTCCAGGGGGCCACCGACGAAGACCGGGCTGCGATCACCGAGATGGTCAGCGACCTCAACGACCTGCTGGACAAGCAGCGCAGCGGCGAGGCCACGCAGCAGGACTTCGACGAGTTCATGGCCAAGCACGGCCAGCACTTCCCGGAGAACCCCAAGAATCTCGACGAGTTGATGGACGCGCTCGCCAAGCGGTCCGCCGCCGCCCAGCGGATGCTCAACTCGATGACGCCCGAGCAGCGCGAGCAGTTGATGCAACTCTCGGCCCAGGCGTTCGGCAGCCCTGAGTTGATGGCCCAACTGGCCCGGATGGACGAGAACCTGCGCGAGCTGCGTCCCGGTGAGGACTGGGATGGCGGTGAGCGGTTCCAAGGCGAGGAGGGGCTCGGCCTGGGCGACGGCACCGGCGCGTTGCAGGACCTGGCCGAACTCGACGCGCTCAGCGAGCAACTGTCGCAGTCGTACGGCGGTGCGCGGCTCGACGACGTCGACCTCGACGCGCTGCAACGCCAGCTCGGCGACCAGGCCGCCGTCGATGCCAAGACCCTGCAACGGCTGGAGCAGGCGCTGCGTGAGAGCGGCTATCTCAAGCGTGGGTCGGACGGCGACCTGCGCCTCTCGCCCAAGGCGATGCGGCAACTCGGCAAGGCGTTGCTGCGCGACGTAGCCCAGCGGCTCAGCGGACGCCAGGGCAACCGGGACGCCCGCCGTACCGGTCAGGCGGGGGAGCCGACCGGGTCCAGCCGCCGTTGGGAGTTCGGCGACACCGAGCCGTGGGACGTGCCGCGCACCATCGCCAACGCGGTGCGGCGTACGCGTGGCTTCGAGACGCCGCTGCGCGGCTCCTCAACCACCGCGCGACTCACCGTCGACGACATCGAGGTGATCGAGACCGAGGCGCGTACCCAGGCGGCTGTCGCGCTCTTGGTCGACACCAGTTTCTCGATGGCGATGGACGGTCGCTGGGTGCCGATGAAACGTACGGCGCTGGCCCTGCACACCCTGATCCGCTCCCGCTTTCGCGGCGACGCCTTGCAACTCATCTCGTTCGGCAGGGCGGCGCGCACCCTCGACATCGAGGAGCTCACCGCCCAGGAACCGTTCTGGGACAAGGGCACCAACCTGCATCATGGGCTGTTGCTGGCCAACCGGTTCTTCCGCAAGCACCCCAACGCCCAGCCGGTGTTGTTGATCGTCACTGACGGCGAACCCACCTCGCACCTGGAGCCCGACGGCGAGGTGATGTTCTCCTACCCACCGCACCCCCTGACGATCGCGTACGCCGTGCGCGAGCTCGACAACGCCCGCCGACTGGGCGCGCAGACGACGTTCTTCCGGCTAGGAGACGACCCGGGGTTGGCACGGTTCATCGAATCCATGGCCAAGCGGGTCGACGGGCGGATGGTCAGCCCCGAACTCGACGACCTCGGGGCGGCGGTCGTCGGGTCGTACCTCAGCGGACGTTCCCAGGGCGGCAACTACCGCGACACCTTCCAGGGGATGTGGGGTGGGCGGGGCTTCTGGGTGGGCTAGTTTTTACGCCATGGCTACGGATCGCCTCAAGAACCTCGTCTCCGCCGCCCGCGCCAGATTGGCCGGACCTCAAGCAGAACTCCCCGATATCGACGACGCGACGCGCGCGACGATCGCGACGGTCAAGGACTTCACCATGACCTCCCCGGAGCGGCTTTTCGCGACCTGCGAGGCGGTCCGCTATGTCGTCAAACACAACATCCCGGGCGCGATCGTCGAGTGCGGCGTGTGGCGCGGCGGCAGTTCGATGGCGATGCTGCGCACCCTGCAGGAGGTGGGCGACGAAAGTCGTGAGGCCTACCTGTTCGACACCTACGAAGGCATGTCGGAGCCGACCGAGGTCGATGTCACGATCACCGGCGAGGACGCCGCCAAGGGCATGGCGGAGCAGGAGCGTGAGGGCAGCCCGCTGTGGGCGTACGCGCCCTTCGAAGACGTCCAGCGCAACGTGGGGTCGGTCGGCTACCCGGCGGAGCGGGTGCACTTCGTACGCGGCATGGTCGAAGACACCATCCCCGAGCAAGCCCCCGAGCAGATCGCGTTGTTGCGTTTGGACACCGACTTCTACGAATCCACCAAGCACGAGCTCGATCACCTGATCCCGAGGCTGGCGCCCTACGGCGTGCTGATCATCGACGACTACGGCCACTGGGAAGGCGCCCGCAAAGCTGTCGACGAATGGCTGGCGGCCTTCGACCGTCCGGTGATGTTGGCGCGTACGGATTACACCGGCCGCATCGCGATCGTGCCCGGATCCAGCAGCTAGCGGTCCCCGCCCACGAGATCGAGCATTCGAGCGCTGAGCAGCGTGAGCAGCACGGCGATCACCGGGGCTAGCACGACCAGAATCATCGCGGGGGTGCTGACGGGGCCGTTGAGCCCTGGCGCTGCGAGGGCCCAGGCGTTGCTGGCTGCGTGCATGACGACTGGCGCCACCAGACTTCCGGTGAGTTCGTACACCGCGACGGAGACCAGACCGTAGACGATGTACATCGGGAAGAGCGCCACCTGCGTCGGATCGCCGTGGATTCCGGCAAAGAAGAGGGCGCTCACCAGTCCGGCGACGCCCACGGCCAGCGGCGGGCCGAATCGGCGCAGGGACTCACGCAGCGAGCGATAGAGCAGCCCCCGGAAGAGGAACTCTTCAAACACCGGGCCGACGATCGCGATCGCGATCACCAAGAGGAGATCGTTGAGAGACGCCGAACCGAAGCCGAGCTGGCGCAATTGGCCGGCGTCGACCCCGGAATTGCCGGTCGCGCGGGTCCAGACCTCGACGATGACGTTGAGCAGCACCGCGCCCGCGACGCCGATGCCCAGGACCCGCTGCCATGGCTGGAGGGCAATGCCCAGGACCCGACTGCTGATCGGTCGCAGCACCCACACCAACACTCCCAGGGCAAACAGCAGGGAGATCGACTTCTCCAGCACGCCCATGCAAGGTCCATAGAGGTCGTCGTCATAGCTGACGCCCAAAATGGAGAGCAAGGGTTCGCCCAGATAGCTCGTCACCGTGGAAGGGATCGAGAGCATGATCAGCAGCACCGCGACCACGACGCCGATCACGCAGCGGCGCAGGGTCCAGGCAGCGAACGGCAGGCGAGACCAGGTGGGTGTGGGCACGTCCAAACCGTAACAACGCGTTACAGCTGGAACCCGGGCAGGTGCTCTTCGAGGATCGAGCGGAACGGTGCCTCGCACTCCAGCTGCGAGAGCAACCCGAGCCCGCCCAACCACGTGCGGTGGATCAGCAGGTACGACGTCGGCAGGTTGAGCTTGGTCGCGACCGTGAAGGACGGATCCTTCGGGTTGTTGATCCGCTCGAACTGGCCGCGCATCCACTCCCTACTGAACCGGAATGTCTGCGTGCGCGCCGGCTCGCAAAATGGCGACAGGTAGTCGAGCACCTGTTGCGGGTCCACGCGGATGTTGTCCTTGATGAACCCCTCTTCGCGCAATCCCGACACGAGTTTGTCGTGGTCGCCGTCGATGCCGATCCGGATCAGCCGACCCATCGCGTCGGGGAGCCTTCCTTCCGGGAGGCGCGCCACGGCACCGAAGTCGAGGACACCAAGGCGTTGGCCCTCAGGCAGCACGCGGAAGTTCCCCGGATGTGGGTCGGCGTGCAGCATGCCGGTGCGCGCGGCTCCGGAGAACAAGAATCGCGCGAACAGTTCGCCATAACGGTCGCGCTCGGCCTGGGTGCCGTCCTTGATCACCTGGGCCAGGGAGTGCGGGCTCTCCAACCATTCGGTGACCAGGACCGTACGCCCCCACGCGATCACGTCGGGGATCTCGATGTCCGGGTCGTCGGCGAAGGCGCCGGCGTACGCACTTTGTGCTTCGGCCTCCAGTTCGTAGTCGAGTTCGTCCTTTGCGCGGGCCTGGATCTCCTCGACCAACGGCTTGATGTCGATTCCGGGGAAGACCGGCGCGACGCCCTTGGCGAGTCGCGCAAGTTGGCGCAGGTCGCCGAGCAGTGCATCTCCGGCACCGGGATACTGCACCTTGACCGCGACATCGCGCCCGTCGTGCCAACGTCCCTTGTGGACCTGGCCGATGCTCGCCGCCGCGGTCGGTCCGCCGTCGAGCCAGACCAGCTCCGACTTCCAGTGTGCGCCGAGTTCACGCTCGAGTTCTTGGCGTACGGTCGCCGTCGGCATCGCCGGCGCGGAGTCCTGCAATGCGGTGAGGTGCTCGCGATAGGGCGCCGCGATGTCCTCGGGCAGCGCGGCCTCCAACACGCTGAGCGCCTGCCCGAACTTCATCGCGCCGCCCTTGAGTTCGCCCAGCGTCTTGAAGAGTTGCTCGGCGGTCTTCTGCTGCACCTCGGAGAGCACCTGCTCGGCCGGCGCACCGCCGAGTCGTTTGCCGATCCCCAGGGCCGTACGCCCGGCGTACCCCAGGGGCAGCGTCGCCAGCCGCGCGGTGCGCGCGACGGCCTTGCGAGGCAGGTCGCTCATGTGTCCAGTGTGTCAGGGGCGCGGTCAGGCCAGGAGTGCCCAGGGATCTTCGCGGCGCCAGACCTTGGGCATGGCCATAGCCGCGTGCTCCGCGGCGGCGAGCGGGGAGAGCACCGAGAGCGTCTTGTCGAGATCGTCCCCGGCATAGGGCAGGGCGCGCAGCGGCTGGTCCAGCGGTCGGAAGAAGTCGTCCCAGTGGGTGAGGACCACGCCTCGCGCTCCCACAGCGTTCACCGTGTGCTTCCAGTAGTCGCGGATGAACGTGTCGGGGTGGATGCCGAGTTGTCCGATGCCCAGGTAGACGAGGTCGGCTTCGAATCCGTCGAGTGCGTGCGGGACGAAACCGGCGCTGCCCTGGACCAACGCGGTGCGACCGCTGGTGTGCTCGACGAGGACCGACCAGGCCTCGCCGCACTTGTACGCATTGACGCGCGCGGGCGGCGTGAGCGGCGCGGTGATCACGCCGGGGTAGCGGTCGGGCGGGCAGTGGTCGGAGATCACGTGCGTGAGGGTGAAGTTCCCCTGCGTGACCGGCACTCCCGGCGTCACCACGTGGATCTGGTCGGATCCCAACCGCGCGCCCCGGCCGATGTTGGCGGTGGATTCTCCCCCGAAGAGGACGCCGCCGGCTCGCCGGACGACCTCGGCACAGTCCTGGGCATGGTCGTAGTGCGAATGCACCGGCACCACCGCGTCCAACGAGCGTGCACCGGGCCCGAAGCCGATCCGTGAGAGGGCTGCGTCGATGCGGGCCGCATCGGGTGTGAGCTTTGCCAGCGCGGCGCGGAGCAGCGACGGGCGCGAGAAGAAGCCGTCGAACATGACGGCGGACTCGCCGTCGTCGAAGAGCAGCGTGGAAACACCGAGGAAAGTGACGCTCAAACTGTCGGCGCGAGCCGCGGGAACCGCGAACAGGTCGGCGTACCGGGTGAGGTCGGGTCGTCCCAGCCGGAACTTCACGCGGTCTCCTTCGCGGCGCTTCTGCCAGCCGTACGGCCGGAGAAGAGGCAGCCTCCGAGGAAGGTGCCCTCCAGGGCGTTGTAGCCCATCATGCCGCCTCCGCCGAACCCGTTGACCTCGCCGGCCGCATACAGGCCCGAGAACACCGAGCCGTCGGGGCGCAGGCAGCGTCCGGACAGGTCGGTTTCGAGTCCGCCGAGGGTCTTGCGGGAGAGCACGTTGAGCCGAACCGCGATCAGCGGGCCCGCCTTGGGGTCGAGGAGTTTGTGTGGGCTCGCCACCCGCACCAGTTTGTCGCCGCGGTAGGCGCGGGCTCCTCGAATCGCGGTGATCTGGGCGTCCTTGGTGAAGTCGTTGTCGATCTCGCGGTCCCGCGCCTCGATGAGTACGCGCAGCGACTCGGCGTCGAGATCAGGTACGTCATCGTCGGCGACCCGGTTCATGCCGGCCACCAGATCCGCTAGCGAATCAGCGACGACGAAGTCCTCGCCGTGCTGCTTGAACGCCTCGACGGGACCGGGAGCACCCGGCTTGACCCGCGACAGCATCAGCTTCACGTCCTTGCCGGTGAGGTCGGGGTTCTGTTCGGAGCCCGACAGCGCGAACTCCTTCTCGATGATCTTCTGGGTCAGCACGAACCACGAGTAGTCGTACCCGGTTTCGCGCAGGTGCCGCAGAGTGCCGAGGGTGTCGAAACCGGGGAAGTACGGCGCCGGCAGTCGGTTGCCGGCCGCGTCGAGCCACAGCGACGATGGACCCGGCAGGATGCGGATGCCGTGGTTGTCCCAGATCGGGTCCCAGTTGCGGATGCCCTCGACGTAGTGCCACATCCGGTCGGGATTGATCACGTTCGCCCCCGCATCCTGGGTGATGGCGAGCATGCGCCCGTCCACGTGGGCGGGTACGCCCGACACCATCTGCCTTGGCGGGGTGCCAAGTCGCTCGGGCCAGGCTTTGCGTACGAGTTCGTGGTTGCCGCCGATTCCTCCGGAGCTGATCACGACCGCCTGGGCGCGCAGTTCGAAGTCGCCGACGGCCGTACGACTGCTGGGCTTGCCGCGCTGCACGTTCGTAGGTTCGAGGAGGGTGCCGCGCACCCCGACGGCGGCGTCGTTCTCGACGATCAGGTCGTCGACCTGGTGGCGGAAGGCGAAGCGGATGCGTCCGGTCTCGACGTGAGCACGCACCCTGCGCTCGAACGGCTCGACGACCCCTGGCCCGGTTCCCCAGGTGATGTGGAACCTCGGCACGGAGTTGCCATGACCATCCGCCCGGCCGTCGCCGCGTTCGGCCCAGCCGACGACGGGGAAGACCCGATGGCCCATCTCGCGCAGCCAGGCGCGCTTCTCGCCGGCCGCGAAATCGAGGTACGCCTCGGCCCACGCGCGCGGCCAGCGGTCTTCCTCGCGATCGAACTGCGCGCTGCCGAACCAGTCCTGACGCGCCAACTCGGGGGAGTCCTTGATCCCCATCCGGCGCTGCTCGGGGCTGTCGATCATGAACAGCCCGCCAAGACTCCAGAATGCCTGTGCGCCGAGGTTCTGCTCGCCCTCCTGGTCGACCAGCACGACACTGCGGCCGGCGTCGGCCGCCTCTGCGGCAGCAACCAGGCCGGCCAGGCCAGCACCTACGACGATGATGTCTGTATCCATGGCTCGTATCGTGGTGAAGATGCTTCCCGAGTTCAATCGAGTGCGGTGAGCGTCTCAGTGCCGGTAGTCGTCGGCGAGGGTGGCTGCCGGGCCGGTGACGTAGAGGTCGATGCCGTCGGGTGCGGTGAGCATGATCCGGGTTTGGTGTGGGGTGAGCAGGTGGGTGCCTTGGTGGTCGACCAGGGCGCACAGGCCGTGGGGGGTCTGCCACAGGATGCGGCCGGCTCCGGCGGGGCGGGCGCGGTAGCCGCCGAAGGTTTTCCACCGGTGATGTGTCCGTCTGAGCGGTTGTGCGTTGGTGGTGCTGGTCTGCCCGGGTGGGCCGCCCTCTCGGTAGGGGCTGATGTGGTCGAAGTCGACGCCGCTTCTGGTGGCGGACCTGTTGGTGTACGGGAACGTGTCGCCACCGGTGAGGAGCCAGGTGTGGTCCTTGACCTGGTCGGGGTGCTCGTACCGGTCGACCCGGGTGCCGGCGTGGAGGTCGAGCACGGGCTGGAGTCGGATGTCGGCGTGCCCGACCAGGTCCGCGAGGGCACGTACGAGGACCGGGCCGATCGCCTCGACTCGGGCGACGCCGTGCTGGTCGAGCAGGGCGGACGCGTCGAGGTGAACGAACACGGTCGCGCCCGCGCCACGGAGCGCCTTCAGCTGGGTGATCGACATCGCGGACAGTCGGCCGATGATCTGGTCGAGCCGATCCGTGGCCCACGCAGGCCTCGCGGCATCGTCGAGGGGTTCGTCGTCGACAGCTTCCTCGGTGTGGGTCAGCAGCAGCTCGAGGAGTTCGGCGGGTCGGGCCAGCCACCCGAACGCCATGGAACGCAGTTCGTCGTGGTTGTGCTCCCCACCAAGCGTGAGGGCCAGGATGTCGGCGACACGTGCGACCATCGCATCGACCCAGGCAGCGTCCCCGGCGGTGACTTTCGCGATCACATGCCGAAAGCCCTGCTCGTCGGCCCGCGACAACCGGACGTACCGTTCGCGGGCGGCGTGCTCACGCGCCATCGCCGCCGCGTCAGGGTCGGCTTCCAGGACCTTCGCGGCGGCGATCTCGAACACCGTGGATGGGGTGTGTCCGGCGATTGCGGCGGCCACGGCGCGGTCCACGATCGCGATCGTGGACCGCGGCACCGCCCGCGACAGGGCAGCGACCCGCCTGGCGATCCACGGTTCGCACTCCAGATCCAGCACCCGACGCCAGGTCAACGGCAGCCGGTGAACCAGATCCAGGGCGTCGGCGACCTGGTGCCGCACCGTCATGGTGTGCACCTGCGTGGCGATCGCAAGCTCCCGGCAGCGCGTACTCCCGCACCCCCGGCGTGCCCTCACCACCAGGCGTCGTCAACGGGTCCCGCTCACGGATCGACTCACCATGCAGCACCGCCCACTGCAACGCGATCAACAACTCATCCCGCCCGGCCTCACGCCGACGACGTACGCCATCCTGCGCGGCAGCCAACACGGCCACAGCGTCGAGATCAGCGTACGAATTCATGTGGCGATTCTATCGTATAGATGTTCGAAGGAATACCTTTGAACTGGAAATATACACAAAAGAATTACGATGTGCAGATGAAGTTGGAGTTCACCGGCACGGTCGTCGAATGGCGTGGACCGGCGCCGTACTTCTTCATCCCACTGCCCGAGAACGAGGCGGGCATCGTGGATGAGGTCAAGGCTGCGATCGCCTATTGGGGCGTGATCCCGGTGACCGCCACGATCGGGGACACCGAGTTCACGACGTCGATGTTTCCGCGCGAGGGGACGTACTTCCTGCCGGTGAAGGACGCGGTGCGTCGTGCCGAAGGTTTCGGGCTGGGCGATGAGGTGGGGGTGGGGTTGTTTCTCGCGGTGTGATGGTTTCGAGACGGCCGCTTCGCGACCTCCTCAACCACCGGGGGTGGCGGCCTCAGCGCGACCTCCTCAACGACACCGGGGGTGGCGTGGTTTCGAGGGGGCGCCTCATCGGTGGTTGAGGAGCGGCCGCAGGCCGCGTCTCGAAACCACTAGGCGGGGAAGGAGACACCCGTGTTGGCGTCGTTTCGAGGGGGCGCCTCATCGGTGGTTGAGGAGCGGCCGCAGGCCGCGTCTCGAAACCACTAGGCGGGGAAGGAGACACCCGTGTTGGCGTCGTTTCGAGGGGGCGCCTCATCGGTGGTTGAGGAGCGGCCGCAGGCCGCGTCTCGAAACCACTAGGCCGGGAAGGGGACACCCGTGTTGGCGTGGCAGCGGTAGCCGTTCGGGTTCGCCGCGAGGTATTGCTGGTGGTAGTCCTCGGCATAGAAGTAGTCCACGTCGTCGGCAGACTTCAGCTCCGTGGTGATTTCGCCGAGGCCGCGCCGCTGGAGTTCCGCGCCATAGAGAGACGTGAGCTCGCTCGCGGTCCGCTCCTGCTCTGGCGTCGTCCAATAGATCGCCGAGCGGTATTGCGTGCCGACGTCGTTGCCCTGACGCATGCCCTGAGTCGGGTCGTGCACCTCGAAGAAGCGCTTGACCAGGTCCGCGTACGACACGACAGCCGGGTCGAACACGACCCGGATCGCCTCGGTGTGCCCCGTGCGGCCTGAGCAGACCTCTTCGTACGTCGGGTTCGGCGTGAAGCCGCCCGCATAGCCCACCGACGTCGACCAGACGCCGGGCAGTTGCCAGAAGATCTCCTCAGCGCCCCAGAAACAGCCGAGCCCGAAGACTGCCACCGACAGGCCCTCCGGCACGTCATCTGCGAGCACCGGCGCGTCCAGCACGCGGTGTCGTACGCCCGGAGTCATCAGGGCTGTGCTGCGCCCGGGCAGCGCATCATCAGCGGCGACCATCTCGGCTTTGCGCGTGAAGAACATGCCGTCAAGTTTGCCTCGCGCCCGGTTGCGTAGAGTCGCGGGGTGACGCAGTCATCCCACGCAGAGCACCGCCACAAGTCCGGCTTCGACACCCGCGCGATCCACGCCGGGTATGAGCCGGACCCCACCACGGGTGCGGTGATCCCGCCGATCTTCGCGACGTCGACCTACAAACAGGACGGTGTCGGAGGCTTGCGGGGCGGCTATGAATACAGCCGCTCCGCCAACCCGACGCGGACGGCGCTCGAGGGCGCACTGGCGGCGGTCGAGGAGGGCGAGCGCGGCTTCGCGTTCGCGAGTGGACTGGCGGCCGAGGACACCCTGATCCGCGCATTGTGCCGTCCGGGGGACCACGTGGTGCTGCCCGACGATGCGTACGGCGGAACGTTCCGGCTCTTCGACAAGGTCGCCAAGGCGTGGGGGATCGAGCACGATCCGGCGCCGGTGAGTGACGTCGACGCAGTGCGGGCGGCGATCAAGCCGGGTGTCACCACCCTGGTGTGGGTCGAGACCCCCACCAACCCGCTGCTCAACCTCGGTGACATCGAGGCACTGGCCAACGCTGCCCACGACGGCGGAGCCCTGCTGGTCGTCGACAACACCTTCGCGACTCCCTATCTCCAACAGCCGCTGACGCTCGGTGCCGACGTCGTGGTGCATTCGACGACGAAATACATCGGCGGTCACTCCGACGTCATCGGGGGCGCCCTGGTCGTACGAGATCTCGACCTGGCCGAGAAGATCGCCTTCCATCAGAACTCCATGGGCGCAGTCGCCGGCCCGTTCGATGCCTTCCTCACTCATCGCGGGCTGAAGACGCTGGGCGTACGGATGGATCGCCATTGCGACAACGCCGAGCGGATCGCCGACTTCCTGACCAGTCACCCTGCCGTGGGCGACGTGATCTATCCCGGCCTCGCCACGCACCCTGGACACGAGGCCGCCGCGCGGCAGATGCGGCGATTCGGCGGCGTCGTGTCGTTCCGAGTGAAGGCCGGCGAGCAGGCCGCGCTGGATGTCTGCGCCCGAGCCGAGGTCTTCACGTTGGGCGAGTCCCTTGGCGGCGTCGAGTCGCTGATCGAGCACCCGGGCCGGATGACGCATGCCAGTGTCGCGGGGACCGACCTGGAGGTCCCGGCCGACCTGATCCGCCTCTCGGTGGGCATCGAGAACGTCGAGGACCTGATCGCCGACCTCGAGCGCGCGCTGGATTGACTTCGGGGTGAGCCGCCCGATGCGCGCTGGGGTCTAGCCTGTCGGCGTGACTCCGGAGAGCGGCGAACCCGAACGCCATCTGACCTTGGCGCAGCGCCTCGCTGAGCAACGCGAACAACTGCGGGAACTGCGCGAGCTGCGTCGGCGCGAGCAACCGATCGCGATCGGCGCCGGGCGTACGGACTTCAGCCGAGCCCAGGTGCCCTGGGGCGTGGACCTCGCCGCCGCCTGGTCGTGGCGTTTCCTCGTGATCGTGGCCGCCGGGCTGGTCTTGATGAAGGGGCTCTCGAAGGTCTCCGTGATCGCCCTACCCGTGGCGATCGCGATGCTGATCAGTGCCTTGGCGTTCCCGGTCGTACGCAAGCTCAAAGACGTCGGGCTGCCGCAAGGGCTCTCCGCGCTGCTCGTGGTCCTGGTCGGACTCGGCGCCGTCGTGCTGCTGCTGACTTTCGCGGGACAGCAGGTCGCCCAGGGCGCCCAGGACCTCGCGGACTCGGTCGTCCAAGGCATCGGCAAGATCAAGAACTGGCTGCGCGACGGACCCCTTCACGCCAGCGACAGCCAGATCAACGACTACCTCGACCAGGCCCAGAAGGCGATCACCGAGCGTACGAAGGAGGGCAGCGCCCTGACCCAGGTCGCCGAGGTCGGCACCACAGTCGGGCACATCTTCGCGGGCTTCTTCGTCGTGCTGTTCTCGACCTACTTCTTCCTGGCCGAGGGCCAGCGGATCTGGGCCTGGTGCGTACGTCTGGCCCCCCGCGCCGCCCGCGAGAAGGTGGACTCGTCGGGTCGGGTCGCCTGGGTATCGCTGACCCAGTTCGTCCGCGCGACGGTCATCGTGGCGCTCGTCGACGCCGTCGGCATCGCGATCGTCGCGGCGATCCTCGGCGTGCCGTTCGTGCTGGCGATCGGCGTGCTCGTCTTCCTCGGTGCCTTCATCCCGATGGTGGGTGCCACGGTGGCGGGCACGGTCGCGGTCCTGGTCGCGTTGGTGGACCAGGGACCGATCACGGCTTTGCTGATGCTCGGCGGCGTGATCTTGGTCCAGCAGATCGAGGGGCACATCCTCCAGCCCTTCTTGATGGGGCGTTGGGTCTCGGTGCACCCTCTGGCCGTCATCGTCGGCATCGGCTGCGGCGTCCTGGTCGCGGGGATCGCGGGCGCTCTGCTCGCTGTGCCTCTGATCGCGGCCGGCAATGCGGTCGTACAACACCTTGCCGAGTCGACCGATGTGGGCGACGATCCGAGGACACTGCTCGAGGGCGAACTCGCGCGCCACGGCCCCGCTGACGACCTCCATCCGGGGGAGGACGACGGAGAGGTGGGTGACGTCCCCCCGGAGACCGCGAACCGTCCTCGGCCCGAGCCTGAGGAGCACGAGTGACCCAGATCCCCGAGGTGAACCTGGCTGAAGTGACTTTGGCCGACATCGAGGAAGCCGCGCGGGTCCTCGACGGGTTCGCCCTGCGTACGCCCATGGCCGGCGCGCGGTGGCTCTCCGCCCGCGCCGGGGGAATGGTCCGCCTCAAGTGCGAGAACCTGCAACGCACCGGCTCCTTCAAGCCGCGAGGGGCGTACGTCCGGCTCTCCCGGCTGACCGACGAGGAGCGCACCGCGGGAGTTGTCGCGGCCAGTGCGGGCAACCACGCCCAGGGTGTGGCTTTGTCTGCGCAGGAACTCGGGATCAAGGCCGTCGTCTATATGCCGACCGGTGCCCCGATCCCCAAGATCAACGCGACCATCGGGTACGGCGCGGAGGTGCGCTTCCACGGCGAATACCTCGACCAGGCGATCGTCGAGGCGAAGAAGTACGCCGAGGAGAGCGGCGCGGTCTTCATCTCGCCCTTCGACCACGTCGACATCGTGGCGGGGCAGGGGACCGCTGGTTTGGAGATCCTGGAGCAGCAGCCTGATGTACGCACGGTCGTCGTGCCTTTGGGTGGCGGCGGTCTGCTCGCGGGTGTGGCCATCGCCGTCAAGGCGGCCCGGCCGGACGTACGGATCGTCGGCGTGCAGGCGGCAGGCGCGGCGGCCTTCCCGGTGTCACTCCAAGCAGGACACCCGGTGCAGTTGGAGAAGATGACCACGATGGCCGACGGGATCGCGGTCGGACGTCCGGGCGACATCACGTTCAAGGCGATCCAGGAGCACGTCGACGAGATCCTGACCGTCTCCGAGGATTCTCTCTCTCGCGCGGTGTTGACCGTCGCCGAGCGCGCCAAACTGATCATCGAACCCGCCGGCGCCGCCGCGGTCGCCGCAGTGATGGATGACCCGACCGCATTCGAGACGCCCGCCGTCGCGGTGTTGTCCGGCGGCAACATCGACCCGTTGCTGCTCGGCAAGGTGATCCAGCACGGTCTTGCGTCGGCGGGTCGATTCCTCTCGCTGTCGATCGTGATCAGCGACCTCCCGGGTGGGCTGGCCGGGTTGCTTACCGAGACCTCCTCGTTGGGCGCCAACGTGATCGACCTGCAACACGAGCGGGTGTCGCCGTCGCTGTCGATGCACGAGGTGGAGGTCGTCGTACAACTCGAGACGCGCAGCCAGCAGCACGCCGAAGCGGTCGTTGCTGGGCTGCGCGACGCGGGCTATCTGGTTGCGGACTGAGCCGGGGCCGACGGGGCCGACTGGGCCGACTGGGCCGACTGGGCCCGCTCCCGGATCCTCTCCATCCGCTTGCGTGCTGCTGCGGCTGACACTTTGAGCACCTGCGCTGCCTGGGCGATCGTCAAGCCCTCCCAATGCACGAGCGTCACGAGTTCTCGATCCTCGGCGCTCAAGCCGGCCAGGATCGCGTCGGCCTGATCGTTGCTTCGGGCTCAATCTGGCGCACCTCGTCGCGCAGCCGGGCCGCGAGGTTGTGCTGGCGTACGACTCCGCACCTGTGCATGCAGATCCGCAGCGTCCTCCCGAGGGTCCGTACGCCTGGCGAGGTACCCGAGGACAACGGTGCCGTGGAGCGCGACCAGCGCCTCGAACCTGTCGGTCGGGGCGCTCACGGCTGTTGCTCGCAGTTGGCGCCGTAGAAGCTGTTGAGATCGGCATCGGCCATGTCGCCCGCGAGCACCGCGTCGGCGACGGCGTTGTCGAGTGCCACCACTCCGCCGCCGTCGATCTTGTGGTTGAGCTCGCTGTTGGCCAGAGTCTTCAACTCGCGACCGGCGCGCTCACGTCGCGAGTCGTCACCCTTGGCTGCCGCAGCACGGGCATCGCCGACCCACAGGCACTTGGCGTGGAGGCATACATCGAGTCGATGCCGGTTTCTTGCATCATCGCGCCGGTGCCGTCTGGGCGACAGTCGGGGTTGCGGCGGGCCTGATCGACCAACTTCTCGGTGATCTGCGACCACGAAGTCCCAGCCGGCAGGGCGCTCTTCGGCTGGTGGGCCCGGAATCGTCGCGGGATAGTCAGGCGAGCAGATGTTCAGCACTTCGGACGTGTCCACGTCCTCGGTGTTCTTCACGGGGTCGCCGAACCAACCCGTATGCACACCGGCGAGTTCGGCTGCGGCGGCGACGCCGGGGACTGCCACGCCAAGGGCGATGACCCCGAGCGCAATCCGTCGACGCCGTGTCCGGCGAGCCGGGGCCTGCCGGACGATGTCGCGGGTGAGGTTGTCCTGCGCGGCGCGCACGGCTTGGCTGTCGTACGACTCCCGCCGGAGCACTGCAAGCGGATCAGGCTGCTCGTTCATGGTTCCTCCTGAGGTAAGCATTCACTCAGGAGATGTCCGGCACGAACGCCGAATGTGACTGACTCTGAAAAGAATCAGCTGGAATAGGGGACCGCGTCGAGGATCTCTACCTGGATCTCCTTGCCCGTGGGGGCCTTGTAGGAGACCAGGTCACCCTTCTTCTTGCCGTCGATGGCCTTGCCCATCGCCGACTGCGGGGAGTAGACGGTGAGATCGTCGCCGCTCTCGAGTTCCTTGCTGCCGAAGAGGAAGATCTCGGTCTCGT
Source organism: Nocardioides sp. (assembly GCA_037045645.1). Taxonomy (NCBI): domain Bacteria; kingdom Bacillati; phylum Actinomycetota; class Actinomycetes; order Propionibacteriales; family Nocardioidaceae; genus Nocardioides; species Nocardioides sp. The sequence continues at coordinate 298,998 of JBAOIH010000004.1, forward strand.
CGAAGGCCGGGAAACGCACGGTGACCTTCATGCCCTGCTCGACCACGCCGTCGTCTGGCGGGGTGTCACCGATCTCGGCGCGACGCAGTAGGTCCTCGACCTGCGCGATGCGCATCTCGAGTTTGCCCTGCTCCTCCTTGGCGGCGTGGTAGCCACCATTCTCCTTGAGGTCACCCTCGTCGCGCGCGGAGGAGATGCGCTCGACGATCGCCTGGCGCTGGGGGCCCTTGAGGTCGTCGAGTTCGGACTTCAGCCGGTCGTACGCCTCCTGGGTCAACCACACCTTGTCCAGGTCGCTCTGAGTCATGAGGGTGTCCTCCAACGTTCGATGATGCTTGGTAATTGCGTATGCCACATCCGTTGTGCGGCGGGTGTTTCGGCCGGTCGCAGGGCCATGCGTTGAGGCATGCGTCAACGGCCGCGGGTGTTGCGTTAGAGGCAAGTCTAGCGAGTGGGTGCTGATTTCGCAGGTCGTTGCTCAGCGCGGACGGTTCTGTCCGTCCCCGGTGCAGCCCTCCAAGGTCACCGCTGTGGCGCGGCGTTCGGTGCGGACCGTCACGGTGTTGGTGCCCTCCTGCGGCACGAACGACAAGTCGCCGACCGAGGAGTGATCGGCCGCCACGGCCTGCACCTTGCAACGGACGCCGTCCTCGTCGGCCTCACCGCGCATCCCCACCTTCACCGTCGCGGTCGCCTCGTGGTCGCTGAGCACCTCGAACGACAACAGGTCCGAGGTGACGACCGGACGGGAGTGGAACCACGCCGCCCAGGCCACCCACGCCAGCGCGGAACCCACGATCAGGCCGATCAGCACGATCCCCGCCTTGCGGCGTCCAGGCGACGGGGTGCCGTATCGGTCGGCGGGACGCTGCGCTGATGAGGTCACCCCCCGATCCTCACACCTAGACTCCAGCCCATGTCGCAGCACCCCACCCCTCCGTTCCCGGGCGAGCCGCTCGCCGGGTTGCGCCTGATGCACGTACACGCCCATCCCGATGACGAG